>NZ_PGCP01000005.1 GCF_002812985.1 Aeromonas lusitana
AATGACCTTGCCAGCGGCATCTAGCAGGGTGATCTGGTTGCCATTGACCTGATAAGTAGTGGCTTTACCGCCGCTGGTCAGGCCATCGAGGCCAGGTTGGCTCGCCTCGAAATTGAGGGACACCAGGCGATCGCTGCCCACGTTGACCGGCAGCTGGCCATCCAGAGACTGGCTGGCCCCCCCTTCCTGCAGACTGATGCCACTGTCGATACCGAGGTTGGGATCCACACCGTCGTTGATGCTAACTGAGAGATCGGCTTCAATTTCGTTACCATCGCTCTCCTTGGCAATGACAGAGAGCCCCAACGAGAGTTGGTCACTGCCCTGATGATCGAGCGGCCCATGCAGGGTAACCGTCACCGAGCCCTGTACGTCACCATTGACCTGATTCGCCGTCAGCTCGGCTTGCAATACATCGACACGTTGACCGTTTTCATCGAGGTAGTAGCCGGTCAGTAATCGGTCGCTGCCAAATTCGAAGGTAAGTACATGGCCATCGCTGCTGATACCACTGCCATTTAGCCTGGCCAACGTTTCAATTTGATCTGTGAACGCCAGGGAGTCTGCGACCAGAGGATCAAATCGCTGGCGGATAACGAAATCGCTCCTTCCTACCACATTGTCCTGATTGGTGAAGGCGTCTTCCGTCAGAGAAATGGGGCTCAGGGAGAAGTCGGGAGGCCTGTTGTCAATCTGATCCTCGGCTAACAGCTCATCCCCCTGAAGGTTTGTCTGGTGGTCGGTGTCAAAACCGGCCTCCACCACGGTGAAATCGTTGTTGAGATCCACCACCACGAAGCCACCGGCACTGGAGCCCACCACACCGCCTGCTGTGCCTGCCGCGGCGTTACCGGCGGCAGTCTCGGTAAACAGCTCGGTCGGGTCGGCCCCCTGACGGATGGCCTCCTGCAGACTGGCGAGCTCAGGATCGAGCTGCTGGGGATCCTGCTGCAACTGAGACAGCTCGAGCGGCTCAGGAGTGTTGGCTTCACCGGCGGGATCGGCCAACTCGAAGTGCCCATCGGATTCGGTGAGCAGGCGCTCGCCGGGCTGTAGCTGCATGCCCACTGCGGCGCGGCGCAAGGAGCCTTCGGCATCCATGACAAACACAGCGCCCTCCAGTTGGGTAATCTGGGTCGGTTTATCGATTTGCAGCTCAGCCATATATCCTCCAACGAGTAAGCACAGGCTTCCAATATAAGCAGAATTGGGAAGCCACAGTGATAGGCGGTCATTTTACCCCCTCCTTCGAGAGAGATCCCTTCAGCATTTTCGAAAATATCGAAAGGAAAAACTGCCAAACGTCCTATTTAATTCAGTAAAACGTTGTCGAAGCCGTGAGAGAGCAGTAGAACCCTCCCTTTATTCCTAAATAGTGCAGAAACGGGCCAAGTCTGGCTCTCTTGGCTCCGATCCCTGCGTCAAGAGCTGACACCTTGTTCATAAAGACATCAAAAGCCTCTCTCAGACGAGACCCCTCCCCTATTTCACCAAGGCGTATCAAGCGCCCGCTCGATATCGAAAAATATGAATATAAATTCAAATTATATCTGCCCGCCCATCCCCAACATACGGCTGCCAGGTCACTTTTCTTCAATCCCTCCCACGACGCCTTCCTGACCTGGTCAACCCTGCTATGAGAACTGTCATTTGCACTAAGTTATCAATGACAATAAATAATTAAACCTGGATCTCACTTTTCAGATCTGAGCCCCATGTCAATTGATCTAGCGCAAGACCGGCCGCGATAAATCATTATCCATTTTACCCATTTGGTATTATTCCCACGAGCAATCGCATAGATATCTTATTTTATGCACTTATAACAATTAATCGACCTGCCATGCCCGCATGGGTAGAGATGTCCACGCTGCAAGATGGAACGGCCGGGTCCGACAAGGACATTTATCTGGGAGTGATGACCGTGGGTTCACAAAACACCTTATGGCGGCCGGGCTTGGCCGCCCTGCTGCTGACCGCCCTCATGGGGACGAGCAGCCTGGTACAGGCCGATGAGACAGCCCCCAAGGGCAAGATAGAGGCGCGCAACGAGCTGTTCGCCAAGGATCACATCGATCAGTTCGACAGCTGGACCTCGACCAGCGAGAGCGCGGAGCGCACCGACGCCCTGGCGGAAGATCCGCAGATGGTGGTGCTCTGGGCCGGCTACCCCTTCTCAAAGGACTACAACAAGCCGCGCGGTCACTTCTACGCCCTGACCGACGTGCGCGAAAGCCTGCGCACCGGTGCCCCCAAGACCGCCGAAGACGGCCCCCTGCCCATGGCATGCTGGAGCTGCAAAGGCCCGGACGTCGCCCGCGTCATCGACGAGAAAGGTGAAGATGGCTACTTCAAGGGGATGTGGGCCAAGGGTGGGCCGGAAATCGTCAACACCATAGGTTGCGCCGACTGCCATGACACCGCCTCGAAAGAGTTCAAGGAGGGCAAACCCGCCCTGCACCTCTCCCGCCCCTATGCAGACCGCGCCATGACCGCCATCGGCAAACCGTTCAAGGAGCAGGGCCGCTTCGATCAGCAATCCCAGGTGTGCGGCCAGTGCCACGTGGAGTACTACTTCAACGGCCCCACCAAGGCGGTGAAATTCCCCTGGGACAAGGGGACCCGCGTCGAACAGATGGAAGAGTATTACGACGAGATTGGCTTCGCCGACTGGACCCATGCCCTCTCCAAGACCCCCATGCTCAAGGCACAGCACCCGGAATACGAGACCTGGCGCGCCGGTATTCACGGCCAGAACAACGTCGCCTGCGTCGACTGCCACATGCCCAAGGTGCAGAACGAGCAGGGCAAGGTCTACACGGATCACAAGGTCGGCAACCCGTTCGATCGCTTCGAGCAGACCTGCCGCAACTGTCACACCCAGAGCAAGGAGATGCTGCAAGACATAGTCCACCAGCGCAAAGAGGCGATCACCGAGATCAAGCTGAAAGTCGAGAAGCAGCTGGTGCACGCCCACTTCGAAGCCAAGGCGGCCTGGGATGCCGGCGCCACCGAAGCCGAGATGAAGGATATCCAGCAGGACATCCGTCACGCCCAGTGGCGCTGGGACTTCTCCATCGCCTCCCACGGGGTGCAAGCCCACGCGCCGGAAGTGGCCCTGAGGATGCTGGGTAGTGCCCTGGACAAGGCGGCCGATGCGCGCACCAAGCTCGCTCGCCTGCTGGCCACCAAGGGCATCAGCCACGAGATCGCCATCCCCGACATCTCCAGCAAGGAGAAGGCCCAGGCCGCCCTTGGCATGGACATGAAGCAGATGAACGCGGACAAGGCCCAGTTCCTCAAGACCACAGTGCCCGCCTGGGAAGCCGAGGCCAAAGCGGCCGGACGACTGGCGCAGTAATGGAGCGGGCGGGCACTGCGGTGCCCGCCACGGATGGAGGCTTCCTATGGGTGATTTAACGATGGATTTCTTACGACTGATGCTGATGGCAGCCATGCTGCTGACCAGCCTGCAGGGCCAGGCCGCCGAGTCGGCAACGCACCCCGCCGCCGCGCCGGCCATGCACGATGTTGAGTTCTTGCGCAGCGCCGACAAGGCCTGCACCGACTGCCACAAGGAGCAGACGGACGGCATGCACGGCAAGCATGCCAAGGCGACCAACCCCAACAACCTGGCCCCGGTGACCTGCACCAACTGCCACGGTCTCCCCTCTCCCCAGCACAGGGAAGGGGTCAAGGATGTGATGCGCTTTAGCGACAGCTTCAACAAAGCGCCGGGCAAGGAGGGTTATCCCATCGCCGAGCAGAACAGCGTCTGCATGAGCTGCCATGAGCCCAAGCCATTGCGCGAGGCGCTCTGGGCCCACGACGTGCACATGACCAAGCTCAGCTGTACCAGTTGCCACCAGCTGCACCCAGCCAAGGAGCCCATGGTGGGGATCCCGGAGAAATCCCGGGTCAAGCTGTGCGTCGACTGTCACAGCAAACAGCACGCCACCAAGGCGGCCAACCAGCAGGCCAGCGTGAGCAAGGAGGCGCCATGAGCTGCTCTCGCCGTGAATTCTTGGCGGGCATGAGCGCGGGCGCCCTCATCATGATGACGGGACCCGCTCGCGCGGGCGCCAGCCCCCTAACTCACAGCCAGCGCATCGACGGGGTGCGCTACGGCATGCTGCACGACGAGACGGCCTGCATCGGCTGCACCGCCTGCATGGATGCCTGCCGGGAGGTGAACCAGGTGCCGGACGGCGTCTCGCGCCTCGAGATCCTGCGCACCGGCCCTATCGGCGCATTTCCCGAGGCCGATTACCACTTCTTTCGCAAATCCTGCCAGCACTGCGACAACGCACCCTGCGTCCATGTCTGCCCGACCGGCGCCTCCCATAGACGCGCCGAGGATGGCATCGTCGATGTGAACCCGGAGTTGTGCGTCGGCTGCATGTATTGTCTGGCCGCCTGCCCCTATCAGGTGCGCTTCATCAACCCGGTCACCCGAGTGGCGGACAAGTGCGATTTTTGCCGCAAGACCAACCTGGCTCAGGGCAAGCAGCCTGCCTGTGTGGAATCCTGCCCCACCAAGGCACTGGTGTTTGGCAATCTGGACGATCCGGACAGCCCCATAGCCCAGCGGCTGGTGAAGGAGACTACCTACCGCTACAAGCAGGCGCTCGGCACCTCGCCCAAGCTGTATCGCGTGCCCAAAGGGGAGATCAAGTCATGACCATGCAAGACGCGTTTCACTTCTCCTCCCTTGTCTTGGCATTTGTGTGGGGATCTGTCCCATCACCATCTGTCCTGGCAGTAACCGATGGAGGGACTGACCATGTGGCATGATGCGTTTCATTTCTCTTCCCTGGTGTGGGACTGGCCCATCGCGATCTACCTCTTCCTGCTCGGTATCTCGGCCGGCGCCACCACCCTGTCGGTGCCGCTGCGCCGTAAGGGAGCCGGCAGCGAGAGCGGCATCATCAAGGCGACCGCCCTGCTGGCACCGCTCTCGGTGATCCTGGGGCTCTTGATCCTTATCTTCCACCTGGCCCGCCCCTGGACCTTCTGGAAGCTGATGTTCCACTACCAGTTCGACTCCGTCATGTCCATGGGGGTCATGCTGTTCCAACTCTATATGGCCGTGCTGTTCGCCTGGCTGGCTGTGGTGTTTCGGACCGAGATCGAGGGGCTGCGTAGCCGTTTGCTCAAGCAGAAGTTTGCCTTCGTGGATGATCTGATCGGCCTGCTGGCCCGGTTCGAGTCGCTGCTGGCGCCTCTGCTCTTGCTGCTGGCGGTGCTGCTCGGTGCCTACACCGGTTTTCTGCTCTCGGCGCTCAAGACCTATCCGCTCCTGAACAACCCGGTGCTGCCCGTGTTGTTCCTGGTGTCCGGCATCAGCTCGGGTATCGCCGCTACCAGCCTGCTGGCGGTGACCCTGTTCAAGGAGCACAACCAGAGCCCGGGAGTGAGCTTCGTGCACCACTTCGAGCGGCCGATACTGGCGGTAGAAGTGCTGTTGCTGGTCTGCTTCTTCACCGGCCTCTATTTTGGCGGCGGTCAGAAGGAGGCTGCCATGTGGGCGGCCATCGGCAGCGGTTTCTGGGCACAGGTGTTCTGGCTCGGCGTGGTGGGCATCGGCATGCTGTTGCCCCAACTGCTCGCCCTGCTGACACCCGCCCCCTTGCGGGCGCGGCGTGGCCACCTGGTGCTGGTGTGTGGCCTGACCCTGGTGGGGATACTGCTGCTGCGCTACTTCGTGCTCTATGCCGGCCAGATGACAGTGGTATAGGGGTTTGAACACGGGCACCCGCCCCCTTGGGCGACGGGTGCCCGTGCATCGCTCAGCGGCTGACGCTCTGATGACATCCATATTAATCCGCACCGGAACAGCAGCTTGCACTGCACAATATTGAATTAACAGGAGGTTATGTGCTGGCAGAGCTCGGCTATCTCTCACTGCTGCTGGCAACGGCACTCTCCCTGCTACAAGGCACCTTGCCCTGGCTTGGTCTCACCCTCGCCTCACCCTCCCTGCTTGGCAGCGCCAAGCCCCTTGCCCTGCTGAGTGCCGTCCTGCTTGGCGCCGCCCTGATACTGCTCGGCCTCTGTTTCGCTCAAAACGACTTCACCCTGATTTACGTGGCTCAACACGCCAACAGTGCCCTGCCCCTTGGCTTCAAACTGGCGGCCGTGTGGGGTGGTCACGAGGGCTCCATGCTGTTCTTCGTGTTTGCACTGGCGCTCTGGGGGGCCCTGGTGGCGCTCTGCTCCAGCCGGGTTGACCCGCTTATCCGGGTGCGGGTGCTCGCCATCATGGGGCTGATCGTCGGCCTGTTTGGCCTCTACACCCTGGTTTTCTCCAGCCCGTTCGATCGCGCCTTTCCGGGGCCGCTAGAGGGACGCGATCTCAATCCCATGCTGCAGGATATCGGCCTCATCATACACCCGCCTCTGCTCTACCTCGGCTATGTGGGGTTTGCGGTCAACTTCGCTTTCGCCATGGCGGCGCTGCATTCGGGCAAGCTGGACGGCGCCGTGGCCCACTGGAGCCGCCCCTGGGCGCTCGGCTCCTGGGTGTTTCTCACCGCCGGCATCTTGCTCGGCTCCTGGTGGGCCTATTACGAGCTCGGCTGGGGGGGCTGGTGGTTCTGGGATCCGGTGGAAAACGCCTCCCTGCTGCCCTGGCTGCTGGGCACGGCCCTGCTGCACGCCCTGATTGTCTGCGAGAAGCGCGGCGCCTACGGCCACGGCGTGCTGTTGCTCTCCATCTTCACCTTCTCCTTGAGCCTGCTCGGCACCTTCGTGGTGCGATCCGGGGTACTCACCTCGGTCCACGCCTTCGCGGTGGATCCCGACCGTGGCCTCACCCTGTTGCTGCTGCTCGGCCTGCTGCTTACCACAGCCTTGACCCTGTTCGCCCTGCGGGCCGATACCCGGGCCCCTTATGCCCACTTCGGTTTCTGGTCAAAGGAGGGGCTGATCGGCGCCGCCATCCTTCTGCTGGTCGTGGCCTGTGCCAGCGTGCTGCTCGGCACCTTCTACCCCATGGTGTTCCAGTCCCTGCATCTGGGATCGCTGTCGGTGGGCGCCCCCTACTTCAACGCCATCTTCGTGCCCCTGGCCTTGGCGCTGATGGTATTGATGACCTGGATCCCGCGCCTGCGCTGGCAAGGGTTGAAAGCCAGTTCTCTTATCAAGACGGCGCTGCCATTGCTGCTCGGCCTGTTGGGGGGCGGTTTAATCAGCCTCTGGTATCGCGATCAGGGCGCCCCGAGCTGGAGCGGGATCCTCGCCAATGTGATCAGCCTCTGGCTGCTGGCCAGCCTGCTGCTCAACTTCCCGCTGAAAACCCATTGGCGGGATGCCAACCGGCTGGGGAGCCTGCTGGCCCACCTCGGGGTGGCGGTCTGCGCCCTCGGCATAGCTCAGGTGAGCCACCACAGCCAGGAGGGGGGAACCGTGCTCGGCGCAGACAAGCCCTACCGACTCGGCGCCTACGAGTTTCGCTATGAGGGGAGCGAGCCCCTGCTCGGCCCCAACTACACAGCCGAGCGCATTACCTTGAGCGTGCACAAGGACGGTAAAGAGGTGGCGCGGATCACCCCCGAGCGGCGCCATTACAGCGTGCGCACCATGAACATGAACGAACCCGGCATCGAGTGGGGGCTGTTTGGGGATCTCTACGTGGTTCTCGGCGAGAAGATGGGGCCGGACGCCTACGCCATGCGATTGCACCACAAGCCGCTGGTACGCTGGATCTGGCTCGGCGGCCTGCTGATGATGGCAGGTGGCGCCCTGCGCCTACTGGGACGTCGACCCCTGCTGGTGACCAGACAGAGGGCTGCCAGACCGGCACCGGTTTCCTCATCGCATCAAGATGGCCACGCCGAGGAGGCCCTATGAATCGCCTGCGTCTGTTCATTCCTTTGGCGCTCACCCTGGGCCTCGGCGCCCTGCTCTGGCTCGGTCTTGGCAAGGATCCCTATCGTCAGGACGAGGCGACCCTGGGGCGCAGCCTACCCCACAGACAGAGCGAGGATCTGCTCGGCGGCCCCGCCATCAGCACCCAGACCCTCAAGGGAGAGCCCTTCCTGCTCAACATCTGGGCCAGCTGGTGCCCCAACTGCCGCGCCGAGCACCCCTTGCTCACCGAGCTGGCGGGCTCAGTACCCCTCTATGGCCTCAACTACCGGGACCACAAGGAGGCAGCTCGCGCCTGGCTGCGCGAGGCGGGAAACCCCTATCGCGCCGTGCTGGCCGACCCTGACGGCCGGCTTGCGCTGGAGCTCGGTGTCTATGGCACACCGGAGACCTATCTGTTTGGCGCCGACGGCACCCTGATCGCTCGCCACACGGGGGAGCTGACCCGGGAGATCTGGCAGCGCCAGTTTGTGCCCAGGCTCGGCGAGGCTCGCGCCGCCGTCACTGCGAAGAGCCAGCCATGAATAAACCCCCTCTAATCGAGACGCTGTGCACACTGCTGATCACAATCCTGCTCTGCGGGGCCGGCCTCGCCGCCGCCAGCGGCGTCGATACCTATGAGTTCCGCCATCCCGAGTTGCAGAGCCGCGCCCAGGAGCTGGCGCGCTCCTTGCGCTGCCCCCAGTGCCAGAACCAGAACCTGGTGGAGTCCAACTCCCCCATAGCGCGGGATCTGCGCCTCGAGGTCTATCGCTGGGTGGATGAAGGCCAGAGCGACGAGCAGGTGATCGCCCGTATGACCAGTCGGTTTGGCGACTTCGTGCGCTACGATCCCCCCCTCAAGGCCAGCACGGCGCTGCTCTGGGGAGGGCCGCTGCTGCTCTTGCTGCTGGCCCTGCGCCGCCTTTACCTCAGTTTACGCCACCGTCATAACCCGTCTGCCAGCCCCTCTTGTGCTTACCAGTTCGAGGCGCAAGCAGGCCAGTACCCGGATCCCAGAGGTGAATTGAATCGGCTGATCATGGCCGAGCAGCAGGCCAACATCCCCCCTCACTCTCCCCTGTACCATGAGCTGGAGCAGGCGCGGCTGGCCAATGCCACCCCAGAGGGGGAACTGCGATTGCGGGCGCGACTCGCGACCAAGATGCCTGCGCCCAGCCCCCTGCCCTGGCTGCTGCTCGGAGTGCTGTTAGTGGGAGCGATCGCCCTCGTCTACACCAACACAGGCCGCTATCAAGCCTGGCAGGGGTATCAGCAGCGTCCCGATCCCCTGGCGGGCCTGAGTCCGCGCGACTTGCAGGACAAGGAGCTCGGCGCCCTGCACCAGCGATTGCAGCGGGATCCTCAGGATCTTGAGGGTTGGGCCGAGCTGGGTCAGCTCTATCTCTATCGAGACGAGTATGAGAACGCCTGGTTTGCCTATCAGAAACTCGCCCTGCTGGAGGGGCACGCCAGCGCCGCCACCCTGGCGGCTCAGGCCACGGTACGCTACTACCAGGCGGGCCAGCGGCTCACCCCGGAGGCGCGCCGCCTGCTGGATGCCGCCCTCGTACTCGACAAGGGGGAAGTGAGCGCCCTGATGCTGCTCGCCTCCGATCACTTCCTGCACGGCCGCTACGGCGAGGCCATCACCCTGTGGCAAGGGCTGCTGGATGGCGAGCGGCCCCGCATCAACCGGGGGGCGCTTATTCAAGCCATTCAAACCGCCCGCATCATGGGGGGATAAAGACCATCCCTTGCTGGCTCTGTAATGTCAGGACATCCTGATATGGGGGTTGATCCACGGTACCCATCCATATCCATAATGCAGAGCCTCATTTCACGACAACAAGGACGAGTCATGATCCCCATTCGCTGTCACGCCGTTGCCGGTGTGGCCTTATCAGAAATAGATGGCCAGATAAAAATGCTGCTGATGTACAGGGTCAAGGGCGGTTTCTGGTGCCATGTGGCGGGCACGGTCGAGGCAGGAGAAACCGGCTGGCAGACCATTATTCGTGAGTTTGGCGAGGAGACGGGTATCACGGTTTGCGAGTTATACACAGCCCATTATCTGGAACAGTTTTACGAGAGCGGCCCGAATGTGGTGACAGTCGTGCCTGTCTTTGTGGTCTATTGCCCACCCAACCAAGGGGTACAACTCAATGATGAGCACACCGCATATCGCTGGTGCACCTTGGCCGAGGCCAAGGTGCTGGTGAGCTTTCCCGGCCAACAGGCACTCTATGATCATGTCTGGCGCTATTTTGTCGAAAGCCGCCCCTCGACCTTGATGCGGGTGGTGCTCGGCTGAGACGGGCAGAGGGCTAATGGCGGCAGACTGCCCCCCCTGGGGCTGGTGGAGATAAGGAGGAAGAATCCCCCTATCTCCCATCGAGTGCTTGCCAATTCTGCCTCTGAGGCATTCCTAAAACAGCGTGCTCGCCACTATGCTCCGAAAGGGTGCAAAAAAGAGTAGTAACGGATGCCCATATCCGGCATATAGTGCGCATCTCTGATGGGGATCCTGATGCGCATTGACCCTCTTCGCGACTCTGCCTGGGCCGAACGGGGGCGCGATATAGCCGCCAAGCGTGTGATTTCAAGGTGCGCCACCCCATAAAATTAAAATATTGGAACTTTTGACGTTGTTAAGCGTCAGTTCCCGTCATATAACTTAGCCAAATAACCTCGATTGTCGTACGGTAGAGCCTCATCATGAACATGCGTCCTTTTCTCTCCTTGCTGCTCGGCGCCTTTCTCCTTCCCGCCAGCATAGACACAGCCCACGCCGCCCCGACCAACAGCTTCCTCGAACAACGCAACAACCTCGCCCTGAGATCCGATGCCTTCGTGGTCGCCAATCCACGCACCGGCGAGATCCTGGCCGAGCGCAACGCCAATCGGATCATGCCCATCGCCTCCATCACCAAGCTGATGACGGCGCTGGTGGTGCTGGATGGCAACCAGCGGCTCTCCGAGTCCATCACAGTCACCATGGATGACGTGGACAGGATCAAGGGCACAGGCTCCCGTCTGGCCATAGGCTCGCGCCTGAGCCGGGCCGACATGCTGCACATCGCACTGATGTCGTCGGAAAACCGCGCCGCCTCGGCCCTGGCCCGCAACTACCCGGGTGGCCGACGTGCCTTCGTCGAGGCGATGAACGCCAAGGCCCGCATGCTCGGCATGTGGAGCACCCATTTCGCCGACAGCACCGGGCTCAATCCGCGCAACGTCGCCACCGCCCACGATCTCGCCAAGCTGGCGGCCACCGCCTCCACCTATCCGCTCATTCGCCAATACACCTCGACCGAGCACAGACTGGTGCGCAACGGCAAGCGCCAGATGCAGTATCACAACTCAAACCGCATAGTGCGTGAAGGCAGCTGGCCTATTCTGGTCTCCAAGACCGGCTATATCCGCGAGGCGGGACGCTGTCTGGTGATGGGCACCAAGGTGAGCAACGAACCCGTCATCATGGTGCTGCTCCATGCCAACACCACGGATGAGCGGGTGGCCGATGCCAAGAAGATCAAAACCTGGCTGGAGACCTCGGGCCGTGCGACCCTGACCGCCCAATCCACCCCGGCCCCCAAGCTCTTCTCAGCCCAGTAAGCGAGTCTTCATCAATAAAACCGCAGGCCTGTTTACCTGCGGTTTTTTATTATCGCCATCAACCTCTTAACCCCATTCCCCACCCGCAAGCGGCGACTCTCCCTGTCCACGCCCATGCACCCGATTTCCCGCGTCATTTCACAGCATAAAACATCAACACGTCACCATTTTGCCAGATAAAACACCACAACAAGATGTTAACATGGTGATAACTGGCATTCTCGGCCCGATGGATTTGCCGATCTCGCTGCCGATGGTAACGTGAGGGCCAAACCGCCTCCCGAGCCACGAAGCGGGGGGCGCCGGAGTCGGCCAAGTGGTTCATAACAAGGATGATGTGATGAAGATAGTGGTATTGGGAGGGGGGGTGATAGGGGTGGCCAGCGCCTGGTATCTGGCCAAGGCAGGCCATCAGGTGACACTGCTGGAGCGCCGAGGCGGTGTAGCGCTTGAAACCAGCCACGCCAACGCGGGCCAGATCTCCCCGGGCTACGCCTCTCCCTGGGCGGCCCCCGGCATTCCTCTCAAGGCGGCCAAATGGATGCTACAAAAGCATGCCCCCTTCACGGTACGTCCCACCTCGGATCCCTTCCAGCTGCGCTGGATGCTGCAGATGTTTGCCAACTGCACCCCAACCGCCTACGCCACCAACAAGGGGCGCATGGTGCGTCTGGCCGAGTACAGTCGCGACTGCATGAAGGGGCTGAGGGATGAACTGGCGCTCGATTACGAGGGGCGCCAGCTCGGTACCTTGCAGTTGTTCAGAAGCCAGGCCCAGCTGGACGCCAGCAAACGCGACATTGAGGTGCTGGCGGAATACGGCGTTCCCTATCAGGCGCTCGATGCCGCCGGCTGTGAAGCGGCGGAGCCTGCCCTGGCGCGGGTGCGCGGCAAGATAGTGGGAGGCCTGCGCCTGCCAGGGGATGAGACCGGCGACTGCTATCGCTTCACCCAGGCTCTGGCGACGGAGGCGCAGCGGCTGGGAGTGGAATTTGTGTTCAACTGCCCCATCGACGAGATCGAACTGGCGGCGGGTCGCGCCGTGGCCGTGCGGGCCGGTGAGCGGCGCTGGCAGGCGGACGCCATCGTCTGCGCGCTGGGCAGCTATGGCACCGGGCTCTTGCGTCCCCTCGGCATCGCCCTGCCCGTCTACCCGGTCAAGGGTTACTCCCTCACCCTGCCCATGACCAATCCGGAGGCGGCGCCGCGCAGCACCGTGCTGGATGAGACCTACAAGGTCGCCATCACCCGTTTCGATGAGCGGATCCGGGTCGGCGGCATGGCGGAGCTGAGCGGTTTCAACCTGACGCTCAACCCCAGGCGCCATGACACCCTGGCCATGGTAGTTAACGATCTCTTCCCCGCGGGTGGCGATCTCGCCCGAGCCGAGTTCTGGACCGGGCTGCGTCCCATGACGCCGGATGGCACACCCCTGGTGGGCCCAAGCCCCATTCCGGGGCTCTGGCTCAACACCGGCCACGGCACCCTGGGCTGGACCATGGCGGCCGGCTCAGGCCAGCTGCTGGCGGATCTCATCAGCGGCAACCAACCTGCCATCAGTGACGAGGGGCTGACCCTGGCGCGCTATGGGCACAGATAGGCCAGGCGCAGATAGACCAGGCCTGAGACGAGTCACAAAAAAGAGAGGGAGTGCCAGGCACTCCCTCTCTTTTTTCATCGATCCACGACTTTAAGCCGCGCACCGCCTGAGTCGGGGCTCAGGGCTGCCTTATCAGTTCAAAACTTGACTGCCAGACCCGTGCAGGATCGGGCTCTGCGATGGCCGCCCCCACCAGTTGCTCGCACCAGTGCCGGTGCAGCAGCCACATCTGTCGCCCCGCCTCCCCCTGCTCCTTGGTGCACTGCTTGGCCACGTCCATGGTCCGGTAGAAGTAACGCACTAGGGCCCTGAGCTCGGGCTCGGGCCAGCGGCAGCCGAAGTGGCGCAGCCGCTCGGACCAGAATTCAATCTGGCCTCGCTCGTGCTCGTGCTCCACCCCGTGCAGGGCCGGGATGAGATCCATCGCAAGCCACAGGGCCCCATAACCGACAAACTCCTCATCCAGCTCCTCCAGCGCCTCATCCAGCATCAGCAGAGTCTGGGGCCAGCTCTGGGCCTGCCGGCGGATCTCTTCTTGCGCCTCGCACACCGCCGCCAGCCAATCCATGGCGAGACGGCAGATGATGGCCTCCTTGTTCGGATACAGATGATAGAGCGACTTGATGCCCACCCCGGCCCGCGCGGCAATGGCATTGGTATTGAGCGCCGCAAACCCCTGCTCCTGCAGCATCGACAGGGTGGCCTGCTCGATGCGGCTCGCCACCTCCTGACTGCGCTGCTGCCTGGGCTGGCGCCGCATGCAGAGCTCCACCGGCAATAGATGATCCATCACGTCTTCTCCGCAACAAGGTTTCCCCATCTGGGCTGGTTGTCATAACTACATGATGTGACACGCTAAACACAAGCCAAAAAAAGTGCAGCAATCACTGGCATTTTTCAGGATAGCTGCAATAAACAAGGGTGCTCATATATGCAGTAAAAACTGCAATTAACTCAAGGAGAGCACGCTATGGATAGCAAACAGATGAAGATCAGTGCCCTTGCCCTGCTACTGGGCGCCCTGCTCAGCGGCTGCCAGCAGGAGAACAGCAGCACATCCCCCCCCACAAGCACCCTGTATCTCAACGGCAAGATCCACACCCAGGATGGGCAGCGCAGCGTGGCCGAGGCCATGGTGGTGAGCGATGGCAAGTTTACCTATGTGGGATCCAGGGCTGGGGCCGATGCCCTCAAACCCACCCAGGTGGTGGACTTGCAGGGCAAGATGGTGCTGCCCGGCCTGCACGACAACCACATCCACCTGATAGGCACGGTGGCGCTCGACATGTGCGATCTCGACGGCCAGAGCGTCGATCTGGATGCCCTCGCCGCCAAGATCAAGGAGTGCCTGCCCCGCTACGCCCCCAAACCGGGGGACTGGCTGGTGGTCAATCAGTGGTCCCCCTACGATGGCAACACCCCGACCGCCACCTATGCCACCCTGCTCTCGGCCCTCGATGCCATGGCACCGGACAACCCTGTGATGCTGGCCGGGGTCGACGGCCATGCCGGCGGCTACAACTCCCAGGCACTGGCGCTGGCCAAGGACAAAGATGGCAATGTGGTCGGCTTCAATCCCACCACCCTGGCACCGGGCGGTGTGTTTGCCGACTTCATTCCCTATGTGGATTTGAGCAGCGGGGTGATACGGGACGCAGCCCGTAGCGCCATCCCTGTGCCCGATAGCGGTGTGCTGAGTGCGAGCGACGATCAGGCCGCCGCCCAGTATGACAAGATCCTGCCCGCCATCTCCGAGCTGATGGCGTCGCGCGGCATCACCGGTATTCAGGATGCCTGTGCCAGCGACTTCATCCGCCAGCGTCTGCTCAACATGCAGACCCAGGATCTGCTGCACATGCGGGTCACCGCCGCCACCTGCTTCCATGACGATGATTTCAGCGGCAAACTCGACCTCCCTGGTCACCTGGCCAAGGCTCGGGCGGTGCGAGATGCCTTCGCGGGCAATCCCCTCATCAAGGCCGATGCGGTCAAGATCTTCCTCGACGGCGTGATAGAGGGGGATCCCTTCACGGATCCGGTCTTTTTGCCCAACGCCGGCATGCTGGAGAATTACCACAGGCCCCATCTGGTCATGAACGCCGGCAGCGGCGATGTCACCATTACCGCAGACAGCGAGGATGCGGGCAGCAACGGCATAGTCAACTACCAGGATGCGGATCTGAAGCGCTACGTGGGGGCGCTGGATAAGGAGGGTTTTAGCATCCACATGCACAGCATCGGCGATCGCAGCACCCGGATGGCGCTGGATGCGCTGGAGGCGGCCCGCGCCAGCAATGGGAATCACGGCATACCCCACACCCTGGCGCACCTGCAGGTGGTCCACCCGGACGATCAGAAGCGGCTCGGGGATCTTGGGCTCTATCTGACCTTCACCTACGCCTGGACCAACCCCCAGCTCGCCTACGACATGCTGGTGACCCCCTTCATCCAGCCCACCAAGGCGGGCCAGCCCTTGAGTGAGGCCATCTATGACCCCCTGGGTTATCTGCACGAGGCCCTCTACCCGGTCGAGAGCTCCCGCAAGGCGGGCGCCGTGCTGGTGGCGGGCAGCGATGCTCCGGTGGACAGCCGCGATCCTAGGCCGTTTGAGAACATGGCCGCCGGCATCATGCGCGCGGCGGATGGCCACGACGAGTACCGTGCGAGCCAACGCATCTCGCTGACCGAGATGCTGGCCGCCTATACCATCAACGGCGCCAACGCGGTGCGTCAGGGAGAGATCACAGGCTCCATCGAGGTGGGCAAGTCGGCGGACTTCATCGTGCTGGACCGAGACCTGTTCGCCCTGGTCAACGCCGGCACCCCGGAACAGATAGCCGAGACCCAGGTCGAGCGCACCGTGTTTCAGGGGCAGACCGTCTATCCCACCCCCTGATAGTGAGATCCGTCAATGTCATAAAAGAGGCCCCGCGAGGGGCCTCTTTTTTATCGCTTATTTCTCCACAAAGGGGATAGGTGCCCCCTGCCCCTGAGCCGGTTGCAGAGCCAGGGTAAAGAGCGCGGCCACCATGTCCGACTGGGTCAGGATCCCCACCAGTCGCTCCCCGTCCACCACCGGCATGTGGTGCAGGCCCCCATCGGAGAAGGCCCCCACCAGATCATGAAGCGGTTGATCCTGGCGGGCAGTCTGCACCGTCCGGGTCATCAGATCTGCCACCGTCTGCGTCTCCAGTGCCAGCAAGGCGCGGGGTTGATGGGATTCCCGGTCAATCATCAAGTCGTGCAAGGTGATGATCCCGACCAGCAACTCCCCGTCCACCACCGGCAGCGCCTTGATCCTGTGGTGGGAGAGCAGTTGCCAGGCCGCCATGGCCGACTCGTCTGGCGAGGCGGTGACCAGGTCTTTTGACATCACATCCCGGCAGAGCACGGTGCCGACCCGCTCGCGCAGGGCGTGCAGTTGGGCCTCTTGCAGCAGCGCCTGCAGATCCTGGCGGCTGATGTCCAGCAGTTCGCCGTGCTGCTTGAGGGCAAAATCGATGTCCGCGGCCCCGGCAAGGCGAGCGCTGGGCTCAGGATCAGCGGTCTGGTGGCGATTGGGCTGGGTCTTGCCGCCGTTGGGGTAGCGTCGCCCCAGCACGCGGTTGTAGCACAGGCCCAGGACGAGCAGCAGGGCTGAGTTGATAAGCACGGGCAGAAGTACATACCCCACCCCCAGCTGGCGAATGCCCTCGCCGCCGATGACAGCGGTCAATGCCACGGCGCCGCCGGGGGGATGCAGGCTGCGGGTGAGGAACATGGCGGCGATGGCCAGCATCACGGCCAAGGCACTGGCGAGCGCCAGATCCGGCACCAGGGCGGCGCTTGCCACCCCCATCAGGGCCGAGACGCCGTTGCCCACGACGATGGACCAGGGCTGGGCCAAGGGGCTCGCCGGGGCGGCGAACAGCAAGACGGCGGAAGCCCCCATGGGGGCTATCAGCCAGTGGGCATCGATCCCCAGTAGCCATTGGCACAAGACGCCGGTGCCGAGCAGCCCGACGAAGGCCCCCAGGGCCCCCAGCCCACTCTCTTTGAGGCCGGTATTGGTCGATACCGGCAAAAAATCCCTGAACTGCATTCTGCTCCCGACGATAAGGTTTATTTCAAATGCGCAATATTAACGACTTCCCCGCCCTCATTGCCAGCGCTGCCCTCGCCCGGGTCGCCCACGCCCCCTTGCCTCACGGCCCCGGCCCCCTTAATTCCTGCTTAATGATCCCCTGCCACTCTGGGCCCATCGCCACTCCTGGAGTCACGCCTTATGAGCACTATCAAGGACGCACTGCGTCGCTTCGACGGCCAGCGCCGCTGTTGGACACAAGGGTTGGAGCGCGCCTTTCTTGCCTGGCTCGCCCGCCGGGGCACGCTTGCCAGCACGGGGCAGCCCGTGCGGCGAGTCCTGATCATTCGCAGCACCAACCGGATCGGCAACAACCTGTTTCTGCTGCCCTTCCTGCAGGCGGTGCGCGGCGAACACCCGGACGCTGAGATAGAGCTGGTGTGCAGTGGCGGGGCCTTGCTCCCCTTCTTCGCACAATGCCGCCTCCAGCGCCTTCACTTGCTGCGGTTGCAGGGCAAGCATCTGCTGGCGGCCTTGCCGGCGCTCTGGCGCCTGCGCCGCCAGCACTACGACAGGGTCTATGTGCCGTTTGCCTCCAGTACGGATCACCTGATCGCCGCCTGGGTGCGCGCCGGGGAGAAAATAGGCTTCGATGACGCCAAGGGGGATGCGCTGTTTGAACATCCCCAAGCCCCCGACGACAACTGCCACTACGCCCACCAGCCGCTGCAACTGCTCGGCAAGCGGGCAAGTCTGGCCCACCAGATTGAGCTTGGCAGAGCGCTGCACAGGGCCAGCCCCCAGCTGGCGGCCCTGAAGCACGCCCAGCCGGATCGCCCCCTCATCGGCTTTTTCACCGGCGCCCGCAAGGGCAAGGGGCTCTCCCAGCCCCAGTGGCAACGGCTGCTCCGGGATCTGCGCCGCCACAGCCCGGATGCCCTGCTGATCCAGCTCACCGATCCTGCCGATCCCATGCCTCCTCTCGGGGACTGCCAGCTCACCCTGCCCAGCCTGGCTGAGCTGGTGCGCTTCACCCGGGGCCTTTGTCTCTTCGTCAGCTGCGACACCGGGCCCCTGCATCTGGCCGCCGCCAGTGGCGTGCCCTGCCTCGGCCTCTTCACCCAGACCGAGCCCGGCCGCTACGGCTGCCTCGGCGCCCAGCACCTCAATCTGAAGATCGGGGATCCCGATGCCATTCCCCTGGATGCCCGCTGGCTCGCACAAAGCCTGGCGCAGCCACCGGCACTGCCATGGCCGGCGGCGCCCAGGTTCATTCCTCATGCGTCCAAGCCAGGGACGCTGACCCTGCTCGCACCCTGATAGCCATGGTGGCAACCGATAAAAAAGAGGGAAGGCTTGCGCCTTCCCTCTTTCGTTATTCCCGTGCTCGATGAGCGAAGGGATTATTTTTGTTAGCCTCAGGCCAGCTCGGCGCGCAGCGCCTTGGTGGCTTCTACCATGACCTTGAGAGCGGCGGTGGTCTCTTCCCAGCCGCGGGTCTTGAGGCCGCAATCCGGGTTGACCCAGAGCCGGTCCGCCGGGATCTGCTCGGCGGCCTTGCGGATCAGATCCTCAATCCAGACCTGGGTCGGCACATTGGGCGAGTGGATGTCATACACACCTGGACCGATTTCGTTCGGGTAGTTGAAGCGCTCGAACGCCCCCAGCAGCTGCATCTGGCTGCGGCTGGTCTCTATGGTAATGACGTCCGCATCGAGCGCCGCCACCGCCTCTATGATGAGGTTGAAGTCGCTGTAGCACATGTGGGTGTGGATCTGGGTGCTGTCCACCACAGGGCTCGCACTCAGGCGGAAGGCGCGCACCGCCCAGTCCAGATAGGCCTGATGATCCTGCTTGCGAAGGGGCAGACCCTCGCGGATGGCCGGCTCGTCGATCTGGATGATCTTGATGCCGGCGGCTTCCAGATCCGCTACCTCGTCGCGAATGGCCAGACCGATTTGCAGGGCGGACTGCTCGCGGCTCACGTCTTCCCGGGGGAAGGACCAGCAGAGTATGGTGACCGGGCCGGTCAGCATGCCCTTGACCGGCTTGTCGGTCAGGCTCTGGGCAAACTTGGTCCATTCGAGCGTCATGGGGGTCGGGCGGTCGATATCCCGGGTGATCACCGGCGGCTTGACGCAGCGGGAGCCATAACTCTGTACCCAACCGAAGCGGGTGATGGCAAAGCCGTCCAGCAGCTCACCGAAGTACTCCACCATGTCGTTGCGCTCGGCCTCGCCGTGCACCAGCACGTCCAGCCCTATGGCTTCCTGACGCTCGATGGCATCCTTGATCTGGGCCTGAATGCCCGCTTCGTACGCCTGGTTGTCGATGCGACCGGCGCGCCACTCCTGGCGCAGCGCCCGAATTTCCGAGGTCTGCGGGAAAGAGCCGATAGTGGTGGTGGGCAAGAGCGGCAGCTTGAGATCCTGGCGCTGGGCCTGTGCCCGCAGCGGATAGGCGCTCTGGCGATCGAAGTCGCTGTTGGTGAGACTGGCCAGACGCGACTGCACCCCCTTCTTGTGTACCCGGCTATCGGATTCTCTGTCGACTATGGGCTGGCTGTAGGCCGCTATCTTGTCGAGATCCCCACCATTGAGGTACTCAGCCAGCAGGCCCAGCTCGTAGCATTTTTGCAGGGCGAAGGCGAACCAGCTGCGGGTCTGGGCGTCCAGCTCATGCTCCAGGGTCAAGTCCACCGGGCTGTGCAGCAAGGAGCAGGAAGAACCCACCCAGAGCCGCTCGCCGAGCTTGGCTTTCAGTGCCTTGAGGGTCGGTGCCAGCTTGGCCAGGTTGGCACGCCAGACGTTGCGACCATTGATGACACCGGCGGAGAGCACCCACTGGGCCGGCAGGTGCGGGACCAGCGTCTCCAGCTGCTCGGGGGCGGCCACCAGATCCAGGTGCAGACCATCCACCTTCAGGCTGGTGATGATGTCGCGCTGATGGGCCACTGAGCCGAAATAGGTGGTGAGCAGCAGCTTGCAGGGGCCAGCCAGGCGCTCATAGGCCTTGAGGTAGGCCAGACGCCACTCGTCCGGCAAGTCCAGCGCCAAGGCCGGCTCGTCAATTTGTACCCACTCCACTCCCTGGGATGCCAATTTGGCCAGGATCTCCTGATAGACGACCAGCAGACGATCCAGCAGCTCGAGGCGGGAGAAGCCGCTCTCTTTCTCCTTGCCAAGCCACAGGTAGGAGACGGGTCCGAGCAGCACGGCCTTGACCGGCAGCCCCAGGGCCTTGGCCTCTTCCACCTCGTCAAACAGCTGGCTCCAGCCCAGTTTGAAGCGCTGATCCTGGCTGAACTCGGGTACCAGATAGTGGTAGTTGGTGTTGAACCACTTGGTCATTTCGGCGGCGGCGGCGCTGGGGCCGGTCGGCGCGCGGCCACGGGCCACCCGGAACAGGGTGTCGAGATCGGTATCCCCATGGCGGTGACGGGCCGGCACGGCATCCACCAGCAGGCTGGTGCCGAGCACCTGATCGTACCAGGCGAAATCGCCGACCGGCAGCAGGCTGACCCCGGCGGTGCGCTGGGCCTGCCAGTGGCGCTCACGCAGGCTCTTGCCCACGGCTACCAGTTCGGCCTGGGTGGTCTCGCCACGCCAGTAGGATTCGAGGGCAAATTTCAGCTCGCGCTTGGCGCCGATACGGGGGAAACCGAGTGTGTGTGCGCAGGTCATAGGTCCAATTCCTTATGCTCGTTCATCTGATGGGAAACTGGATGATTTGGCCATCCAGATGTTTACACATCTAGAATGTCGAGATAAGGTGGCTCTGGCTATTGAATCCTTTTCAACTGGCTCTCAAGAAATTCTCAACTGACGCGCAAGGGCCTCTTAGAACTTGTTTACGATCTGTCACGAGATGTCGTCAGCAAGGTAAAGAGCAGCGCAGGAACCGGAGTGTATATGAATACATGAGCACTCTTGGTGACAAACACGCGAGCAGCACATGAGCCTTGATCACGGCCTCGCAGTAAGAGCGTGGACAGGTTCTTAGCCCATATGGAAGTCAGCCTGCAGTGGATGCACAAGGAGCGAGATCATGGGTGTGCCCAACAATCCGACCAGTAATTTGAACATCGATATCAAGCACTTGAAGACCATCAGTGCACTGGCCGAGCAAGGCTCCCTGGCGGGCGCCGCGTTGACGCTGAACCTCACCCAGTCCGCCCTCTCCCATCAGCTCAAAGAGTTGGAGACCCGCCTCAACCTGGAGCTCTACTTGCGAAAGAGCCGGCCCCTGGTGCTGACGGCGGCGGGCCAGCAGTTGCTCAACCTGGCCCGTCAGGTGTTGCCCGCCCTGGCGCTGACCGAGCGCCAGCTGCAGGCGCTGCACAGCGGCGACGCCGGCCGGTTGCACCTGGCGCTCGATTGCCACAGCTGCATCCAGTGGCTGCTGCCGCTGTTGCCGGATTTTCGCCGCCAGTGGCCCGGGGTGGATCTGGAAGTCGAATCCGTGCCGGGCTTCGATGCCATCAGTGCCCTGCTCGGCGGCCAACTCGATCTGCTGCTTACCTCGGACGTGCAGGCCAGAGGAGATCTGCACTTCGAGCCGCTGTTTGCCTTCGACCTCACCTTGGTGATGGCATCGGATAGCAGGCTGTGCCACAAAACACAGATAGAGCCGATAGATCTGCTACAGGAAGTGCTGCTGGTCTACCCGGTGGAGCGGGCTCGCATGGACGTGTTCAGCCGCTTCCTGCAACCCGCCGGGGTAGAGCCCGCCCGCAGCAAGCCGGTGGACAACACCTCCGTCATGCTGCAGATGGCTGCCGCCGGGCTCGGGGTCGCCGCCCTGCCCCGCTGGGCCAGCGAGGAGTTTGTGCGTCAGGGTTTGCTCGAGTCCAGGCCTCTTGGCCAAGGCGTGCGCCGCCATATGTATGGCGCCGTGCGTGCCGCCGACCGGGATCAGGCCTGCCTGCAGAGCCTGTTCGAGCGGATCCGCACCAAGATGGGTGCCTGACGCCGACCCATAAAAAAGCCGCCCCCTTCTGCTGCTCGGGAGCGGCTCGATGTCATCACGCCAGCATCATACAAACGCTGGCGGCTTCTTCCTGCTCATTCTTCCTGCTTACTCTTCCTCGGCCCCGCAGCTGGCGTGGCCGTGTCGCCGCGGGCAGTTGTCACACAGCTCTCCGTCCCGGCGCTTGTAGTGCAGGCAGCAACGCTGGCGCACATAGCCGGGGGCGGCGCTTGTATCCACCATTCCCCGTACCTCGCGCCAGCCCGCCAGATGCTCGGCGGGCAGGCCGCAGGCGGCCAGCCAGAGCGGCGCATGGGCCGCGACCTCCTCCCGGCTTATCTCGCCAAAGAAGTCCGGCACCCGCACCAGGGCTGACAGCAGATCGTCCGCCAGCAGTGGGCGGATAAAACCGGGCCTTAGCCGCTGCACACTCCCCATCAGCTCGAACAGCCCCTGCCAGTGAGTGTGCAGGCGAGTGCCCGCCGCGTCGATCAGCACTTCGCGCTCCCCCTTGATCATGGGTGCCAGCGGCAGGCTGAAACCGGACACCAGACCCCCCTGATGACCCTGCCCCAGCCTGTCCAGAGCCGGCACGGCGCCGACCCGGTAGACAGCGACCATGGCGAGGTAAATGGATTGCCAGCACAGCATGCCCCAACTGCGGGTCAGCCAGTAGGCGGGACCCGCCTCCGGGTGCGCCAGGCGCCAGTGATCGTGCAGCGCCAGCGCCACCTCGGCGGACGCCGAGCTGCCGTCAGCGGCCGTCAGCAAGGGGAGATCCCCCGCCACCACGCGCCCCTTGAGGGAGCCGATCAGCTGAGCCGCGGCGGCAAACAGCCCCTCGTGCTCACCTTGATCAGCCGATTGCTGCGCCACGTCGTCAAGCCGAGTGCCGCCGGCGCCTCTGGCACCGATGGAATGGGCTTCGCTTCGCGGCGGAGAGCCGATGGCAGAGAGCCCCGACCGTTGGCCGGGGCGCAGGGTTAGAATGCGTATTTGAGTCTCGCCTCCAGGTTACGCTCGGCGCCGAACCAGCAGTTGTTCTGGTCGTAGCAGGAGTAGTAGGTCTTATCAAGCAGGTTGCTGGCGCTCAAGGATGCCTCTACCCCTTTCAGGCTCTGGCTCAGTTCGGCAAGATCGTAGGATGCCGACATGTCCATCAGGACATAATCCGGCACCGTATCGGTATTGGCGGCATCGAGCTCGGCCTCACCCACGTAGCGCAGGCCGGCGCCGACGCGCATGCCCTGCAGGCTGCCGCCGCCATAGTAGTTGCTCCACAGGGAGGCCATCTGCTTGGGTACCCAGACCGGGGTCTTGCCCTGCAGATCCGTGGTGTCCTTGGTGATCTCCATGTCCTGGCGGGTATAGCTCAGCGCCAGATCCAGCTGGTCGGTGATATCCATCCGCCCTTCCAGCTCGATCCCCTTGGAGACGATCTCGCCGGTCTGCAGCTTGGGTCCGTAGATGTTGTCTGGATCCGTCACCAGGGCGTTCTCCTTGGTGATATGGAAGGCGGCGACGGTGAAGGTCTTGCTCATATCCTCGGACAGGAACTTGATGCCCCCCTCCCACTGCTGACCGGTGGAGGGGTCAAACGCCTTGCCGTTCTTGTCCGCACCGGGTACCGGCTCGAAGCTCTCGGCATAGCTCACGTAAGGGGAGAAGCCGTAATCCAGCTCATAGAGGGCGCCGAGACGGAAGGAGAGATTGTCCTGATCTATCTTGGCCAGGGACTGACTGGCCGCTCCCATGTAGAGGCCGCGGCTGTCGGTGTCCATCTGGTAGCTGTCATAACGGGCGCCGCCGATGGCCACCAGCCTGTCCAGGCGCACCTGATCCTGCAGATAGACCCCGGTCTGGGACTGACGAATGACCTTGCGATCCTCATAGGAGAAATTCAGGGCACTCGGCACTATCTGGTTGTGGTTCGGGTTGAACATGTCGATGCTGGGGGCGGAATAGTCGAGGGTATCCTGATAGAGGATGTGCGCATCGAGATACTGGTAATCGACCCCGAGCAGCAGGTTGTGCTGGGCGCTGCCGGTCATCACCTTGCCCGCCAGCTGGTTGTCGATGACAAAGCCGCGGGAATCCTCGTCCGTCAGATAGGCGTTGCGCGCCACGGTGCGGTTGTCCACCGCCAGGGGGGCGTTATAGGTGTTACGCTGATAGGCGGAGGCGTCCATGTAGCGGGCATTTTGCAGCACCTGCCAGTTGTCGTTGAATTCGTGGCTCAGCTTGTAGCCCACCAGGGTCACGTCCCGGTTGTACTCGTTCCAGTTCTCGTCCCCAAGGAAGGTATCGCTGCCAAGCTGCCCCAGGGGGTTGCTCTTGACCGAGCCGCTGGCCGGTACAGTGGTGTAGATGCCGGCTTCCGGATCTTTTTGGTAGTAGAGGTTCAGGTTCAGCAGGGTGCGCTCGCCGAGCTGCCAGTCGAGCGAGGGCGCAAACACGTAGCGCTCCTCTTCCGAGGTCACCGCCTGGCCGTCCTTCTGACGGGCCAGCCCCACCACCCGGTAGGCGAGCTGCTCGTTGATGGCGCCCGTGCTGTCAAAGCTCATCTCTTTGAGGGCACCGGTGCCCGTGGCCACGCTCACGCTGTGTTTGGCGTCCCGCTGGGGGCGCTTGGCGATGAGGTTGACCATGCCACCCGGCGGCATGCTGCCGTAGAGCACGGAGGTCGGCCCCTTGAACACTTCCAGCTGCTCGATGGCCACCGGATCTATCTGGGGTTGCAGGTTCCACTCGTTGTATTGCAGCAGCAGGCCGTCGTAGAAGTTCTGGTAGTTGTCAAAGCCGCGGATATTAAACAGGTCCAGCCGATTGACGGCGCCGCCGCGCAGCTCGGTATTGACGCCGGGCACATAGCGCAGGGCCTCGCTCACCGAGCTGACGCCACGCTGCTCCAGGGTCTCGCTGTCCACCACCGAGATAGCCTGGGGCGTCTCTATGGGGTCGAGCTGGGTCTTGGTCGCCGTGTTGCGATAGGTCTGACCGAGCACGGTCAGGGTCTCGTCGGCCACCTTCTCTGACGATTCAAGGGGCGCGGCGGCCAGGGCTGAGCCTGCCAACAGGGCGGAGATGGTCGCGGCGACCACGGTCAATGGGGGGTGAACAAGTTGCATCTGATCCTCGACTGCCAACTGCATGTGAATAGTAACAAATCTCATTTGCATTTTATTGTTCTATTTCGCCCCTGAATTAACAATTTGGGGCATGTTGGCGGGTCAATGAGGAAGAAATGGCGGTGCATCGGCGCCATCTGACTGCGAAATATGACAAGTGCGCGGAGAGCATATCCAAACGACAATGGTGCAGCCGTTGGGTCAGCGTCGGGCAGCGCGGAGCTGCTACCGGCCAGCGGGCCGGGATCGGATCTTCCATCATGAGGAAATAAGAAACCGAAAAAGCGCCCATTGAACGAATCCAATTTAGAGCTTTGACTCTTTTTT
Organism: Aeromonas lusitana; assembly: GCF_002812985.1. Lineage (GTDB taxonomy): Bacteria > Pseudomonadota > Gammaproteobacteria > Enterobacterales > Aeromonadaceae > Aeromonas > Aeromonas lusitana. Next base: position 25,553 of record NZ_PGCP01000005.1, read on the forward strand.
CGTCAATTCACTTGATCCGGGTCAAGCGCTACTGACAGGGATGAAGATAGACTCCCTCCCCCAAAAATCAGCCCGATTTGAGACGATACAAGGCCCCCCGATCGCGCCCATGAACGACATCATCAGCAAAGAACTGCACTGCAATACCCAGCTCAATATCTCCTTTGGCGTGATCATCCTGACCCTGGTCATCAGCATGGCGACCGTCAGCTGCCTCATTCAGCGCTCGGCCGAGCAGACATACCATGCCATCGCCACCACGTTCGTCCACAACATGGCCACCCAGTTTATCGAGCAGCAGTTCAAGCCGCTGGAATACACCCTCAACGAGACCAGCAACTTCATCGACGGGCCCAAACTGGCGGGGTTCCTCGATAAGGAACAGTCCTCCTTGCGCACCGTGCTGATACAAACGTTGTCTATCAACCCGAGCATCACCAGCATCGTCGCCTCCGACCTGCAGGGGCACTTCAATACCGTCCCCTTCCTGCCAGTCGCCACCGATTTCGATGCCACCACCCGGCCCTGGTACAGGTCTTCCACCTCCCGCAGCCTGTTCGTCAACTACAGCGATCACTACACCAATGCGCAGACGGGGCAGCAGACCGTCTCCTTCTCCCAGCTCATCGTCAGTCAGGATGGCTACCCGCTCGGCACCCTGGCCATGGATCTCAATCTCGAGCACCTGAGCTATCCCCTGCGCCAGTTGAAGAGCCCGCTCAAGGGAGAGTTCTACGTGGTGGACAGGGCCGGCGACATTTTGCTGCACTCGGATGTGAGCAACCTGTTTCGCCACAGCGTCGATCCTGCCCTCATCGGCAAGATGACCAATGGGGAAGATCACCTCCATGATCCGCAGACCCAAACCCACGTTTATTACTACTCCTTCTCCAACCCGGACTGGTTTGTCATCTATACCGTCAGCGATGCCGACTTCAACAGCGCCACCCGAGCCGATGCCTACCTGCTGCTGATCGCCATTCCGGTCTGCCTGCTGATCTGCCTGCTGTGCTGGGGCTCCCTGCGCAACTGCTTCAACAAGATGATCATCCAGATAGTCGCCATGCTGCGCATCGGTCGCATCGATCTGGACAAGCCCGACAACCTGCTGCGCCAGGAGATCCAGAGCGGCCACGATCAGATGCAGGAGGCGGTCACCGCCTCCACCACGGATGCCCTCACCGGCCTGTTCAATCGCCGCAGCTTCGATCAGGATCTCAGAGCCTGCGTCGACAACGGCCAGCCCTTCTTCCTCGGCATGGTCGATCTGGACAACTTCAAGGCCATCAATGACAAACGGGGGCACCTGATGGGGGATACGGTACTCAAAACCGTGGCGCAAGAGGGGATGCAGGGTGCCGGCAAACGGGCCAACCTCTATCGCTATGGCGGCGAGGAGCTGGCACTCCTCATCCCGGGTGACAACAAGAACTCGGCCATCGCCCTGCTCGAGCACTGGCGCCAACGGGTCGAAACCCGCCAGTGGCGTGAGGCGGATCTGGTAGTGACCTTCTCCGCCGGCCTCGGTCAATGGCAACAAGAATCCATCTCACAGCTGATCGAGAAGGTTGATCAGTCCCTGTATGAGGCCAAGCGGAGTGGCAAGAATCGGGTGCACTATGCCGACTGAAACCCTCAAGCAACGACTGCGTCTGGCCGCCCTGCTCGGCATCGGCCTGCTGATCGCGCTGACCGTCCTCAACCTGATGCAGGCGGCCACGGGCCTTCGCAAGGACAGCGAGCGCAGCCTGCGCCATGCCGAGGCCATGATCGACGCCGCCATCGATGACAGTCAGGCCCTGATCGAAGCGGCCCGCCCCCTGGTCGGGCGCGCCTGCAAGGAGAACACGCTGGCGCTGCGGGATCTCACCATCGCCTCCCCCTACGCCCGGGCGCTCTATGTGCTGGAGGGCAACCGCCTGCTCTGCACCACTCTGCACAGGCCCATACAGGCGCAGAACCTGCCAGACTACCTCCTCGGCAAGCAGGACCTGATCCTGGCGAGCCACAGCCCCATCACGGGCCAGACCGCCATCCTCTATCGCAAGCAGCTCGGCAAGCGCACCCTCTTGGCCGAACTGGACGGCTTTCACATCTTCGGCGCCCTGCAAGCCGTCATGGGGGAGGAGAACCTCTTCTTCATCCTGGGAGACAGGGCGCTCGACGGCCATGGCATGACCCTCTCTGCCGCCCCCTTGCTGCAAGACGAGCACAAGCTGTTGTCCAGCTCCCCTGAGGGGCATCCCTATCGGCTGGTGGCCCTCAACGGTTTGCCACAGATCCTGGCCTTCGCCTGGGATTACAACCGGGACACCCTGCTCGCCACCCCCGTGCTGGCGCTGCTGCTGGGGCTGCTCACCTTTCATCTGAGCGGCCGGGGCGGCTCACCGCGCCGCGAGCTGGCCCGCGCCCTGGCGGCCCGTGAGTTCATCCCCTATATGCAACCCGTCATGAACAGCCAGGGCGCCCTGTGTGGCTTCGAGGTGCTGATGCGCTGGCGCCATCCGGAGCAGGGCATGATAGCCCCCGGCAACTTCATCCCGCTGGCGGAAGAGTGCGGCTACATAGTGCCCATGACCCGTCAGCTGATGGAGCAGACCCTGGACTACCTGCTCAAGGTGGCCGACCGGCTGCCACCCGGCTTTCACGTGGCCATCAATGTCTGTGCCCAGCACTTCAAAAATGAGGATATCGTTGCCGAGTGTCGCGCCTTCCTGACGGCCCTCGCGGGCCACGACATCCGGCTGGTGCTGGAGCTCACCGAGCGGGAGATGCTCGATGGGGATGCCCGGACCCTGAGCATCTTCGATGCCCTGGATGAGATTGGGGTGCTGGTAGCCATCGATGACTTCGGCACGGGTCACTCCAGCCTCTCTTATCTGCAAAAGTTCCATGTGGACATCATCAAGATCGATCGCAGCTTCATCAAGGGCATTCAGGAGGAGGGACCCTCTCGCCTCATCGTCGAGAACATATTGGATCTCGCCCGCAGGATGGAGGTGGCGCTGGTGGCCGAGGGGGTGGAGACCGCGGCCCAGGTGGAGATGGTGCGCCGCTATGACATCGATTTTCAGCAGGGCTTCTACTTCGCCAAACCCCTGCCGCCGGCCGAGTTCAGCCAGCACTTTCTGCCCCAGACCTGATCCCCCTCTTCACTCGCCCCCAGAGAGGAGAATTCACCCCTCACAGGGGGCGACGGGCAGCCAGTACTCCATGCGGGCATCCGCCTGCGCCCCGTTGAAGTGGGGGCCGTAGCGCTCCAGCTCGAAGCCATCCAGCCCCCGATAATGGGAGCCGGGCAGCCAGTGCAGGATGAACCAGTTGAGGGTCTCTGCCAGTTGATGGATGGGGCCCACGTGGGTGAGCACCGCATACTCCTGGGGCGGGACGGCCAGTCGGGCGAGTCCGGCGGGCAAGATGGCGCCTTCCGTCGCCGCCACCCCGGCCCAATAGGGCAGCGCCTCCCCCGCCGCCGACACCTCTACCACTCCCAGCAGCTCGCTGGTCACCGGCAGGCCTGCCGCCTGGGCCGCGCGCCAGATGGCGGGAACCGTCTGGTGGAAATCGGGTTCCTCTGCAAACAGCCCCCGGATCTCCCCCCTGACCCCATGCAGCACGAAGCCGGGTCGGCTCTCGACCCTCAGTTGCACCCATTTCGAGGCGCAGGCCTGGGGCGTCTGGGCACGCACCAGCGGCATGGCGAGGCCCAGCCGCTGTCCCCGTTTGCGATAGGCAAGGGGCGAGCAGCCAAAGTGCTGCTTGAAGGCGCGGCTGAAGCTCACCTCCGAGCCAAAGCCATAGCAGAGCGCCAGATCCAGCACCCGCTCCCGCCCCGAGAGCAGCGCCTCTGCCGCCTGACTCAGCTTCAACTCGCGCACATAGTGGGCCACCGTCAGCCCGGTCTCGTGCTGGAACACCCGTTGCAACTGCCAGCGCGACCAGCAGCTCTGCTCCGCCAGCTGCTCCAGGGAGAGGGGCTCATCCAGATGGGTATGGATGTAGTCGAGCACCCGCTCGATGCGGGTGAACTGGGGGCGAGCCGCCGGCACCGGGCCGGGCTCGGGGAGGAATAGGGATGCGGTCATGATGGGATCTCTGCCTGCGAAGGTTCAGCCTCCGTTCAGGGAGTGCACATTTAACATGGCCGCCGCCCCGGCGGCAAGGGTCCAGGCGGCGCTATCTCCCTGCGGCGCAAGGTCAGGGCCCGCTCCTTGTCACAAAAGTGACGCCTCTCTCTGCCAGATTGTTTGAAAACAGATCTATCAATTGGTCGGCAAACACCATAAGGTCTTCATTCGAACCCAAATATTGCAGGGAGTGCAACCATGAAGAGAATCGCCTTGATCACCGGAGCCCGCGGCGGCATCGGCTCCGCCATCACCACGGCCCTGCTGGCGCAGGACTATCGCATCATCGCCACCCACTCCAGCGCCAACGCGGCGGCCGCCCACGACTGGTACGAGGCGCAAGGCTATCACCCCGAGCGGGTGCGGCTGCTGGCGCTGGACGTGGCCGACACCGCCATGTGCCGCGAGACCCTGGGCCAGCTGCTGCGTGAGGAGGGCCGCATCGACGTGCTGGTCAACAACGCCGGCATCACCCGGGATGGCGCCTTCAAGCGCATGGCCCCCGAGCAGTGGTTCGAGGTGATCCACACCAACCTGTGCAGCCTCTACAACGTGACCCAGCCGCTGTTCGACGCCATGTGCGAGCAGCGCGATGCCCGCATCATCAACATCTCCTCGGTCAACGGCCAGAAGGGCCAATTCGGCCAGGTCAACTACTCGGCGGCCAAGGCGGGCATGCTGGGCTTCACCAAGGCGCTGGCGGCGGAGGGGGCGCGCTTCGGGGTCACGGTCAACGCCATCGCCCCCGGCTACACCGCCACCCCCATGGTGGAGGCGATCCGTACCGACATCCTCGACAGCATCAAGGCGGACATCCCCATGCGCCGTCTCGCCAAGCCGGAGGAGATAGCCGCCGCCGTGGTCTTCCTCGCCAGCGAAGCGGGGGCCTATATCACGGGAGAGACGCTGGCCATCAACGGCGGTCTCTACATGAAGTAGCCCCGCCATGCCCGGGCGGCTCGGCGCCCTTCCCCCAGCGGGTTGCCGGGCCGCCCTTTGCCACCTGGCCGCCTGTCTAGAGCGAATGGGCAGCGCCCGCCCCCTGGGGCTCGTCGAAGTGACGGCGCAGGGCGGCGATCACCCGCCGCACCTTCTCCGGGATCTCCCGCTGGGGGGTGATGGCATGTATCTCCATGGGGGGCACCCGAAAGCCCGGCAACAGCTCCAGCAGTTGGCCAGAGGCGAGATCCTCGGCTATCTCCCCCTCAGGTTGCAGCGAGATCCCCTGCCCCGCCAGGGTGAACTGGCGAAGCGGCAGCACGTTGTTGCACAGTACCCTGGGCTTGGGTCTCACCTTGTGGCCCTGCCCCTTCTCATCGAGCAGCATCAGGCCACCGCCGAGCAGGTCCGACGCCAGCCAGTCATGGGCCAGCAGATCCTCCGGGGTGCGCGGTGTGCCCTTGCGGGCGAGATAGGCAGGTGAGGCGCAGAGCAGCATGCGGGTCTGCCCCAGCCGACGCGCCACCAGGCTGGAATCGGACAGGGTGCCGACCCGCAGCGCCACGTCGATGCGCTCGGCAATGAGATCCCGCTTGCCATCGTCGGCGATGATCTGGATGCAGAGGCCAGGGTGGGCCTGCAGCAGCGGCGACAGCGCCCGTGCCAGGGGCTGGCCGGCCATACCCACCGGTGCCGTGATCCGCACCTCGCCGAGCAGGCTGTCGCGTACCTCGGACAGGCGCAGCTCGGTTTGATTGAGGGTCTGTTGCAGGGCCTGGCAGCCCTGCCACACCACCTCCCCCGCCTCGGTCAGGTTGAGACGGCGGGTGGAGCGGTGCAGCAGGGTGAGGCCGAGCAGGGCCTCCAGCTGACTGATGTGCTGGCTGACGGCGGAGGGGGTCATGCCGAGGGCCTTGGCGGCCCCGGTCATGGTGCCCGCCTCCACCACGGCGGCGAAGATGGCGTAGCGTCTTAGCTGATCCATTATTAAATCCAGCTTACAAGTGAATGCATTTTATAGTGGATTATTAAATCACATCCGGGGGCGTAGGATGACCCCATTCCAACAGTGAAGGAGAATCCCCATGAAAATTGCCCTGATCGGTGCCAGCGGTTTTGTCGGCGCAGCCATCCTCAACGAAGCCATCGACCGTGGCCACAGCGTCACCGCCCTGGTACGCGATGTGAGCAAGATAGCGCCCCATCCCCGGGTCCACGCCGTGGCGGTGGACGCCCAGGATCCCAAGGCCCTGGCCGAGGCGCTCAAGGGACACGATCGGGTGATCAGTGCCTACAACCCGGGCTGGAGCGTGCCGGATATCTACGAGCAGTACCTCAAGGGCGCCAGCGCCATCGTCAGCGCGGCCGTGGCGGCGAACAGTTGGCTGCTGGTCATCGGCGGTGCCGGCAGTCTGGAGATTGCCCCCGGCGTGCAACTGGTGGATACCCCTGACTTCCCGGCCGAGTGGAAGCAAGGGGCGCTGGCCGCCCGCGACGGCCTCACGGCGCTGCGCCGTGAAACCCGCCTCGACTGGCGCTTTGTCTCCCCCCCTGTGTTCCTCGAACCCGGCGAGAAACGCGGCGGCTACCAGCTCGGCGGCGATCAGGTGCTGTTTAGCGGCGACAAGCCCGCCGGCATCACGGTCGGCGATCTGGCCGATGGGGTGATGAACGAGGTGGAGCAACCGGCTCACCTGCGCCAGCGCTTCACCCTGGGCTACTGATCTTCCCAGGCCCCTGACGCCACGTCCGAGGGCAGCTAGAAACACCATAGAAACGAGGGGGGCTAATGCCTCCCTCCTTGTTTTTCTTATCCAACAGCAGGTTTATCTGCCTGCCTCGCCCCTGTCAGCCAAAGCATCTGGCGCCAGCCTCTCAGAAGGACAAAGCCGCGCCCATCCTGGCCTCGAGGCCGTTCAAGCCACCCCTCCCGAACATAAAACGAATTCCATTTCGATTTTTGTATATAACTAAGAATAATTCGTTGTTTTGCCGTTATAACTTCGAACCTTAGTATCACCTCAAGCCAGTGGCTTACCGCTCGAGTTCGGCCCCAGGCCACCGGCGGCGCACCACTAAAACGGACAAGACGCCCGGATCTGACCGCGTGAGGAGATGCACATGGAAAACGTATCACTGCCCATCATCGATTTTGCCGCCCTGAGTGGCGCCCCTGAGGCTCGTCGCCAGATGCTGGCAAGGCTCGGCCAGGCGGCGCGGGAGGTGGGTTTCTTCTATCTGACCGGCCATGGCCTGAGCGAGGCCGATCAGAAAGCAACCCTGGGGCTGGCGGCGCGCTTCTTCGCCCTGCCGGAGCAGGAGAAGCGGTCGGTGCAGATGGTGCACTCCCCTCATTTTCGCGGTTACAACCAGGTGGGGGCCGAGCTGACCCGCGCCAGACCGGACAGGCGCGAGCAGTTTGACATCATGGGCGAGGAGACGGCGATCGGCGCATATGCGCTGCACCAGCCCTGGCAGCGACTGACCGGCCCCAACCAGTGGCCCGCCGCCCTGCCGGAGATGAAGACACATTTATTAGATTGGCAGGAGCGCCTGACCGACATCACCCTGGGCCTGCTCTCGGCCTTCGCCGAGGTGCTGGAGCAGCCGGCGGACGTGTTCGATGCCAGCATCCGCGGCGCCCCCTATCAGCACATGAAGCTGATCCACTACCCGGGCCGGGAAGCGGGCAGCAGTGACCAGGGGGTCGGCGCCCACAAGGATCCGGGCTACCTGACCCTGGTGATGCAAGACAATCAATCCGGCCTGGAAGTGGAGACGGCAAATGGCTGGATCTCGGCGCCGCCCCTGGCGGGGGCCCTGGTGGTCAACATAGGCGAGCTGCTGGAGCTGGCCTCCAACGGCTATCTCAAGGCGACCCTGCACCGGGTGGTGAGCCCGCCCCCCGGCGTCTCGCGCCTCTCCTGCGCCTTCTTTATGGCGGCAAGGCTGGACGCCACAGTGCCGCTGCTGTCCCTTTCACCTGAGCTGGCCGCCCAGGCGCAGGGGCCGGAGAGCGATCCCACCAACCCGCTCTTCTATCAGGTGGGGGAGAACGTGCTCAAGGGCCGGCTGCGCTCCCACCCGGACGTGGCAGCGCGCCACTATGGGCAGCCTGATGGCGCGGCTCAGGGGATACGGGACAAGGCGCAAGAGCCTATACCAGCCTGATGAAGAGAAGTGCCAAAATAGAGGCACAGACACGCATTTAAGTAGGGCGCCATCGGGGCGCCCTTGCGGCTCGACCAGCGGCCACAGGCAAACCCGAACACCTGTGCCGAGCCAATCATTATCCAACACAGAACAAGCGCGCCAGCACCCTGGCGTGACGGAGAAAACAATGAAATTCAAGACCATGAGCGTGCACAGCGGCCAGCGTATCGATCCCCAGACCGGCGCCCTCACCACTCCCCTCTACCAGAGCAGCACCTTCAGCTACTTCAATGCCCAGGCGGGCAAGGAGCGCTTCGCAGGCCAGGCTCCCGGTTTTATCTACAGCCGCTTTGGCAACCCCACCACGGCGGAGCTTGAGCAGAAACTGGCTGCGCTGGAGGGGGCCGACGAGGCGCTGGTGGTGGCGAGCGGCATGGCAGCGGTGAGCGCCATCATGTATGCCCTGGCGGACAGCGGTGACGAGGTGGCCTACATAGGCCCGCTCTACGGCGGCACAGATGCCTTCTTGAAGCAGACCTTCAGCCGCGCCGGCATCCGGGTCACCGCCTATGAGAGCGATCAGGATCTGTTGGCCAACATCAGTCCCGCCACCAAGGTGGTGCTGTTCGAGACGCTGACCAACCCCACCCTCAAGGTGGTGGATCCGCGCATCGTCGTGCAGGCGGCCCGCAAGGTGGGCGCCATCAGCGTCTGTGACAACACCTTCCTCACCCCCTATCTGCTGCGCCCGCTGGAGCTTGGCATCGATATCGTGATGCACAGCGGCACCAAGTATCTCGGTGGTCACGGCGACATCATCGCCGGTGTGGTGGCCGGCTCCCACGCCCTGATGAAGTCCATCCGCACCGTGGCACTCAAGCACATCGGCTCCCCCATAGGCCCGCAAGAGGCCTATCTGCTGCAACGCGGGGTCAAGACCCTGCCCCTGCGCATGGATGCCCATCTGCACAATGCCCAGAAGGTGGCCGACTTCCTGGCCGCTCACCCGGCGGTGAAGAAGGTGATCTACCCGGGGCTCGCGAGCCACCCGGGCCACGACGCCCTCGGCGCCTTCGCCAGCGGCTTTGGCGGCATGGTGAGCATAGAGCTGGAAGGGGGCTTTGCCCGTTGCGCCACCCTGCTCGACAACCTGCAACTGTTCGTGCAGGCGGTGAGCCTCGGGGATCTCGAGAGTCTGGCCTGCCATCCGGCCAGCACCACCCACGCCGCCATGGACGAGGCGAGCCGGCTCGCCGCCGGAGTGAATGACGACCTCATTCGCTTCAGCATCGGGGTGGAAGATGCCGACGATCTCATCGCCGATCTGGCGGCGGCGCTGGCGCTGATCTGACCTTGAGTGCCTTGCCAAAGCCGTCCTCGACGGAGGTCAAAGACAAGGCGGCTATAAAACGCAAAAGGCGCAGAAAACAAAAAGGGAAGGCTTAGCCTTCCCTTTTTTATACCGAAAAATTCGACTTTTACGTGACAACACACCACACAACAACACTTAAGTAGCATAAAGCGTTGCTACTAGATACCTGATGAGAATGGGTCGGCCCTCGGACTCCCCTTCCCCGACCTGGCTCAAGCGTCGTGATAGTCCTGGCAAGCGCTCAGGGTGTTCTCCATCAGGCTGGCCACCGTCATGGGGCCCACACCACCGGGCACCGGCGTGATAAAGGCCGCATGGCTGCGCGCCGTTTCAAACTCCACGTCTCCGACCAAAGAGCCGTCGGCCAGGCGGTTGATGCCCACATCGATCACCAGAGCGCCGGGCTTGACCCACTCCCCCGGGATGAAGTTCGGCTTGCCCACCGCCACCACCAATAGATCGGCGCGGCGCACCTGGGCCTCCAGATCCTGGGTGAAGCGATGGCAAGTGGTGGTGGTGCAACCCGCCAGCAGCAGCTCCAGGGTCATGGGGCGGCCCACGATATTGGAGGCACCGACCACCACAGCATGCAGGCCGTGGGTCTTGACCCCGGTCGCCTCGATCAGGGTCATGATGCCCTTGGGAGTGCAGGGGCGCAGGGCCGGGATGCGCTGGGCCAGGCGGCCCACGTTGTAGGGATGGAAGCCATCCACATCCTTGTCGGGACGAATGCGCTCGAGCAACTGGGTGGTGTCGCAGTGCGCCGGCAGGGGCAACTGCACCAGGATCCCGTCCACCTCGGCGTCCTCATTGAGCTTGTCGATCAGGGCCAGCAACTCTTCCTGGCTCGCATCGGCGCTCAAGTCATAGGAGCGGGAGACAAAGCCCACCTCTTCACAGGCACGACGCTTGCTGCCGACATAGACCTGGGAGGCCGGATCCATCCCCACCAGGATCACCGCCAGTCCAGGGGCCCGTTTGCCCAACGCGACGCGCTGTTGGACCTGTGCGGCGACCTGGCTGCGAATCGTTTGCGCAACCTGTTTTCCATCAATGATTTTGGCAGACATCGTTCTTCACTCATCCTGTGTTCAACTGCGCGCATTGTCGCATTTTTTTGGCGCGGGTGTTAGCGGCTCTCGCCTGGCGGGCAATAAGTAGGCACTTGAATTTACTGGCGGAAAAAGTCATTGACGCTGGCTTTCTCGCTTGGGTATTATGCCCGCCCGTTGCCCAGTGGTGCCGTCATCGGTATGCTGGACAGTGAAATTTCGGTGATTAGCGCAGCCCGGTAGCGCATCTGGTTTGGGACCAGAGGGTCAAAGGTTCGAATCCTTTATCACCGACCAGGTTCATCGAGGAGTCCCTGATTTCTCGATACAGAGCGCCCTTAGCTCAGTCGGATAGAGCAACGGCCTTCTAAGCCGTGGGTCGCAGGTTCGAATCCTGCAGGGCGCGCCATTAATGTGAGGCTTTCTAAGCGAACATTAACGGCCAATTTCAGTGGTGGCTGTAGCTCAGTTGGTAGAGTCCCGGATTGTGATTCCGGTTGTCGTGGGTTCGAGCCCCATCAGCCACCCCATTATTCTGTTTGTGCCGCGTGCGGCCAACAGCCGTCAGTCTGACTGACCGCATGCCCTCCTCGGCATGCACTCAAAACCGGCCTAGCGCCGGTTCTTTGTTATCTGCGTCAAAGCAGGGCTAGCCATCCAGCTCGGCCCTGGTCCTCTTCTCCCCTGCTACTTCTTCTACCCAGATCATCCTTCCCTGTTCTGCCTCTTTATCTGCCTGCCAGCTGCCACCAAACAGCCAGTGCATATGCCCCGCCATCCTCGCTCGCCGCCCAGGCCTGCCTGTCCATCCTGTCTATATCACTTCGAACCAGTTGCGAAAAGATGAATAAAATATCCAACAATTCAGGTGGTTAGTACCAAGCTCACAGAATCTGACGCAAGCCTTGCCAACGCCTGGCCTATCCCGGCTCACAATGATGTAGCGCAAGTTTTGCGGTGTAACCCTGTGATACTGATTAAGAAGTGAATAACAGCCTCTGTTGGTCACCCTGTCTGCATATTGCCCGCCGCAGCCCAGCGTCGAAGCAAGTACGCGCCCCAGCAATGGAGGCAAAAGCGTCCAATGCCGCAGATTGACGAGGGCGCCGTGCCATTCCGACCTGGCAAGTGTGAATATATTGTTAAAATAGATAGGCTTAATCCATTTCTTCGCGAGTCATTCGTATCGTGGATGAACAAGATTATGAAAAATAAGGATTAATTGATCGCAGCCGAGTCTCGACATGGCCTGAGCTGCGAAACAGCGCCACATCGCAATGTGGAAATTTTTCCCATACTGACATCGTGAGCTTTGAAACGACTGCCAAGGAGAGACCGAGATGAGTGAAGAAAGCAAATGCCCTTTCAACCACACCGCCGGCGTCGGCCGAACCAACCGTGACTGGTGGCCGAACCAGCTGCGCCTGGATCTGCTGCACCAGCATTCCGCCAGCTCAGACCCCATGGGCAACGACTTTGACTACGTCAAGGCGTTCGAAAGCCTGGACTACAAGGCCCTCAAGAAGGATCTGGTCAAGCTGATGACCGACTCCCAGGATTGGTGGCCGGCAGACTTTGGCCACTACGGCCCTCAATTTATCCGCATGGCCTGGCACGCCGCCGGCACCTATCGCACCACGGATGGCCGTGGCGGCGGCGGTCGCGGCCAACAACGCTTCGCCCCCCTCAACAGCTGGCCGGACAACGTCAACATCGACAAGTCACGCCGCCTGCTCTGGCCCATCAAGCAGAAATACGGCAGCCAGATCTCCTGGGCCGATCTCTTGATCCTCGCTGGCAACGTTGCGCTGGAATCCATGGGATTCCGCACCTTCGGCTTCGGTGGCGGACGAGCGGATGTCTGGGAGCCGGATCAGGACGTCAACTGGGGGGATGAGATCGCCTGGCTCGGGGTCGATCCGGATCGGGTCAAGGGGGATCGTGAACTCACCGCCCCCTTCGGCGCCACCCACATGGGCCTGATCTACGTCAACCCGGAGGGACCGAACGCCAGCGGCGACTACATGGAGGCCGCCAAGGACATCCGCTCCACCTTCGGTCGCATGGCCATGAATGACGAGGAGACCGTCGCCCTTATCGCCGGTGGTCACACCTTCGGTAAGGCCCACGGCGCCGCGCCGGAATCCCACAAGGGGCCGGAGCCGGAAGCCGCACCGATCGAGGCCCAAGGCCTCGGCTGGATGAGTAACTACGGCAGCGGCCACGGCAAGGACACCGTCTCGAGCGGTCTCGAAGTAACCTGGACCAAGACCCCGGCCCTTTGGAGCAACAACTTCTTCGAGAACCTGTTCAAGTTCGAGTGGGAGCTGACCAAGTCACCGGCCGGTGCCAAGCAGTGGGTCGCCAAAGATGCGCCGGACATCATCCCGGATGCCCACATCCCCGGCAAATTCCACAAGCCGACCATGCTGACCACGGACCTGACCCTGCGTTTTGACCCCGAGTTTGGCAAGATCTCCCGCCACTTCTACGAGGATCCGCAAGCCTTCGCCGATGCCTTCGCCCGCGCCTGGTTCAAGCTGACCCACCGCGACATGGGCCCGGTAGCCCGCTACCTGGGACCGGAAGTACCAAAAGAGGAGCTGATCTGGCAAGACCCCATCCCCGCCGTCAATCACGAACTGGTGGGTGAGAAGGACGTGGCGGCCCTCAAGGAGAAGATCCTGGCCTCCTCCCTCTCGGTCTCCGAGCTGGTCTCCACCGCCTGGGCGTCTGCGGCCAGCTTCCGTGGCTCAGACAAGCGCGGTGGCGCCAACGGTGCCCGCATCCGCCTCGCCCCGCAAAAGGATTGGGCGGTCAACCAGCCGGCCCAACTGGCCAAGGTGCTCAAGGCCCTCGAGGGGATCCAGCAAGGGTTCAACGCCTCGGCTACCGGTGGCAAGAAGGTGTCACTGGCGGATCTGATCGTGCTGGCGGGCAACGTCGGCGTCGAGCAGGCGGCGAAGAAGGCGGGAGTCACAGTAACAGTGCCGTTCGCCCCGGGCCGGATGGATGCCTCCCAGGCGCAGACCGACGTCGAGGCGTTCGCCGTGCTCGAGCCCCAGGCCGATGGGTTCCGTAACTATCTGGGCGGCGACTATGCCCACTTCTCGGAATCCCTGCTGGTGGACAAGGCGCAGTTGCTGACCCTGAACGCCCCCGAAATGACGGTACTGGTGGGCGGCATGCGTGTGCTTGGCACCAACGCAGGCTCCCAGCATGGGGTACTGACCACTCAGCCCGGCACCCTCTCCAACGACTTCTTCGTCAACCTGCTCGACATGGGCACCGAGTGGAAGCCGACGGCGGACAAGGGGGTCTACACGGGCCATGATCGCAAGAGCGGCAAGGCCAAGTGGACCGGCACCCGGGTCGATCTGGTGTTCGGCTCGAACTCTCAACTGAGGGCGCTGGCCGAGGTGTACGCGAGCGCGGATGCCAAGGAGAAGTTTGTGAAGGACTTCGTCGGCGCCTGGACCAAGGTGATGAACCTGGACCGTTTCGATCTGGCCTGAGGTTAACCCACGGTTCAACCAAAAAGCCCGGTATCACTACCGGGCTTTTTTATCGATGCCGCAGGGAGCCGCCATCACTCTTTTGAGTGCATCAGCAAGCAGCGAGCGCGATGACGAAGGTCATCCCAGGCCGCCTTGCGGGAAACCTGGAGCCGCCCCTTTGGCGTCTGTCGCATCAGCTCGACTTCATCCCAATGAGTGGACATTGTCACCAAACCATGGAATGTTCACGTATGGCACCCAAGTCAGATTCCTCACAAAAACCCTTCTATAGTCATCGGGATAGCATTGCCGCGACCCACATCAGCAAGGATGTTTATATGCCCATCACACGCAGAGAGTTTTACAAACTGGCACTGGGATCCGCCGTCGGCCTGACGGTCTTGAGGCTCCCCACACCGGCATTTGCCGAGGGGCTGTCACTGAAGACGCCACTGCGCCACGGCGCAGGTCAACCTGGGGAAACCGAAGGGGGCCTGCCTCCCGCAGGGGCCGTCAGCTCAATCGATGATTTCGAGTACCAGATCACATACCAGCGGGCCTTCGAGGCCGTCTTGTGGAATATGCCAGCGGTCGCCATCTATAGCTTCAGGCGCGCCGCCTTCGAGCATCTGGGCTTAAAAGACAACGACATCATCGCCTATGCCAAGCCCGCCACCCCGCATCTTGAGGCCATCACGGCCAACAGCACCACCCCCTACATCACGGCCTTCACCGACTTGCAACGCGGCCCTACCGTGCTGGAGGTGCCCGCCGCGGGCCCGGATGGCAGCCTGTATGGGCAGATAGTCGATGCCTGGCAGTTCACCATCGCCGATGTGGGTCCGGCAGGGCTCGACAAGGGCAAGGGCGGCAAGTTTTTGCTGACGCCCCCTGGCTACAGCGGAGCTATCCCGGCCGGCTATCTGCATGTCCCGTCACCCAATTTTCGCGTGGCCTTTGCCTTTCGCTCGGTGCCGGCCCCCGGCAAAACGACGGAAGATGCCTATCACTACTCCAAGCGCCTGCGCATGTATTACCTCTCTGAGGCGAGCAATCCGCCGACCCAGCGCTTCGTCGATCCCGGCAACAAGCGCTACCCCACCCTGCCCTACTACGACGAGCGCCATTTCGACGATCTGAATGCCATTGCCAGTGTCGAGCCCGTGCGCGAGCAGGACAAGGTGATGATGGGGATGCTCTCCTCCCTCGGCATTGGCCGTGGCATGACATTCAACCCCAGCGAGAAAACCAGGAAGGCGCTGCGCCAGGCGGCCATCGATGCCTGGTTCTACATGCAGCATTGGTACGACAATTTCCCGAAAGAGAAGCTCTACTGGCCAGACCGGCACTACGCCTCCCTGTTGCAGGCCGATGACAACAAGACCTTCACCTTCATCTACGAGGATCGCATCGATCTCATCAACCGGGCCGCAGAGTATTTCTGGTGCACCTATATGCCCAAGGTGCTGAGCGATACCCCGGCCACCCAGTACCTGATGTGCCTCGCGGATAACCAAGGCAAGCTGCTGGAAGCGGGTCAGCTCTACAAGCTCACCATCCCGGCCAAGATGCCGGTGAAGCAGTTCTGGGCACTGACGGTTTATAACCGCGACACCATGTCCTTTATCTACAGCGAGAGCGGGCGTACCACCCTCTCCTCCTACGATCTCGACAAGATGGTTAAGAACCCGGACGGCGGCGTCACCCTCTATGTGGGCCCCAAGGCCCCGAGCGAGCTGGCCAACAACTGGATCCCCACCAGCGGCAAACGTCCGCTGCCGGCCATGCGTTTCTATGGCCCGACCGACGAGCTGAACCACAAGACCTTCAAGCTGGCGGATTTCGAGCGCGCATAAAACGTTAAGCATGATTGGGGCACAAGCTCTTGCAGCACATTCTCCACCTGGAAGATGAGATATGAGGCAGGGCGCCCAACGTAAAAAACCGACCCTGAGGTCGGTTTTTTTTATTGCGGATAAGGGCGGGATCCACGGCTCGACAGCTCGATGTCGACATGTCAATTCAGCCCTCTCACGACAATGCATTACACTGCCTTGATATTAAAAAACCTGTATAACCACATGGTTAAATGATACTCGGCGGGATCAATAACAGGTTTTATTCAATCAAGGCAGCATATTAAGCACACCGACTATAGTGTCTCACCGTTGCTGGCGATGACCTGGCGATACCAGTCGAAGCTGCGCTTCTTGCTGCGCGCAAAGCTGCCGCTGCCGTCATCGTTCTTATCCACGTGGATAAAGCCGTAGCGCTTGCTGTATTCACCTGTGGTGAAGGAGACGCAGTCCAGGCAACCCCAGGGGGTGTAGCCCATGACATCTACCCCGTCCTCGACGATGGCGAGTTTCATCTGCTCGATATGGGCGCGCAGGTAGGCGATACGGTAGTCATCATCTATCTCCCCTCGCTCATCTTTCTGATCCCGCGCCCCGAAGCCGTTCTCAACGATAAACAGCGGCTTTTCGTAGCGGCCATAGAGCAGGTTCAGGGTGTAGCGCAGCCCGACCGGGTCTATCTGCCAGCCCCATTCGGAGGCCTGCACATGGGGATTGGGCACGCTGCCCTCGAAGCCCGACAGGGCGGTACCCGTGCCGGCGCCGTGCGCTCGCACCGCGTTGCTCATGTAGTAGCTCAGCCCGATATAATCGGCGCAGCCCGCGCGCAGGATCGCTTCGTCCCCCGCTTCCATGACGATCTGATAGCCCTTGCGCTGCCACTCCTTGCGGATATAGGCGGGGTAATGGCCACGCATGTGCACGTCCCCGAACAGGAAGCGCTCGCGCATGGCGATTTCCGCATACATGACATCGTCCGGGTGGCAGGAGTAGGGATAGAGCGGCACCATGGCCAGCATGCAGCCTATCTGCAAGTCCGGGTTGATCTCGTGGCCCAGGCTGACCACCTTGGCGCTCGCCACGAACTGGTGGTGCAGCACCTGGTACATGCACTCTTCCGGGTTCGGCTCCTGGTTGTAGATGACCCCGGAGCAGCAGTAGCCAAACAGCGGCACCTTCCAGTTGCGCTGGTTGTTGATCTCGTTGAAGGTCATCCAGTATTTGACCTTGTGCTGGTAGCGGCGCAGCACCACCTCGCTAAAGCGCACGAAGCAATCCAGCACGGTGCGGCTCTTCCAGCCGCCGTACTGGGTTACCAGATGGTTCGGCATCTCGAAGTGAGAGAGCGTGATGACGGGCTCGATGCCGTGGCGCAGCAGCTCGTCGAACATGTCGTCATAGAAACGCAGCCCCGCCTCGTTCGGCTCGGCCTCGTCACCCTGCGGGAAGATGCGCGACCAGGCGATGGAGGTGCGAAAACACTTGAAGCCCATCTCGGCAAAGAGTGCTATGTCGTCTCTGTAGCGGTGGTAAAAATCCACCGCCTCGTGGTTGGCGTAGCGACGGCCTTCTTCAATCTGGTCGGTGATGACGCGCTCCACCCCGTGGGCGCCGCTGGTGAGTACATCGACTATGCTAAGCCCCTTGCCACCCTGATCCCAGCCCCCTTCTACCTGGTGGGCGGCGACCGCCCCCCCCCACAGAAACTCTTTCGGCAATGCGTTGTTCATGACTTGTCGCTCCTTATACGGCTTCGGATTTCAGCGGCTGGGGTTGGCTGACGTCGGCATCGGTCTGAAAGCCTGCCATCCAGGAGAAGATGACGCCGAGGGTAAAGGCGACGCCGATGGAGAGCAGGAAGCCCAGGAACTGCGCCATGTGCCCCTCTTTGAAGAACACCGGCAGCACGGCGATGCCGGGGATGCAGTAACTCCAGGAAACAGCATTGAAGGCCCCCGCCACAGTGCCGCCGATGGCACCGGCCAGGCAGCCGCAGATGAGCGGACGCTTGAAGCGCAGGGCCACCCCGTAGATGGCGGGCTCTGTGATGCCAAACAGCGCGGTCACCCCGGCCGAGAGGGTCATGCTTTTTAGTTCCGCGTCTTTGGCCTTGAAATAGACCCCGAACACGGCGCCGGCGATGCCGAACACGGCGGAGGCTTGCAGACCGGTGAAGGTGTCATAGCCCAGGGTGGCGTAGTTGCCGACGGTGACTGGGGTGATGCCCCAATGCACGCCCAGGGTCACCAGCGGTGTCCATACAGCGCCTACCACGAAGCCGGCGATGGACGGGCTCAGATGATAGAGGGTGTTGTAGATGCCACCGATGGCACCGCCGATGAGGTTGCCGATGGGGCCGAAGGCCAGCAGGGTCAGGGGCACCATGATGGCGAGGCAGAACATGGGGGTGAACAGGTTGCGCACCACCACCGGCAGGATCCGCTCGAAGAAGCGCTGCACATAGGACATGGCCCACACCATCAGGATGATGGGGATCACCGAAGCCGTGTAGCTCAGATACTGCACCGGCAGACCGAGGAAGCTGAGTGGCGCGCTGTTGAGCGGCACCCCTACCAGGTTGACGATGGCCTCGTTGATGACTGGGTTCTCCATCGCCGACTGCATCAGCGCCTGCACCGCCGGATCCGCGGAGTTCGCGAGTATGATTTTGTTCGCGGTCAGCATGTTCATGTAATCGGGCGACACCAAAGCGCAGGCGGCGATCACGGCGGTGAAGGGGTTCACGTTGAACTTCTTGGCGGCGGTGAAGGCGACCATCACCGGCAGGAAGGTAAAGCCGGTCCAGGAGACGAAGTTGAGGATGCGGAAGGTGCCGCTGGCGGGGTCCATCCAGCCGATGGCGGCGAAGAAGGAGATGAGCCCCTGCAACACGCCGCAGGCGGCCAGCGGGTAGAGGAAGGGGGCGAAGATGCTGGAGATGATGTCCATCAGGTGGTTCACCATGCCCACCTTGGGCGCATCGACCACGGCGTTCTCGTCTACCTGCACCAGTTTTTGCACTTCCCGGTAGGCGTCCCCGACGTGGTTGCCGATCACCACCTGCAGCTGACCGCTGGACTCGATGACGGTGATGACTCCCTGTACCCGTTTCAGCACCTCCTTGTCGACCTTGGCCATCTCTTTTAGGACAAACCGCAGCCGGGTGGCGCAGTGGGTGACGCTGATGACGTTGCCGTCACCACCAATCAACTCGACGATCTGTTTCGCCGAGTCAGCATAGTTAATTGCCATAATGTTCCTTCCCTGCCATTTATTAATTAATATCGAAACAATTCAAATGTTGTGAATTGATGGTAGGGAAAGCACTCATCCTTGTCACGATATAACAAAATACCCATAGTGTTACTTGTTACATAAAAGACACACCCTGTGACACTTCGGCACTTATCTTGTTTGCCAATTGGCGACCAATGGATTCGATGATATAAATTACCGGCACCTGGGTAGTAATATCATATTCATTGTCGACCACCAGCCGCGCCGCATGATATGAAATATTGAAATCCGCCATCTGGGCCAGGGTGGATTTATTGTCGCTGGTAATAGTGATGAGCTTGCAGTGATGAAACAGGAACTGTTTCGCCAGCTTGACTATCTCGGTGGTCTCCCCGGAGACCGAGAGCACGATCGCCACCGCCTGCTTGTACATGTCGGTGTTGACCGGGTAGTAGGGATCGTCGATGTGGTTGCTGAACTTGCCGATGTTGGAGAAGAAGCGCGCCCCGTAGCGCCCCAGCGTGCCCGAGCTGCCCGCCCCGACGAAGATCACCCGCTCGGCCCCGGCGATCTGCTCGGCGGCGCTCGCGATCAGGGCATCGAACTCGTCGTTGTTGATGCTCTTGAAAAAAGAGAGAAACTCGTTGGCACCGTGCGGCAGGGATATTTCGCCGCGCTTCTCGGCATTCATTTTCAAATAGGCTTTGAATTCCGCATAACCGCTGCAATTCATCTTCTTGCAAAATCGCAATATGGTGGCGGTCGACACATCACAGGCTTCGGCCAATTCCCTGACCGTCATATAGATAACCGTCTGATGATGTTTCATCACATAGTTATATACCTTAAACTCGAAGGTATTTAATGTTGAGACCAACTGATTATTAAACATTGTTGTCCACCAGGCGCAGCCGCGTCCTTATTCAGGATAATGTCACGCAGTGTAACAAAAGGAGCAAACCGGTCGAGGAAGGATAAATCTAAAGGCGCGTTCTGTGATAACTATCACAATCAGATCGGCAGGGTGCTCCCGTATCTGCCCAAGGCTTCCATCAGAGAAGGGATATTCAGGCTCTGCATGGAGCCTAAATGTTGGTGGGTGTCACCCTGTCTATTACAGGACACAATATCGCGTTAACGGCGAGTACCTCCCGCCACTGGGGCTGCGGGCTTGTCCCATTCATACAAGGCCAGCAGGGAGTGAGCGTACTTCTCTATTTCTCCCCCAAGGCGCCTGAGCGCAAGCTGCCGCCAGTGGATGGACGTATCCATTCGTGATGCCTCTCTCGATGGCGGCCAACACAGTCCCCTGTTATCCGGCCGTGATGACGGTGCAGCCAGACGCCTCGAAATGACTCATGAGGACGGCGTCCTGCCGGCTGCAGATCAGGTAATCCAGCTCACTGGAGTGCAGGAAGGGGTAGGACGCCAGGGATTCCATCTTGTCGTCATTGCAGAGCACCGCCAAGGAGCCCGAGCGCGAGGCCACCCGCCGCTTGAACTCGCTGTCCTGATAGTGGATGGCACTGAACCCCAGATCCGAGGACCAGGCGCACACCCCGAGGAAGCAGAGATCGAAGCGGAACTTGTTGATGGACTCCGCCGCCGTGATATCGACGGCGCCGCCGACCATGTAATCCAGCTCGCCACCGATCAGAACTGTCCTGATGCCCTTTCGCTCCAGGAGCCGCACGGCAATGGCCGGGCTGTTGGTCACCACCGTCAGGCCCAGCTGCTCGGGCAAGAGGACGGCCAAGGACAGATGGGTGCTGCTGGCATCGAGGAAGATAAGCTGATCCTTCTTGATTATCTTCAAGGCCGCCAGGGCCAACGCCTGCTTCTCGTTGACCTGGTTCTTGCTGCGCTCCGTCAGGGTACTGGTCTGCGGCGACAGCGAGATCGCGCCCCCATGAATGCGCTTGCAGCGCCCCTCATCGGCGAGATGGCGCAGGTCGCGCCGGATCGTCGCCTCAGTGGTGCCGAGCTGGGGCGCCAGATCGGCTGCCATCACCTTGTGGTGTGATGCCAGCAGATCCAGGATCAACAGCTGCCGCTCTTCCAGTGAATACTTTTCCATAGATAACTCTGTGCCTTCAGGTGGTGGGGTTAGTCATGACGTTGCAGGGCCAGCAGTTGCAATATGGTGTGCATGACGGCGTCTTCGTCATTGGAGCGGGTGATGAAATTGGCCGCCGCCTTGGTCTCATCGCAGCCATTTCGCATCGCGAAGCTGAGATCGGCGCAGCCCATCAGCTCGATGTCATTGAGCCCATCCCCAAACACCAGGGTTTCATGCTTGCCAGCCCCGACCAAGGCCTGCAGCCTGGCCACAGTGGTGCCCTTGTGCACCCCCGCGTTGGCGATATCGATCCAGTTCTTCTCGGACACGACGATATAGGCATCCTCATTGAAGGCATCGAGCTCACCTCTTAGCTCAGGGCAGCGACCCTGCTCGTCATAGACGGTGATCTTCACGAAATCGGCGCTGATCTCGTTAAAATCGCTGACGGTTTTGACTTTGCTATAGGAGCGGCGCACCAACTCTTTCAGGTGGGGTTCGATATCCTCCCTGATAAAGGCGAACTCGGGGGTGCAGGCGATGGTGATATGCGAGCCCGGCACCCGCGCGAGCTGCGCTATGATGGCCAGCCCCAGGCGGTTTTGTAACAGCGACTGATAGACATAGCGGCCCTGATGCTTGATGCGGGTCGCGCTGTCTCCCAGGATCCAGAAGTTCGCACTCTCCTCCCCCAGCAGCTCCTCGACCCTGTCCACCTGCTTGCCGGTGCAGGGGGCGAAATGCACCCCTTGCTGCGCCATGGCACTGACGACCTCGGAGAAAAGCGCCCGGTTGTAGTCCCCCCGGCTGTTGAGAAAAGTCCCGTCCATGTCAGTAATAATCAGCTTAATCATGATCTTACCTTTAATTCCATCACCATTGTGATCACTATATCACCGCCACAAAATGAACACAAACAAACACAAAATTGATGTTTTATGTTTATTTTGGTTCACTTATGTCATCTTGATACTCGCCGCATTCGCCGATCACCTCGGTGAATGGGCGTATCCCTCTGTTTATCAAGTTATTCAGGAGTCACCATGTTGTCCGCACTGGCCATGAAGCTGCCGCACATCGACAGGCTGGCCACCAGAGCCACCTTCTTCTGCTCGGGATTTGCCACCGCCGCCTGGGCGTCGAGCATTCCCTTCATCAAGCTCAATGTGCAGCTCAGTGACGGCGCCATGGGATTGATGCTGCTCTGCTTAGGGTGCGGCGCCCTGATCGGCATGCCTGTCTCCGGCATCTGTACCAGTCGATTTGGCTGTAAAAAGGTGCTGATCGGCGCTGTTTCTGCTATCGCCCTGCTGTTGCCACTGCTGGTGCTGGCCACCTCCCCCTCGGCATTGGCCATCACGCTCGTGCTCTATGGCATCAGCATAGGGACCACGGGTTGTACCATGAACACTCAGGCCATCGCCGTGGAAAAGGAAGCCAACAAACCGCTCATGTCCGGCTTTCATGGCTTCTACAGCCTGGGCGGCATGATGGGGGCCTTCGTCCTGACCCTGCTATTGACCGCGGGCATCACCCCCCTCGCGGCAACCGGGATCACCTCATCCTTGATCATGGCGCTGCTGATCTTGAGCACCCCGGGATACAGCACCCAGGTTGTTTCACACTCCGGCCCCTACTTTGCCATGCCAAGAGGCTCGGTCTTTATCATCGGCATCGTCTGCTTCGTCTTCTTCCTGGCCGAAGGCACAGTGCTGGACTGGAGCGGCATCTTCTTAAATGAGTACCGCGCCATTCCCGCCAGCGCCGCTGGCATGGGCATAGTGTGCTTCTCCATCGCGATGACCCTGGGGCGCCTGCTGGGAGATGCCGTCGTCACCCGCCTGGGGGCCAGAGCCGTGGTCACACTGGGGTCACTCATCGCCATCAGCGGCTTTCTCATCAGCCTGTCGCTGCCCCATTGGCAAACTGTGCTGCTGGGCTATGCCCTCATCGGAGTGGGCTGCTCGAACATAGTGCCCATCATGTTCTCGGCCGCGGGCAAGCAGAATGTCATGCCTGGCCCCCTGGCCATCACGGCGGTCTCCAGCCTGGGTTATATCGGCGTGCTCTCGGGCCCCGCCATCGTCGGCTTTGGCGCCGAGCTAGCTGGCTTGCCGGCAGCGCTCTACGGCGTCGTCTTGCTGGTAGCGCTTGCCCTCTTGCTCAGCAAGCGAGTGCGACTGGCGCCGGCAGCTTGAATGAATGCCATCAATTTGTCTGGAGGAGATATGAAAAACCCTATTTTCGGCGAAGTGGTACTGAATGCGCAGGATATAGAGCTGGGGGTCGAGGTGATCGCCAAGCGACTCAACGAGCGATTCAAGGAGGCGGTGGTGATAACCGTGGTGCCGGGGGGCATGCTGTTCACGGCGGATCTGGTCAGACGGCTCGAGTTTGATATCGCCATGGATTATATCTCCTGCCCCCACACCCCGGGTGAGCGCCACAACGACTCCCACATCGTCTTTCACGACAATATCGGCATCCAGGGCAAAGACGTCATCCTGATGGACGATGCCATCGAATCGGGCAGTACCATGAAGCGGCTGGTAGAGCATCTGCAAACCTTCTCGCCAGGCTCCCTCTCTATCGTGACCCTGTTTGTGAAACCGGGCCGCATCGATATTCCGGCCGAGCAATTTTATGCCTATGAGATGGCAACGGATGAGCTGCTGGTGGGCTACGGGCTGCCCTGGGAGCACAAGTACAGAAACATCCCCACTATCTCCAAGCTGAAGAGATAACGGCGCGACAGGAATACGGTTGTGTATGGCTAGGCTGATAAAACCCAGAAAGCAAAAAACCGACCCTGAGGTCGGTTTTTCAATTTCACGGCGGGGAGGTCACGGGTCGGAATTGACTCGCGCCCTCCCTGGCGCTCACCCTGCACTCAGCCTGCGGCGGTCCAGGAGGGCTATCCTGCCCTCTTGTCGAACCTGGGCCCAAACCGAGCCGCCCATCATCGGATAAAACAAAAGGGCCTGTCTTGCGACAGGCCCTTTTGTTTTATTTGGCGGTGAGGGAAGGATGATTCGCCACTGCGTGGCTCACCGCTATATTTACCCTTCAGCAGATCGTAATCGGAGTACATATGGGCACCGTCATTGACCAGATTGGCGGCCAGCAGCGGTGGCGCGGCATTTCCCAAGGTTTTGCTGATGATGGCGCCAAAAGATTGCACGGCGTTGGCCGCAGCCAAGGAGGTATCAATCACTTGGCCCTGCGTCGCACCATCCACACTTTGGGCGATGCTCACCGGCGTGGCATGGAAGGACAAGACATCAGAAACGGTGTTGACGGTTTGTGTATTCAGTTTACTCATGGTCACGCTCCCTATGACTGATTTGATTGGCATTGCTGGCGATAACGAATTGAAACAGAACGATTACTTGGCGGGAACACCTTTGTGGCAAACCAGAGCCACAATAGCTAAGGAGAGGATGGTCAGTATCAACAAGTGCTTGGCCAGCCATTCGTCGCTTGACCTATAACGCAGTAGGCCTTTGTACGTATTTTCATAGCTTATCAAGACCTGCTCACCTTCCTGCACCTGCCACGCCTGTTCGAAATAAAAGGGCCACCAAAATCTGTAATAAGGCTGACTCCAGACCGTGACCCGTTTTCCTTTTGCGGCAAGCAACGCTGCTTTGTTATAGATACTACCTCGATAGGCTATTTCCTCTCCCGAGTCCGTCAGGATCCTGATCGCGGAGTCATGTGCAGTACGGAGGGGCTTATAAACCTGCACAAGCACCCCCTCATTTTTCGTCAACTGTTCCAGCGGCAGGGCGGGGTTCAGCAATTCAACGTATAAAACCACGCTCCAGAAACCAGCCATGATGGCTACCGCCACCAGAAACTTGGTCCACCCCTTTTGCATGGCGCAGATACCGAACACACGCCAGAACCAGGTGGATTGAAAGCGCACCTTCGTCATTCGCCATTGTTTGCGTAATGCGAAATTTTCCATAGTCATGCTTTATTGATCCCTGTGTATGTTTCCAGCTGCCATCTGCTGCAAGGGGACATTACGACCTGCAGAGCCCATCATTTCTTGGTTATGGGTGAGAAGACTATGTCGCCTCAGGGAGGGTTATGCCCTGCACCATCTCAGCCCACCCAGTTTTTCTGGGGGGATTACCGCATAATGGATGGTATAGTGAAAATCACAAAAAAAGGAAAAACCAAATAAATTCAATTGTTTGGGATTATCATTTGGCGGTGAGGGAGAGATGATTCGCCACTGCGTGGCTCACCCCTTCGGGGCGACCTACGGCCGTTTATCGCGGCGAGCCGCTCTGCTCGAACCCGGCGAGGGTTCTCACCCTCTCTCGAAGGCATCAGAGAAGATGTCGGCTGGATAGCAAAAAGCCGACCCTGAGGTCGGCTTTTAAATTTGGCGGGGTCGGGATTGACTCACACCATCCCTGGCGTTCGCTCTGTGCTCAGCCTGCGGCTGTCCAAAAGGACTATCCTGCCCTCTTGTCGAACCAGGGTCCAAACCGAGCCGCCCATCATCGAATAAAACAAAAGGGCCTGTCTTGCGACAGGCCCTTTTGTTTTATTTGGCGGTGAGGGAGGGATTCGAACCCTCGATACGTTGCCGTATACACACTTTCCAGGCGTGCTCCTTCAGCCACTCGGACACCTCACCAAATTTTGGTCTGTGGTTTAACGTGTTCAGCCAACACGGGTTCACTGCGCTAACGCGCCGGAACGGGGCGTAATTTAGGGTAAAGGTCCGCCGCCGTCAACGGCTTTTTGAGGCAGATGAACCGTTCGCACATTTAACGCACAGATCAGTGAACAGACTCTGGTGCAACCTGGATTTCCGGCAGGTTCAAGAAGCCCAGTCGCTCGCATTCGGAGACCACTTCGTGGGTCGCCGCCGTGGTGCTCTCGATGAACAGCAGGAACTGCTCCACGGTGAGCCCGGCCTTGGTGAAGACGGTATGACCCACGATGAGGCGCGGCAGGTTGTCATCTATGATGTCGAGGAACACCTTGAGGGACGGATACTGCATATTGAGACGGCCCAGTTCGGCCATCAGCGGCAGCAGCGACGAGGGGCGCACCTCCAGCTCAGATGAAAACAGCAGCCCTTCCTCTTCGACGAAGACCCGGCTCTCCTGGATACCCTCGACGGATTGCAGGGACACCATGTGGATGCCGTGGCACTGATCGCAAACATAGTGCTCAATCCGAGCCTGTTGCAGCCAACGCATTATCATTTCAGAGCTGGGGATATTCATCATTTTCACGAACACAATAAGGATCAAGGGGCGCAGTCTAAACCAATTTTCCGGTAACCAAAAGCGCGCAGGCCGGATAAGCCGGCGTCTCGCTTCTTTTTGGCAAGCGCTATGCATATACTCAGCCATTCTCGCCTAACACTCGCCCCACAGGGGGCCCGATGACCATCCAAGAAAAATATCGCCTGCACCTCAAATCCCTCTCGGATGAATTGCTTGCCCTGCAAAAACCCATTCGTATCCTGGATGCCATCAAGTGGCCCCGCCACCTGCAGACCGAGTTTCTGGCCAAGGGGGGGCGCGAGCTGCCCGCCATAGACGCGAACTTCTACCACGCCCTCCCCCTGGACTTCGATCCGCGCAACAAGTACCTGGAGCTCAAGGAGCTGAGGGACAGGATCAGGCGTCGCCTCGGCCCCCAGGACGATCTGGGGCGGATCCTGCAAGAGACGGTGGATCAGTACATGGTGGTCATCGAGATGTTGCGCCAGCGCGGCCAGCCCGAGTTTCAGCGCTACAGCCAGATCCTCTACGGCTCGGCGAGCGATCACCTGCGCGGGGATCGCAAGACCTTGAAAGAATTGGGCGCCCGCCTGTGCGACATCTTTTCCCTGCCCGGCGCCCGCCACCTGGTGCGCCCCTACCCCAAGGAATTTGAAGGGGAAGCGGCGGTGGCCAAGCTGCAGGGCAAGCTGTCGAGCTACTTCGAGGATGGCGCCATCCAGGTCAAGCTCAGCGATGGCATCGTCTCGGACGCCGCCGCCGGCGGCGATTACATCAAGCTGAGCTCCCACGCCCGCTTCTCGGAGCTGGACTTGCAGGTGCTGGAGGTACACGAGGGCTGGGTGCACGTGGGCACCACGCTCAATGGCCGCCAGCAATCCTATGCCACCTGGCTCGGCGCCGGCTCGCCGCGCATCACCGCCTGCCAGGAGGGGCTGGCGGTGCTCATCGAAACGCTCACCTTCAGCTCCTTTCCGGATCGGGCCAAGCGCATCTCGGATCGGGTGATGGCCATCGACATGGCGGAGCGCGGCGCCGATTTTATCGAGGTGTTCCGCCACTTTGTCGAGAAAGGTACCAGCGAGCACGACGCCTACAAGATCACCCAGCGGGTGTTCCGTGGCGGCATGGTCGAGGGGGGCGCCTGTTTCACCAAGGATCTCTCCTACGTGAAAGGCTATGTGGAGACGGTCAACTTCATCCGCAGCGCCGTGCTGGAGGGGGTACCCGAGATCCTGCCCATGCTGTTCGTCGGCAAGGTGACCCTGGACGACATACCCGTGCTCTATCAGCACTATTTGGAGGGGCTCATCGACGCCCCCCGCTACCTGCCCCCCATGTTTCGGGATCTCACCGGCCTATACGTCTGGTTCGGCTTCGCCTCCGGCATGTCCCTCGTCGACATAGGACGGGTACAGCAGCATTTTCGTCAGCTGTTCCATCGCCTGCCGGTGGCCGACCCCATCATAGCGCCGGTGGATATCGAGCTGGACTAAGACGGTAGCTCTGGCCAATGAGGCCGAGCCATCGACAATAAAAAGGGCGCCTTGTCGGCGCCCTTTTCGATCATGGGATTCGGTTACTTGAAGGCCCGGCCATCCAGGTAGTGCTTGCGGCACAGGGACACATAGCGATCGTTGCCGCCTATCTCCACCTGCTCGCCATCGCGCATCACCTGCCCCGCCTCGTTCACCCGGGAGTTCATGTGCGCCTTGTTGCCACACCAGCAGATGCTTTTGAGCTCCTCGAACTTGTCCGCCAAACAGAGCAGATGGTAGGAGCCCGGGAACAACTCGCCGCGAAAATCGGTCTTAAGGCCGTAGGCGATGACCGGGATCTTCAGCTCATCGACGATGCGCGCCAGCTGATAGACCTGCTCCCGGGTCAGGAACTGGGCCTCGTCGACGATGAACACATCTATCTTCTTCTCGCCGTGGCGGGCCTGGACCATCTCGAACAGATCACAGCTGTCACTGAACACCTCCACCTTCAGCTCCAGCCCTACCCTGGCGCTGATCACCCCGGCCCCGAAGCGATCGTCGATGACCGGTGTCATGGCCAGCGGATACATGCCGCGCTCCAGATAGTTGAAGTGAGCCTGGATGAGCTGGGTCGACTTGCCCGAGTTCATGGTGGCGAATTTATAGTGCAGTGAAGCCATGATGCTGTTCCGAAACTGAATTTATGGGGCGCATGCTAACCAAAGCCCCCGCCAAAACCAAGGGGCCCGTGGGCCCCTTGTTTAATTTATGCGGCCTGGCTTATGCCATAGCCAGCGTGCGCTCCAGCCGCGCCTTGCGCAGATGGTAGCTGGAGAAGATGACAAACCAGAGGGCACTGACGGTGAAGCCTGCCAGCACGGAGTGCATCAGCCCCATCACCAGGTAACCGAGGGCGGCACCGAAGGCGATGGCCAGCGCATAGGGCAGCTGGGTCATCACATGATCGATGTGATGGCAACCGGCGCCGGTGGCCGACAGTATGCTGGTGCTGGAGATGGGCGAGCTGTGATCCCCGAATACCGAACCCGCCAGCACGGCGGCCAGCATGGGCAACATCAGGCTGATGTCGCTGGCGGCAGCCATGTCACCGGCCAGCGGCAGCATGATGCCGAAGGTGCCCCAGCTGGTGCCGGTGGCAAACGCCATGGCGCAGGAGAGCACGAACACCACGGCCGGCAGCACCTCGATGGGCAGGTTGCCGTTGGCCATGGAGGCCAGATACTTGCCGGTCTCCACATCGCGCACCACGGCGCCGATAGTCCAGGCGAACAGCAGGATATTGATGGCCGGCAGCATGGCCATGATCCCCTGGGGAGCGGCCTTCATCCAATTGCGCGCACCCAGCTTGAGGCGCATGGCGAGACCAATGGAGACCACCAGGCTACACAGGGCACCGTAGACCAGGGAGGAGCCGACGTTGGTGTTCTCGAACGATCCGAGCACGCTGAACGGCAGGCCTTTGCCTTCCAGCACGGCGGCACCTGAGTCAATCATGAAGTAGACGGTGGCCAGGGTCAGGGTCAGGATCGGCAGCACCATGTCGATCATGCCGCCATTGCTCTCCTCCGGAGACTCCATGTCCAGACCGATGGGGCGGCCCTTGGACTCATCCCACAGCTTGCCTTCCAGCGCCCACTGCTCGTGCTGACGCATGGAGCCGATGTCGAGCTGGAACGCGATCACCACCAGCACCATGATCAGGGTGAACACGGCGTAGAGGTTCATGGGGATCATCTCGACGAAGGCGGAGATGGGGCTCTGCTCGGTCAGACCGTGAGCCGCCATTATGCCTCCCACCAGGGCGATGATATAGGCGCCCCAGGAGGAGATGGGCATCAGCACGCAGACGGGAGCTGCGGTGGAGTCCAGCAGATAGGCCAGCTTGGCACGGGAGATCTGGAAGCGATCGGTGACCGGACGGCAGATGGCGCCCACCGACAGACTGTGGAAGAAGTCATCGATGAAGAAGGCAAACACCATCATGCCGGTGAGGGCCTTGGCCCCCTTGCGGGTTTTGGCGCGCTTGGCGGCCCACTCGGCGAAGGCGCGAGTGGCGCCGGAAACGCTCATCAGGCTGATGAGGCCACCCAGCAGCAACATGAACAGGATCATGTTCACGTTGTCACGATTCAATGCACCGTCGACCCAGAAGATCTTGAGCACTGTGTTCAGCATGTAATGCAGGGAATCGAGGGGTGAAAACTGGTTCAGCAGCAGGCTGCCGGCAACGATACCCACTCCGAGCGACACCAGGACGCGACGGGTGATGATCGCCAGGGCGACGGCCAATAAAGGGGGAATGACGGACCAACCGGAGTCGGCGTAGTGAACGATTTCCATGATCTCTTTGCACCTAAAGACAGCAGGTGGAGATCTACCGAGAGGATAAAGAAACAAAACCCATGGGGAGGTAATACTCCTCAGCCCCTTCAGGTAGCGCTCCATAGTGGATGACTATGGCAGTCCTGCACCTGTTCGATGCAGAACCAGCAACCCGGTATGATGGCCTGGTCACTTCGGCGCCGACTCCTTTCCCCGAGCATCGCAGGCATCACCCTCCGCTCGGTTACTCATAGGCAGCGCGCCTCTACTTAAAGGTATTCGAGACACATTTTATCGAGGCACGGTGTGATAGCAAGTTTTTTGATTAAAATTCAACGCGAGTGTGGCGATCCTGCACGAAAAGGTAGTCAAATGGTGCGATAAATCGAATGTGGGCGATATTTTCACCTACCCAGACCTCATATGGAAATCTGTCATACCAATATAAGACGGGCCTCTTATCGGCAAATAGCCGCGAGCTTAATTTATAAGTCGAATTAATTAATTCAGCGTGCTTGACTTGATGCGGAAGCCACCTATAAATTAGCGGAAAGCCTATCCCATCCCTGAATATTTCTGCTCGCGTGGTAGCCAATATGAACGAATTTTTGAAAGTACTGCTGAATATCCGGAGCCTGCGGGCAGCCTGTCGTGAATTGACCCTGGAGCAATTGGAAGAAGGCCTGGAAAAATTCACCGCCATCGTCACAGAACGCCAGCAGGATGAATCTGCCGAGCGTCAGGCCCGTGAAGAGCATCAGAAGAAAATTGCCGAATATGCCGAAATGCTGAAGGCCGCCGGGATCGATCCTGCGGAATTGGTTGGCACTGTCGCCGTCGATGCACCCAAGGCAGGTAAAGGCAAGCGTGCCCCCCGCCCCGCCAAATATCGTTACCTCGATGACAACGGCGTGGAAAAAACCTGGACCGGTCAGGGTCGCATGCCCTCCACCATTGCCAAGGCCGTCGCCGAAGGTAAATCCGTGGAATCTTTTGCCATCTGACTTCACGTCGTTGGCCAAATAAAAAACCTCGCACCGGCGAGGTTTTTTATTATCCGTGTAATAACACACTCAGCCCCGATCGGCCGCCTTGACCCAGAGCACTTCCGGGGTGCCGGTGCAGACCAGCAGGTATCTCGCCACCGTGAAGAACCAGTCACTCAGCCGGTTTAAGTAAGGCAGTATGGCCGGATTGACCTGCTCGGCGCGGCTCAATCCCAATAACAATCGCTCGCAGCGGCGGGTCAGGGTGCGCACCACGTGGGCCTGGGCCGCAGCCCTAGAACCGCTCGGCAAGATGAAATTGCGCAATACCGGCAATTGGGCGCTATAGGCATCTATTTGTTGCTCGAGTCGTAGCGTCCAGCCTTCATTGACTTGCCACAGCGCCGTATTTTGCGCCTCGCTGGAAAAGGCCAGCTCGCCGCCCAAATCAAACAGCTCTTGCTGCAACAAAATCAACTCGGCCAATAATCCCGTCTCCTGCGCGGGTATTTCCGCCATCAGCAGACCTATCTGGGAATTAAGCTCGTCGATGGCGCCATAAGTCTCCACCCGCATATCATCCTTGGCGAGTTGACTGCCATCGGCCAACCGGGTCAGCCCCTTGTCGCCCTGCCGCGTATATATTCTCATGCCGACATCCTGTTAATGATGGGAATAATAATGGACTCAAGCCCATTGAGCTTTATCTCGTATGCCAGCGCCAATGACTGACCAAGGGAGCCTGCGGGAAATCCGCTGCGGGCCATCCACACCAGATAGGGCTCAGGAATATCTATGATGCGCCAGCCCCGATATTTGCCGTAGGGCATCTTGCCCGCCAGGGTCAGCAATACCCGCTCGTCCGAGAGGCTCTCCATCTTAATCGATATTCAGATATTTGTGGGTCTGGATAGAAAGCCGCCAATTACGGGCGATACAGGTCGCCATGGCGAGCTCGGTGGCCCGCGGTTTCTGGCTGATGGGTTGCAGCGCAACGATCACATCAGCCCGCAATGTGGCGGTTTCCAGCAGGGCGTCGAGCTCCTCGATGTGACGCTCGGTCGCCACCGGGTGCTTGATCTCGTTCGCCCGCTCCAGCGCCGACACCAGCACGGGCAAGCCGCCCTTCATGCCAATTTTCGGCGAGACTGTGACCCAGGTCTGCTCATGGGTCAGGATCTCGCTGGTGCCGCTGGTTTCGATCTGCACCTGATAACCCGAGGCCAGCAGGGCGCCAGAGAGCTCGGTGAGATCGTAGAGGCAGGGCTCGCCACCCGTGATGACCACGTGGCGCGCCTTGTACCCCAGGGTCTCAAAGCTCGCCAGTATGTCGGCCGTGCTCATCTTGCTCCAGCCATCGGATTCGTTGGAACGATCGAGCACCTCGCCCTTGCCCACCTCACGGGCCGGATCCACCACCCAGGTATGGCGGGTGTCGCACCAGGGGCAACCCACGGGGCAGCCTTGCAGGCGAACGAAGATGGCGGGCACGCCAGTAAAGACGCCCTCCCCCTGGATGGTCTGGAAGATCTCGTTGATTGGGTAGTGCATGCTGGTCACGACTTGTTGCAAAAGGCGCGGATTATACCCCAAACAGTGGCAAGACTCACAATCCGGTTTTCGTGTGCAGGCGCCCCATGACGCCAACCCTGTCCGCCAGATACTGATTCAGGCCACGGCTGCGCAGCTCGCAGGCGGGGCAAGTACCACAACCGTCCCCCTGAATGCCGTTGTAACAGGTGAGGGTCTGCTGGCGCACGGTATCCAGATGACCGTAGTGATCCGCCAGCGCCCAGGTTTCGGCCTTGTCGAGCCACATCAGGGGCGTCTCGAAGCGAATGCCACGATCCAGCCCCAGCGACACCGCCTGATTGAGGGCTTTCACGAACTCGTCACGGCAATCCGGGTAGCCGGAGAAATCGGTCTCGCATACCCCGGTGATCACTGTGTCGGCACCGACCTGATAGGCATAGATGGAAGCCAGGGTCAGAAACAGGATGTTGCGACCCGGTACGAAGGTATTGGGCAGGCCGTTGTCTTGCAGCTCACCGCTGACCGGGATCTCGTCCCGGGTCAGGGCCGAGACAGCGAGCTCCCCCAGCATGGTCACGTCCATCACCTTATGGGCTTTGATGCCAAACGATTTGGCCAGACGGCGGGCCGTGTCTATCTCTTCCCGATGACGCTGACCGTAATCGAAGGTGATGGCGTGCACTTCGCCATACTTGGCCTGTGCCTGCACCAGGCAGGTGGTGCTGTCCTGACCACCACTGAATACCACGACGGCTTTTTTCACCTTGCTCACTCCTCTCTTGATGCTGGATATGCGGTTCTAACTACAGGGCTCTGAATACGCAGTGCTAACTGCGCTATGTCAGGTACGGCGACCCTGGGCAAAGTCGTGCCACTGCTGGTTTAAATGGGTAAAGAGATCCATCAGCGGGGCAAAGCGTCCCTCATCCCCTTCCCACTGGGATAACAGATGGTAGCCTGCCTCCAGGGTCGACAGCGCCTCGGGAAACGGCTTCTTGCGAATGGAATACTGCCCCGGGATGGCACCGAGCTTGATCCTCGGCAAGCGCAGCAGGGCCGGGTTGCTGTGCAACATGCGATAGGCCTTGCGCCAGGTACCATCGAGCAGGATAAAGTGCACATCGGGTTGTACCTGCCCCGCCTGAGGCGCGCACTGGGCGCGCACCTGCGACAAGGTCAGTGCGCTCTCATCCGGCCAGAGCAAGTAGCAGCGCACAGTCGGAGAAGCCATCAAGGCATCGAGCCAGGGTGCATCCTCGAACGTCTCCCCAACATGGATACTGGCCTTGGCAAGGGAGGCCGCCAGCAGGGCCGCCGTCCCCTTGGGGTGCCCGACCTCGGTGGGATGCTGCAGGATATGGAGCGGGGCAAGATGGCTGACGCACCGAATATAATCACACAGACAGGCTTTGAGGGCTCGGGTGCAGCGTGTACAGTATCGGCTCTCTTTGTCGCTGGGTTGTTTCATGCTGTCAGAAAAATCGGGTCTGTTCTGGGTCATCACGTTTTCGCTCGTCACTGCCTTGCTCTTCTTTACCGTCCCGAATCACCTGCTCTCCTTCGATCGCCCCCTGATCGCCCAGGGTGAAGGGTGGCGCATCATAACAGGCAATCTGGCCCACACCAATGGATGGCACCTGCTGCTCAACCTGAGCGGGCTGGCGGTGCTCTACAGCCTGTTTCGTGAATACCTGGCGGCTTGGCGCCTGCCCCTGGTGCTGCTCCTGCTCTGCACGGCCGTTGGCCTCGGCATCTGGTGGTGGTGCCCGCAGACCCAGTGGTACATGGGGCTGTCCGGCGCCCTGCATGGGCTGTTCGTGTGGGGCGCCCTGCAGGATATCCGCTATCGCCGCCACTCTGGCTGGTTGATGTTGCTGGGGGTCGCCATCAAGCTCGGGCTGGATTTTTACAGCGCGGGGGAGAGTCCGGTGGCGACGCTCATCGGCGCTCGCGTACACATCGAATCCCATCTCATTGGCTCGGGAGCCGGTCTCCTGCTCGGCCTGATCCCCCTTGGCCTGGGGAGTCAGACCATCAAGTCGTGAGCCCGCGCTTGCCTGAAGGTGCGCGGATCCCACTCTTCACTATCATTACCATGCCTGAAACAAAACGGGCCGGA
This sequence comes from Aeromonas lusitana, assembly GCF_002812985.1. Lineage (GTDB taxonomy): Bacteria > Pseudomonadota > Gammaproteobacteria > Enterobacterales > Aeromonadaceae > Aeromonas > Aeromonas lusitana. The sequence goes on from NZ_PGCP01000005.1 coordinate 60,562, forward strand.
TCCAGGATCCGGCCCGTTTTCATTACCAGCCTGGTTATCAGCTCAGCTCGGCGTTGATGCTGGCGAGCATGGCGGCCGGATCGGCAGCCTGGGTGATGGGACGACCTATCACCAGGTAGTCGGCCCCCGCCTCCACCGCCGCGCGCGGTGTCATCACCCGGCGCTGATCCCCGGCGGCCGAACCCGTCGGGCGAATGCCCGGGGTTATTAGCTTGAACTCGCGGCCCAGCAAGGCTTTGAGCTCACTCGCCTCCTCGGCGGAGCAGACCACCCCATTCAGCCCGGCGGCTTTGGTCAGCGTCGCCAGCCGGATCACCTGCTCGGCCGGAGTGGCACTCAGGCCCAGGGGGGCCATGTCAGACTGCTCCATGCTGGTCAGCACAGTCACGGCGATCAGCAGCGGCGCCTTGTCGCCATAGGGCACGAGAGCCTCCTTGGCGGCCCGCATCATGCGCTCGCCGCCACTGGCGTGCACGTTCACCATCCAGACGCCGAGCTCGGCACTGGCGGCAACCGCCTTGGCGACCGTGTTGGGAATGTCGTGAAACTTCAGATCCAAAAAGACATCGAACCCCTTGGCCACCAGCTGGCGCACGAACTGGGGGCCAAACAGGGTAAACATCTCCTTGCCCACCTTGAGGCGGCATTGGGCCGGGGAGATCTGTTCGATGAAGGCCAAGGCATCCGCCTCGTGCTGATAATCGAGCGCAACCAGTACTTTGGGATCTAGCATCTCACTTCCTATCGATGGTTGTTCACCGCCCGGCGCATTCGCCCCGGCTCGGTTTGAGGGCACCATGGCCACACGGCTGGCCTGGCTTATGACATCTTGGGTATCGGCTTATTCCCCATCCAGCCCACGAATGGGCTTGATGGAGCCCCACTGGCGGCAGGAGGGACACTGCCAGAACAGGGAATGGGTGGCGAAACCGCACTGACGACACTTGTGGGTCGACTTGATCTTGATCTGCTCGCCGACCAGCTGCTGCAGCAGCTCCAGACTCTCCTTGGCGGGCCCTTCCTCAGCACTCGCCAGCTGGAAGCCGACCAACTGGTAGAAACCCTTCATGGAGGGGTGGCGGCGCAATTGACGCAGCACCAGGGCGCGGGCCTGACTCAGGCCATCGCGGGCCTCCACCAGGTTGGCCAAGGCCAGGGTCACGCTGACACCAGCATGATCTTCCACCGCTTTTTCAAGTAACGGGATTAACTCCTGGCTACGCCCCATCTGCTGGTAGCAAGCAAGCAGTTTGGGCATGGCCTCGGAGGCAAAATCCATGTCCTGCTCGAACACCCGCAACAGCTCCTTGCTGGCGTCCTCAAACTTGCCCTCCTCCATCGCGAGATCTGCCAGACGCAGGCTGGCGCGGGCACAGGCGGCATTGACGCCGAGCGCCTTTTTCAACCTAGCACGACCCGCTGGCTTGTCGCCGTCACGCAAGGCGCTTTCCGCCTGTTCGCAATAGAAGTGAGAGATGGGCTCGGCCAGCTTCTTGCCCTGGAACTTCTGCAGCCGCACAGCGACGTCGATGGCCTTGTCCCAGTCACGTAACTGCTGATGGATGACCAGCAGCTGGGCCAGCGCCGTCTCTTCAAAATCGCTGTCCTCGCACAGCTCATTCCAGATGGCTTCGGCCCTGTCCAGCAGGCCGGCGGCGAGGAAGTCACGGGCCAGCTCCTGCAGGGCAAGCTGACGCTGCTCCCGGGTCAGCTGGCGGGCGACCAGGTTCTGGTGGATCTTGATGGCGCGGTCAACCTCGCCACGCTGGCGGAACAGGTTGCCAAGAGAGAGGTGGGTTTCGATGGTTTCGCTGTCCACTTCCAGCAGCTGGATGAAGAGATCCACCGCCTTGTCCGACTCGTCGGACAGCAAATAGTTGAGGCCCGCCACATACTGGCGGGAAAACTGGTTACTCTGTTGCTGGGTGTCCTGGCGAACACTCCTGCGTCCCATGTACCAGCCATAGCCAGCGGCAATCGGTAACAGCAGGAAAAGCAGTTCAAGCATGGAGGGACGTTATTCCTTGGCTGTTGACCGAGCCAGCTCCAACTCGCGGGATTGACGACGCATGGTGCGATTGAGGGTGCGATTTTGCAACTTGAGACGCAGGAACAAGAGGCCGAATACCAGCCAGCCCAGCAGGAAGCCACCGGCGAAGAAGAAGCCAAGCAACATGGAGAGTGAGAATTCGCCTTGGGCAATCAGATAGTTGAACTGCACCAGCTGACCATTTTGCGAACCGATGGCGAGGGTCAGTACAAACACCAGCACCAATGGAATGAGGGCCAAGATACGCTTCATGAGAGCTCCCTGTCTGTAGCTAATGAGATACTGATTATCCTTAAAATCGCCGGCAGACTCTAGAGCGAATGGGAAAAGAGTGCGAGAAACCCGACAATTAGCCGCGCTAATGTCGCAAAAATAAAAAAGGCATACCCAGGTATGCCGTTTTCTGCATTATTCGATGATGTTGACGCGTTCGCGTAACTCTTTACCAGGCTTGAAATGCGGGACATATTTCCCAGTCAGTTCAACCTTGTCCCCGGTTTTGGGGTTGCGACCCACACGGGGGGCACGATAGTGCAGTGAAAAACTTCCAAATCCGCGGATTTCAATCCGGTCGCCGTTTTGCAAGGTCGATGCCATCTGTTCAAGGATCTCCTTGATGGCGGCTTCGACATCTTTGGCCGGCATATGCATGCGGCTGGCAGCCAATTGTTCGATGAGATCTGATTTGGTCATAAGGTTAAATCTCCTTCCCCGATCACATGCAATTTTCATTATGCCAAGATAAAAAAGGGCGGCGTAACGCCGCCCTTTTCTTGCATCAAGGATTACTCACCCTTGGCGGCTTTGAATGCTTCCATCATAGCATTGCTGAACACAACTTCTTCTTGTTGGTTCAGGCTATCGATAGCAACACGCTCATCAGCCTCGTCCTTAGCACGGACAGACAGGCTTACGGTGCGGTTCTTACGATCAACGCCCATGAATTTAGCTTCAACTTCGTCACCGACAGACAGAACCAGAGTCGCGTCTTCTACACGGTCACGAGCAGCATCGGAGGCACGCAGGTAGCCTTCCACGCCGTCAGCCAGTTCGATCACGGCACCCTTGGCATCAACCTCGGTAACCTTACCCTTCACGATAGCACCTTTCTTGTTGTCAGACAGGTACTTGTTGAACGGGTCTTCTTCGATCTGCTTGACGCCCAGGGAGATGCGCTCACGCTCCGGGTCCACTTGCAGAACAACGGCTTCGATCTCGTCGCCCTTCTTGAATTCACGCACGGCTTCTTCGCCCTGGTTGTTCCAGGAGATGTCAGACAGGTGAACCAGGCCGTCGATGCCGCCATCCAGACCGATGAAGATACCGAAGTCAGTGATGGACTTGATCTTGCCGGAAACACGGTCGCCCTTGGCGTGAGTTTCGGCAAACAGCTGCCACGGGTTGGATTTGCACTGCTTCAGACCCAGGGAGATACGACGACGCTCTTCGTCGATGTCCAGAACCATCACGTCAACCACGTCGCCAACGTTAACAACCTTGGACGGGTGGATGTTCTTGTTGGTCCAATCCATCTCGGATACGTGTACCAGGCCTTCAACGCCTTCTTCGATTTCAACGAAGCAGCCGTAGTCGGTCAGGTTGGTCACGCGGCCAGACAGACGGGTGGTCTCCGGGTAACGCTTGGCGATAGCAACCCAGGGATCTTCGCCCAGCTGCTTCAGACCCAGGGATACACGGGTACGCTCGCGGTCGAACTTCAGAACCTTGACAGCGATTTCGTCGCCAACGTTGACGATTTCGGAAGGATGCTTAACGCGCTTCCACGCCATGTCGGTGATGTGCAGCAGGCCGTCAACACCGCCCAGATCTACGAATGCACCGTAGTCGGTCAGGTTCTTGACGATACCCTTAACTTCTTGACCTTCTTGCAGGTTGGCCAGCAGGCTTTCGCGCTCGGAGGTGTTCTCGGTTTCGATCACGGCACGGCGGGAAACAACAACGTTGTTGCGCTTCTGGTCCAGCTTGATGACTTTGAACTCGAGTTCTTTGTTTTCCAGGTGAGCGGTGTCACGGATCGGACGCACGTCAACCAGGGAACCCGGCAGGAAGGCACGGATGCCGTTCAGCTCAACGGTGAAACCACCCTTGACCTTGCCGTTGATGATACCGATAACGGTAGCTTGCTCTTCGTAAGCCTTCTCAAGCTGCAGCCAGGCTTCGTGGCGCTTGGCTTTTTCGCGGGACAGCTTGGTTTCGCCGAAACCATCTTCGATAGAGTCCAGAGCCACGTCAACGGTGTCGCCTACATTGATTTCCAGCTCGCCCAGGGCGTTCTTGAATTCTTCAGCAGGAATGGCAGACTCGGATTTCAGACCGGCGTCAACCAGTACAAAACCGTTCTCGATAGCAACGACGGTACCCTTGACGATGGAACCTTGACGGGTTTCAACGGCGTTCAGGGACTCTTCAAAGAGTTGAGCAAAAGATTCGATCATTGTTTGTGTCACAAATGAAACATCCACTCGCAATCCGGCACAAGCGGGGTTGTTTTAAATTATCTGCGCCATCCATGGTGCAGACGACTGACATCAGCTCGCGCTAACATCACCAAGTTGTTGCTCTGCATAGGCGAGTACTGTTACCAGCACTTCGTCTATGGTCATAGACGTTGAGTCTACCACAAGAGCATCTTCAGCGGGTTTCAGGGGGGCAACGGCGCGATTTCTATCGCGATCGTCACGTTCCCGAATCTCGGTTAAAAGACGCTCAAAGTTAACATCAAAGCCCTTATCTTGCAACTGCTTATAGCGGCGCTGTGCCCGCTCCTCGGCGCTGGCGTCGAGGAAAATCTTCACTTCGGCCTCGGGGAAAACCACGGTACCCATGTCGCGGCCGTCGGCAATAAGGCCAGGCCGCTGACGGAAGGCACGCTGGCGGCGCAGCAGGGCTTCGCGCACCCGGGGGAAGACGGCAATCTTGCTGGCGGCGTCGCTCACTTCCTGGGAGCGGATGGTGCGGGAGACATCCTCCCCTTCCAGCACCACCTTGACCTGCTCGCCCTCGACCTGGAACTGCACGTCCAGATTGGCGGCAAGTGGCACCAAGGCCGCTTCGGCGTCGAGCTCCACGTCGTGGTGCAGGGCGGCCAGGGCCAGTACTCGATAGATGGCGCCGGAGTCGAGCAGGTGCCAGCCCAGCTTCTCGGCCAGCAGCTGGCACAGGGTGCCTTTACCGGCACCGCTTGGGCCATCGATTGTCATCACGGGGGCCATCTGAGGCATAATTTTTCTCCTGCGCACTCTGTGTAGCTGGGTTGCACGCATCCCTGGCGGGATGGGGTAATGGGCGCCGATTATACCCAAATGCGCGCCGCCTTGCAGTTATCCGACTGCACATTTGCGCAGAAGTCGTCGCGATTGCGCCTATTCTGACCATTTGGCCAAACCACTCGTCACCGCAAGATTTTGTTCTTATGGTTGTTATGGATGAGGCGCGCTAAACTGTCCGCCCTTTTTAAGCAGCTGTAGTCAGGAGCAACCCTATGAGCAGCATTACTCTCGTAGCCAAATCCAAGTTGCCGACCCCCTGGGGTACCTTCACGCTGGTGGGCTTTCAGGAAACCGGCACAGGCAAGGATCACGCCGCGCTGGTGATGGGCGATATCGCGGACGGTGAACCCGTGCTGGGACGTATTCATTCCGAGTGTCTGACCGGGGATGCCCTGTTCAGCCTGCGTTGCGACTGCGGCTTCCAGCTGCAGGCGGCCATGCAGAACATCGCCAAGGCCGGCCGTGGCGTCTTGTTGTATGTGCGCCAGGAAGGGCGCGGCATCGGCCTGCTCAACAAGATCCGGGCCTATCACCTGCAGGATCAGGGTGCCGACACGGTCGAGGCCAACGTGGCGCTGGGCTTTGCCGCCGACATGCGCGATTACACCATCTGCGCCGACATGCTCAAAGCCTTGGAGGTCAAGAGCCTCAAGTTGATGACCAACAACCCGCGTAAACTCAAGGCCATGGAGAGCTTCGGCATTCCCGTGGCGGAGCGGGTTCCCCTGCAGGAGGGGCGCAATCCCCACAACGAGTTCTACCTCTCCACCAAGGCGAACAAGCTGGATCACCTGTTCAAGAAATAGTGTTTCTGATCTGTCGACCCTGGTAAAACGCCTCCCATCGGGAGGCGTTTTTATTTGTGAGAATCACATTTTACGAGACGTCACACTACCTATCTTGCCTGTGACAGCAGAAAATCTCTCAGTGCCCGGTTGGCCATGGAGAGGGGATCCCCTCGTCGCCAGGCCACGCAGAGGTCGAGGAAGATGGGCGGCTCAAAGGGCACGCCGGTCAGGGCCGTCTCGTCGTCCAGCACCATGCGCAGGAAGGTGGTCACGGCAAACCCTTGGCGCACCACGGCCTTGAGCAAGGGGATGAGGTTGCTCTCGAAGCCGATATTGGGATCGAGCCCGAGCCCCTGGGCCAGCGCCTCCATGTGCTCGCGGTGATAAAAACCGCGCCTGAACATGGCGAGCTCCTGGCTGAAAAATTGCGGCAATGTCACTGCGCTGGCCTGGCGCAGGGGATGCTCCTCCCCCACCACCATCAGCATCTCTTCGCGCAGCAGCTGGGCACCCTCCAGCGCCGGCGGCAGATCGCCTGTGATGAGGATGGCCAAGTCCAGACTGCCGTCCAGCATGCGGCTGAGCAGCTCCCGGCTGCCCGCCTCCTCCACCCGGATCTTGAGACCGGGATAGCGATGCTTGAACGCCATCAGGATGGGGGGGAAGTAGTAGGAGCCCATCATGTAGGGGATGCCGATGCGCACCTCTCCCCGCTCCAGCCCCTTGAGCTCCGCCATCTCCGCCTCGGCCTGGTGCATCTGCAGCAGCAGGCGCTCGGCGTGGCGACAGAGCACCTCCCCCTCCGGGGTGAGGCGCACGTTGCGATCCTGGCGGTCGAACAGACGCAGCTCGAGTTGGCTCTCCAGCTTGGCGATGGCCATGCTGACCGCGGGCTGCGCCACGTGCAGCCCGTTGGCGGCCTTGGTGAAGGAGCCGGCGTCCCGCACCGCGAGCAAATAACTGAGCTGTTTCAGATCCACATCAATTCCATTTATCAGACTGATAACATAAATATATTATATTTATATCAAGCGGCGCACTAGTCTGCGGTTATCTCCCAGATATCGCTGCAAAAAAGCAGTCAGGACAACCGCATATGATCGAAGTTGGCAGCCGCGAGTGGATGCGCGCCACCCTGGCCCTGAGCCTGGGCTCCTTCCTGGTGTTTCTCAACCTCTACCAGACTCACCCCCTGCTGCCCCTGCTGGCGCAGGTCTTCTCCGTCAGCTCCTTGTCGGCGGGCTGGACCCTGGCGGGTTGCACCGCCGGGCTCGCCGCCTCCCTGCTGATCTGCGCCCGGCTGGCGGATCGCTTCGGCCGCCGCCGGATCATGCTATGGAGCCTGACCGGCGCCATCCTGCTCTCCCTGTGCATCCCGCTCATCAGCCAGTTCGATCAACTGGTGATGCTGCGCATCCTGCAGGGCGTCTTGCTGGCAGGCCTGCCCGCCACCGCCATCGCCTACATGGGCGAGGAGTTCAGCAAGCGCGCCCTGCTCTCCGCGGTCGGAGTCTACATCGCCGCCAACTCCCTCGGTGGCATCGCCGGTCGGGTGGTCGGTGGCCTCTTGGCGGGCTGGTTCGGGGATTGGCAACACACGTTTATTGGCATCGGCCTCATCAGCCTGGCCCTGCTGCCGCTGGTCATCTGGCTGCTGCCGGCCCAGACCCGCTTCGTGGCCGTGGTGGCCGAACCCGGCCAGCTGCGCCGCGCCATCGCGAGCCACCTCAGCAATCCGCTGCTGGTGGGTGCCTACCTCATCGGCGGCCTCAACTTCATGGTGTTTCTGAATCAGTACAGCTACCTCACCTTCCTGCTGGCCGAGCCCCCCTTCTCCCTGCCGACCCAGTGGCTCGGCATGCTGTTTCTGACCTACCTCACCGGCACCGTTGCCTCTTCTTTAAGCGGGCGCTGCGCCAATCGCTGGGGGGCCCAGCGGCTGCTGCTCGCCGGCATCCTGCTGATGGCCATGGGCAGCCTGGCGCTATTGCAAGGCTCCATCACCGCCATCCTCATCGGTCTGCTTATCTCGAGCTTTGGTTTCTTCCTCGCCCACGCCTGTGCCAGCGCCTGGGTGGGCCAGCACGTGGAGCACAACCGGGCTTTGGCCTCGTCGCTCTACCTGGTGGGTTACTATCTGGGGGCCAGTCTGGGGGGTCTGTATCTGCACCCCTTCTGGGAGCGCGGAGGGCTTGGGGGTCTGGTGCTCGGCATCGAGCTGGTACTCTGCGCCACCGCAGCGCTCAGTCTCTGGCTCGGACAGCTGAAGGGACGCTCTGCGCGTCCCCTCTCCTGTCACTCGTCGTCCTGATCGCGCGGGCCGCACCGATAGGCGGGCTCAGCTCAACCGCAGCTCAAACTCATACGCCAGCGTAATAATCCACCGGCACCGGCACCACGGCGCCGGTGAGCAGCTCCTCATCGATCACCTCGCTCAAGTCACGTAAGTGGAATTTCACCTGACCCGAGGCCAGCATCAGTCCCACGTCCGGATTGCGGCCATCCTCTATGTTGCCGGTCTTGAACGGCAGATCGGAATGTGCAGCTACCAGAGCATGCAGGGAGGGCACCACCAGCTCGATGTGCTCAAGCCCAGCCTGATGGCTGCGACCCGGTTTGGGGGCAGCCAGCTCGATGCAGGGCACGCTCACCGCTTGCGCGCAGACCGGCTGATGCAAACGGTAGGTGGCGATGGGACGCCCCCCTATCATGCCTTCCACCAGCAAGACACCGTGGCGCGCCAGCACCTCCTTCAATTCGAGGTACTCAGGCAAGGTGGCGGCGCGATAGCAGAGGTGATCCACCCGGGGCGAGTCACACTCTCCCAGCGAGGCGCGCAATTCGGTCAACAGTTGGCAAACAAATGGGGCCATGGGCCCCAGAGCGGTATCCAGTGGATGAGACATGATCACCATTTCTTCTTGGGTTGGAACAGGACGTCCAGCTCGTCCGCCTCTTTGTCCTTGATGTTCTGCAGCTCTTTTTCGCTGTGCTGCTGCAGGTGTTCTTCCAGCTGACGCATACCCTGGCGCATGTCTTCTTCCCGCGCCAGCAGGTAAGGATCCTTGTCGGTGACATTGGCCAGCGCTCCCAGCCCCTTGGTATAGAGCTGGCGACAGGTGCCAAACTGCCCCTGGATCTGGGCATCCATGGCCCGCTTGACCAGGTTGGCGATGTTGATCTTGAGCTGCATCAGCTCGAGACGGCGATCCTCCTGGGCAAAGCCGTGGGGATCTATCTTGCCCTTGTTGTGCTCGACCCGCAGCACGGCGCGCATCTTCTTGGCCAGTTGCAGCATCTGGATCGCCTGACGATCGGATTCCGGGGTCTTAAAGTGGCCCTCATCCTGGCTGCTGTAGTTCTCCTGCACATTCTTGATCTGGGTCTGGACATCTATGATGCGCTGCTTGATCTGATTGCTGGGCATCACTTGTGCTATGGCACGGTAGGCATCCAGGATCCTGTGCTGCAACAGCAGCACCATATTCTTTGAAAAAGGCACCAGGTTGACGTTCAGCAGCACCTCTTCGGTCTCGTCCGCCACGGCCTTGTGGCGGGCGATGGCCTGGCGCTTGTCGGCGGCCGCCTTCTGTTTGTATTGCTGCACCACGTTATAGGCGATGACCAGAAACAGGAGTGCGCCGATTGACAGCAATATCAAGGTTAAAATCATAGGGTGTCCAAACTCCTGTCCCAATCCAATTGCGTGATCCTACAACAGCTTACCCGCATAAGGTAGCGCGCAGTGTGACCTGGCCCCACAACAACGCAAGCGCATCTCGCCACCCCGCGTGCCCATCACGCCGCCATAGGGGTATCGCCCCCGTCCCCCATTACTTGAGGCAAAAACCCTTGGCATGCAGGAAGCCCAGCATGAAGGGGCGCGCCTCCTTGCCGAGGATGGCCTTGATCTGGCCGCTCCAGGTCTGTTGCTTGTTGTTGCCGCTGCGGGCCAGGTAGTAGTCGTGGATCTGGTTGTCATATTGGGCCAGCAGCTCGCGATCGAGCGTCTCTGGGTAGCGGTTCTCATGGACCACCAGGCCCCGCGGCAGCCGCGGTTTCTGCTCGGGCTGCTGGGCGGGATGACCCAGACAGAGGCCAAACAGGGGGATCACCAGATGGGGCAGCCCGACCGCCTCGCTCACCGCCGCCACGTTGTTGCGAATGCCGCCGATGTAGACGCCGCCGAGCCCCAGGGACTGAGCCGCCAGCAGGGCATTCTGGGCCATCAGGGCGCCGTCGATGGCACCGATCAAGAGCTGCTCCGCGTAGCCGGTCTGGGCATCGGGCACTATCTGGCTGTGGCGCTGGTAATCGGCGCAAAACAGCAAAAACTCCGCAGCCTCGGCCACATAGGCCTGGTGACCGGCGAGCTCGGCCAGGGTGGTGCGCAGCCCCTTGTCGGTGACCCGGATGATGCTGTTGGCCTGCAGGAAGCTGGAGCTGGAAGCCGACTGGGCGGCGCTCAGGATCTGATCGAGCTGCTCGGCCGTGATGGGATCTGAGGTGAATTGACGAATTGAGCGATGGGAAAGGATGAGATCGATTGTCGGGTTCATGATGCCTCCGGGATGAAGGCCTCACTTTACCCAAAAAAAGCGAGGGGCCCAAGGCCCCTCGTTCCCCTTAAGGGGCAGGATAGACATAGGGGGCCTGCAGCCCGAGGGGGAAGCCCATGCCCCAGTAGAGCAGCAGGAAGATGCTCCAGCTCACCAGGAAGGCCAGGGAGTACGGCAGCATCATGGAGACCAGAGTGCCGATGCCGGTGCTCTTCACATACTGCTGGCAATAGACCACCACCAGCGGGAAGAAGACCATCAGCGGGGTGATGATGTTGGAGGCGGAATCCCCCACCCGGTAGGCGGCCTGGGTCAGCTCGGGGGAGATCCCCACCGCCATCAGCATGGGCACCAGGATGGGGCTGATCAGCGCCCACTTGGCCGAGGCCGAGCCCACCACCAGGTTGACGGTAGCGGTCAGCAGTATGATGCCGACGATTGTCACCTCCCCCGGCAGGGCCAGGGCATGCAGCACCTCGGCGCCGGACAGGGCCAGCAGGGTACCTAGGTTGGAGTCACCGAACGCCTTGATGAAGAGGGCGCAGAAGAAGGCCATCACCATGTAGGAGCCCATCTTGTTCATGGTGGCCGACATGGCGTCAATCACGTCCTTGCCGCTCTTGAAGTTGCCCGCCACAAAGCCGTAGACGATACCGGGCAGGATGAACAGCAGGAAGATGAGCGGCACGATGGATTTCATCACGGGGGCGGCGAAGGTGGTGAGCGATCCGTCTTCGGCCCGCATCGGCGAGTCGCTCGGCGACAGGGCCAGCCCCAGCAGCACTATGGCCGCCAGCATGGCGAAGCCTGCCCAGTTGAAGGCCCGGCTCTCCTGGGCGCTGTAGCGGCCCATCTCGTCGGCGCTCTCCAGCTCCTCATTGAGGGGAATGTGCTTGAGGCGCGGCTCCACCACCTTCTCGGTGACAAACCAGCCCACGCAGATGATCAGCAGGGAGGAGGCGCCGGTGAAGAAGATGTTGCACAGGGTGTTGACCATGTAGTCCGGATCGAGCAGCTGGGCCGCCGACTGGGTGAAGCCCTGCAGCAAGGCATCACCGCCCGAGGGCAGGAAGTTTGCGGCAAAGCCACCGGAGACCCCGGCGAAGGCCGCGGCGATCCCCGCCAGGGGATGGCGCCCGGCGGCGTGGAAGATGATGCCGCCGATGGGGATGACCAGCACGTAACCCGCATCCGCCGCCGTGTGGCTGACGATGGCCACCAGGATCAGCATGGGGGTCAGGAAACGGGCCGGGGTCACTTTCAGCAGCTTCTTGAGGCCGGTGTTGATGAAGCCGGACTGCTCGGCGACGCCCACCCCCAGCATGGCCACCAGCACGATACCGAGCGGCGCAAAACTGGTGAAGGTGGTGACCATGCTGGCGAGAAACTCGGCAAGGCCGGCCCCGGTCAGCAGGTTGTTGACCACCACGGCCTCACCGGTGCGGGGATTGACCAGATCGAAGGAAAATTGGGAGAGGATCCAGGAACCGCCCCAGACGATCAGCAGGGCGTAGAGGAATAACATGGCGGGATCCGGCAGCTTGTTGCCCGCCTTCTCGACCCCGTTCAAAAAGCGGTTTAACCAGCCATTGGGCGGGCTGCTTGGATGCTCGTTCACTGCGGCTTGACTCATTATGGTGATACTCCATTACCAAGGAATGAGCGCGCATACTAGCGATAACGTCCAAGGAATCCCATGATACGAGACAAATATTCGATTAATTATGTTTAATTTGGCATGTCACGCTTCAGAAACGGGACATGCCGCACATTATTTGCTGTGATGTCAGGCAGTTACCAAGGGGTAGTGGCCCATCTTGCACTGGATCCCGAAGCCCGCGGCCGCCACTTCCTGCGCCGTCATGGGGGTGCTGAACAGGAAGCCCTGGAACACGTGACAACCCTGGGCACGCAGAGCCGCCAACTCGTGGGCATCCTCCACCCCCTCCGCCAGGATCCCGAGCCCGAGACTGGTGGCCATGGCGACCGTGGCCCGGATCACCGGCAGATTGAGCCCCACCACGAAGGAGCGATCCAGCTTGATGGTATCGATGGGCAGCCGGTTGAGGTAGGCAAGCGACGAGTAGCCGGTACCAAAATCATCGATGGCTATCTTGATCCCCTGCTCGCTCAAGGCGTCGAGGATCTCGATGCAGCCCTTCATGTCCAGCATCAGCACGGTTTCGGTCAGCTCCAGGGTCAGCAGGCTGGCGTCGACCCCATACTCCTCGAGCTGCTGCGCCACCAGCTCCGGCAGGGACGAGGAGAGCTGGAAGCCGGACAGGTTGACCGAGACTGGCACCCGCAGCTGCCATTGCCGTTGCCACTCCCCCATCTGGGCCAAGGCGGTGGAGAGCACCCAGCTCCCTATCTCACGAATGAGCCCCATGTCCTCGGCCAGGGGAATGAACTCCCCGGGCGAGACCTGGCCCAGCACAGGGTTGTGCCAGCGCAGCAGGGCCTCGAAGCCGATAAGCTTGCCCTGGGCCACATCCACCTGGGGCTGATAGCGCAGGCTCAGCTCCCCCCGGCCGATGGCCTTGGCCAGAAACTGTTTCAGGGTCAGCTTGCGGTGCAGGCTCTGCTGCATGCTGGGGGTGAAACGCTGCCAGCGCAGGCGCCCCATCTGCTTGGCCTGATACATGGCCATGTCGGCGCGGGTGATCAGGTTATCGCCATCATCGGCATCGTCCGGGTAGATGGCGATGCCGATGCTGCCGCCTATGGTGACCTCGGGCACCCCGCTCAGCTGCAGCGGCTTGCTCATCTGGGAGAGCATGAGATCCGCCACCTCCTGGGCCCGCTCGCTGGATTGACTGAGCGGCACCAGGGCGGTGAATTCGTCCCCCCCGAGGCGCGCCAGCTCCACGTCCCGCGGGCAGATCTGCTTGAGCCGCCCGGCCACCCGCTCCAGCAGGCGATCCCCCGCCTTGTGGCCATAGTTGTCATTGACCAGCTTGAAGTTGTCCAAGTCCATGAACACCAGGGCAAAGCGCCCCCCCAGGCCACAGTAGGCCTCGAGGGACTTCATCAGGCCGTAGCGGTTGAGCAGGCCGGTGAGGGAGTCATGCCAGGCCATGTGACGGTGCTCCAGCTCCTCGAGCTTGCGATCCGTGATGTCGCGCATGGTGAGCAGGATCCGGGCCCCCTGCTGGATGTGGCGGAACTGGTATTGGAACCAGCGCATCCCCTTGAGGGTACGGCACTCCCCCTCGCTCACCACCTCGTCGAGGTGGGACAGGCGCCGGTAGAAGGCCTCATCGCAACCGGAGAAGACCTGGGTCAGCTCGGTGACGACATTGCCAAAGCACAGATCAAAATGGTGATTGCCGCTCTCGAGGCGGCCCTGATTGTCGAACAGGCAGGCCAGGGTATCGCCGGTGGCGAGGGAAGATTCCTGATAGAGGGTGTCGGCGTCGATCACCGCCTCCGTCATCATCATCAGGCGCCCGGCTATCTGGACACCGGAGAGGCGCAGGTAGACCTGCTTTCTGACCCCTTTCGGGGAGATGGTCCACCACTCGTTGTAACTGCGTCCCTGTTGAAAATCCCCGAGATAGCGCTGCAGCAGCAGGTCGATGGCGGCGGCCATGTCGGCCGAGAAGTCGCGGGATTGCAGCTCGGCCAGGGAGCTCGCCTCCCACAGTCCCAGTGCCGAGCGATTGGCCCAATAGATATGATGGCGCTGGATGTCATAGACCCAGATGGGCGTATGGAGCACATCCATCGCATTGAGTAGGGATTCGTCTAGCGTATTCATCTTGAGTGGTGATTCATGCTGATCGCTCATCGCAAACACCAGCCACGGCAGCCCTGCATACGCGCCTCCATGCTGGTACAAAATTTGATCCGGCCCATAATCTGGAAACATGCTGGTGAAAAAGGGCCGACATCATATGAAAACGCTACATGTGATCCCCATGGTCAGAAGAAATGGACTCACAATGATATTGTTAGGAATGGTCATGACCATTGCTATGATTTTTATACTTTTTTTCCTTCGCGAACAACTATTAATCCCCGCCATCTCCCTCCTGCTCGCGGGCCTGATGACAGCTTTTGTCGGCGTGCTGAAACTCCATGAGCCTCATTTTAGTCTCTCTCTCTGTCAGGATTGTCTGCAATATCACCACAAGTACGGTGGTTGGATCCTGAAATGGAGAAATATTCAGCGAATTGACCAGCCACGTATCCATTTGGGGTGGGATCTGGTGGCCCTGCCCTACATTGGATTGAAGATAAAGGATTACGACGATTTTTTGACGTTGATCACACCCCGGCTGGCGGTGCGCCTGCTGACCGAACAGCGCGCCGTGCTGCTGCAGGCGATGCAGAGCGAGCAGCCAAACTGCCTCGGCGGCAGCTGTGGATCCGGCCTGCTGGGGGAAGGCTTGCTGGAGGAGAGTCACTTTCGCTCCCCGTCCGGCCAACGCTACGAGGGGGTGATCGCCATGCTCGGCAACCGCATGACCAGGCTGCGGGATCTGCTGGGGTATGACCTGCTGGTGCCGGACAACAGCCTGGATCGCCCCCCCACGGATTTTGTGCATTTGCTCAATCAATACCGGCGGGAGTCGAATCTAATCCAGATCAATTAAACGCCCGATTGCGCTTGCCAAGCCAGGCGACTCTTCATAAGGTCTCTGGCTTGTTACAAATACCCCCTAAGCCGCTTATGAAGTACATCGAAGAGTTCTATCTGTTCGTCAAGGTGGTGCAAGAGGGCGGTTTCTCCCACGCCGCTGCCGCGCTGGGCATGCCGACCGGCACCATCAGTCGACGTATCTCCCAGTTGGAAGAGCAGCTCGGCCATACCCTGCTCCACAGATCCACCCGCAAGCTGCGCCTCACCGACGAGGGGCTGCGCTATTACGAGCGCCTGTGTACCCCGCTCGCCGACATAGAGCAAGCCACCGGCGAAATTCAGGGTCAGGAGCAGGACATCAGCGGCCTTATCCGCCTCGCCGCTCCCATCGCCCTCTCCAACACCATACTGGTCGACATGCTGGCCGACTTCGGCCTGCGCTACCCCGGGGTGCAGTTCGACATCAGCCAGACCAACGATCACTCCCCCCTCAGCGATCAGGACAGGGATCTGGTGTTCTTCAACGGCGAGCTGCCCCAGTCCCTGCCCAACGCCCTCTGCCTCGGGCACATCGAATACGGCCTGTTCGCCTCCCCCCTCTACCTGGAGAAGATGGGCACCCCATCCCACCCGGCGCAGCTGGAGGAGCACGATCTCATCTACTGCTGGCCCCACCAGCACTGGCAACTGATCGGGAAAGACGAGCAGATGGTACAGGTCAAGCGCGCGCCGCGCCTGAGTGTCAACCAGACCCAGGCCGCGGTGCGGGCCGCCAGGCGCCACCTTGGCATCGTCAATGCCCCCCAGCACTATGTGCACCCCTTCTTGCAGGACGAGCAGCTGGTGGCCGTGCTACCGGACTGGCAATCGGGCCGGCGCCCCTTCTACATGCTGCGCTGCCAGCCCCAGTTCACCCCGCTGCGTGTTAAGATGTTCGCCGAGTTCGTCGAAAAATATTCCGTGCGCTACCGCCACCATCAGCGGGACGATCAATTCTTGCCGGCCATGCCCTTGCCCATTGCATCTGACGCTTGATGGCGCACACTTAGCGCAACGCTCGTTGCACAGGTCCGCTAACACTATGAATGTATTGATATGTGATGACTCGGGCTTCGCTCGCAAACAACTGGCGCGCGCCCTGCCCGCGGACTGGAACATCAAGCTGCACCAGGCCGCCGATGGTCTGGAAGGGGTGGAGCAGATCCTGATGGGCAATGGGGATCTGATCTTTCTGGATCTGACCATGCCAGAAATGGATGGTTACGGGGTGCTGGAGACCCTCCAGCGGGAAGGGCTTCGCAACAAGGTGATCGTGGTCTCCGGCGACATCCAGCCGGAAGCCTATCAGCGCGTCATGGCGCTGGGGGCCCTGGATTTCATCAAGAAACCCGCCGCTCCCGAGACCCTGCGCGAACTGCTGCGCCGGCACGGCCTGTGGCAGCAAAGCGCCCCAGCGCCTCTACCCGTTGCCGTCCAGGGCAGCGACCAACACCCGGTGCAGAGTGCCATCCAGTTCACCCCGGAGCTGAGGGACGTCTACCAGGAGCTCGCCAACGTCGCCATGGGTCAGGCCGCCGATCTGCTGGCCCGGTTGCTCGGTGCCTTCGTGCTGCTGCCTATCCCGAACGTCAACGTGCTAGAGGTCTCCGAGCTGCACATGGCGCTCTCGGCCGCCGCCGAGTCCGATACCCTCTCCGCCGTCTGCCAGGGCTTCATCGGCGCCGGCATCGCGGGTGAGGCGCTCATCTTGTTCCACGACGCCAGCTTCCAGGATCTCGCCAGACTGATGAACCATCAGGGCCCGCTCGATCACGGCGTCGAGCTGGAGCTCTTGATGGACACGGCCAACGTGCTGATCGGCGCCTTCCTGCGCGGCTACGCCAACCAGCTCGACACCCCCTTCAGCCAGGGCCATCCCGTGGTACTGGGTCAACACAGATCCATTCAAGATCTCATCCAGACCAACCAGAGCCGCTGGCGCCGCACCCTGGCCATCGAGATCAACTACCGGATCCAGGGACACGCGGTGCAGTGCGATCTCCTGCTGCTGTTCACCGAAGATTCCATCGCCACCATGAATCACAAGATCATGCATATGCTCTAGAGGCCAAAAGGCCCTCCGGCAGCATAAATGACCAGACAAGACACAGAGGAGTGACCATGGAAATCCGCGAATTTCACTGGCTGATGAACATAGTCCAGAACCTGGACGTGGGGCTGGTGGTGCTCGACAAGGAGCACAGGGTACAGGTGTGGAACGGCTTCATGGAGAGCCACAGCGGCCGGCTGGCGGGCGAGGTGCGGGATCAGGTGCTGTTTGATCTCTTCCCCGACGTCGACAGGGCCTGGTTCGAACGCAAGGCGAACATGGTGTTCAAGCTCAACAACCGCGCCTTCAGCACCTGGGAGCAGCGCCCCTACCTGCTGCGCTTCTCCAACTACCGCCCCATCACGGGTTCGGCACCCCACATGTACCAGAACCTGACCCTGGTACCGCTCGCCGATTTTGGCGGCCAGGTCACCCATCTGGCCATCATGATCTACGACGCCACCGACGAGGCCATGCTGATCATGGGCCAGCGCCAAGGCTGATCCCGCCATCGACCTCGACAAAAAGGGCGCCATCAGGCGCCCTTTTTGTTATCTCATCCGAGAGCCATGACCAAGAGTGTCATGCGCTCAGGTACTCGGTGAAGGCGTCGATCACCTCTTCGATGTCATCGTCGGTGAGCTGCAGATGGGTAACCAGCCGCATCTCACCGTAGCCGGAGAAGAGGATGCCGCGCTCCTTCATAAAGGCCAGCAAGCGCTCGCTCTGCTCTTTCGAAAGACGCAGGAACACCATATTGGTCTGCACCTCGGCCAGCTCCAGCTCGATGCCGGGCAAGGCTGCCAACCCCTCTGCCAACCGTTTGGCACGGCGGTGATCGTCTGCCAGCCTGGTCACATGCTGATCCAGGGCAAACAGCGCGGCCTGGGCCAGGATCCCCGCCTGACGCATGCCGCCCCCCAGCATCTTGCGCAGCCGTCTGGCCCGCCCGATGAAGTCACGGGAGCCCACCAGCAGAGAGCCCACGGGTGCCCCCAACCCCTTGGAGAGGCACACGGAGACGCTGTCAAAGGGCGCGGCTATGGCCTGCACCGATTCACCGCTCGCCACCACCGCATTGAACAGCCGGGCGCCATCCAGGTGCAGTTGCAGACCTCGGCTGTCGGCGAAGGCCCGCATCTCATGCAGGTAGCTCAGTGGCAGCACCTTGCCGTTATGGGTGTTCTCGAGGCAGATGAGCCGGGTCTGGACGAAGTGGGCATCATCGGGGGCGAGGGCGGCGCGCACATCCGCCAGCGCCAGGGTGCCGTCCGCCTGCATGGGGAGAGGTTGCAGGGCCACGGACCCCAGCACGGCAGAGCCCTGCGCCTCATAGCGGTAGATGTGGGACGCCGAGCCGAGCACGGCTCCTTCGCCACGCTGGCAGTGACTCATCATCGCCAGCAGGTTGGACATGGTGCCCGAGGGCACGAACAGGGCGGCCTCTTTGCCGAGCAGCTCGGCGCCCTTGTGTTCGAGCGCATTGATGCTGGGATCTTCTCCATAGACATCATCCCCCACCTCGGCGTGCAGCATGCTCTGGCGCATGGCCTCCGTGGGCTGGGTCACGGTATCACTTCGTAAATCGATATAGCGCATGTCATCCTCCTGGTGCAGGTCGATGACATTAACCAGCCAGGGCTGTGCTGGCAAGGGACGGGATGCGGGAATGTGAGCCCTGCTACTCACCAGGGCAGAGGCTTTCCCTGCAAGTCCAGGAAGCGGCCCGAGTCGGACTGGGTCAAAGTGCCGATGAGATCCAGCAGTCGCGGCGCCACCCGGGCGGGATCCTGCAACTGCGCCGGGTCCAGCTCATTTTTGAAGGGTTGCTGCAGGGGAGTATCCATGAGCCCGGGGTGCACGGTAATGACCCCAGCGCCGGGGAAGCGCTCGGCCCACTCGGCCGCCAGTAGCCTGGCTCCCATGTTGAGCGCCGCCTTGCTCATGCGGTAGCTGTAGCGACTGCCAATGCCCGGCTGACCTGATTCAGCCTGCCCCAGGCTGCCCGCCAGATCAGAAAGGGTGCAGAGCCAGAGGCGGGAGTCCGGTGTCATCAAGCGGCTCAGGCTGGCGCCCAGGGCGAGCTGGGGCCAGGCGTTCGCCTCCAGACTCTCGCCGAGCCACTCGGGATCCACCTCCTCCACCCGCCGCTCCGGCATGTGATTGAGATCATAGAGAAGGCCAATGGTGTTGATCACCACAGTCGGCAGACTGGCCCCATCATAGAGGGTAAACAGGGCCTCGAAGGCGAGTGCATCCACCTCCTGCAGGGGAAAATAGCAGGCCGGATCCAGCCCCTTTGGCGCCTGTCTGCCCGCCAGCAACCACTCCTCGCCCCGCTGTGCCAGCTCATGGGCGAGCGCCGTGCCCAGCCCGCCACTGCCCAGGATCAGATAGCTCATCTCCATGTCCTTGGATTTGCCGTTTGTTTAGAGGGTATCAGAAGAATCGCTCGCTGCAGACTCACCGGCGGATGCGGGGCAAGCTCAGGCCTCGCTCAGATGGCGGCCGAACTCCCGCGCCCGCGCCAGATCCAAAAATCCATCTCCCTGCTTGTGGCTGCGCAGGAACTGGTAGTAGGCGAGCAGGGTGACGAGCTGCTCTTCACCGGGCAATGCCTGCTCGGGGTGCCGCTCCTGCAGCAGGGTACCCGCCGCCGCCAGCGCCTCTCTGTCCACCACCTCGGCCTGACGATAGAGATAGCCGCAACCGGTGGCGAGCCACTCCAGGGAGCAGTTGGCCCCCATGGCGATCTGGTTGGCCTTGCCAAGACCGGGCTCGGCCCCCTTCAGATACTTGCGGATCAAGGCTTCACTCAAGCCTACTTTGCGGGCAAACGCGCTCACGCTCCCCTCCCCGATCAGGCTCTGCAGCCTGCTGGCAAACCCGTTCATCACACTCTCTCCTGTCCAGGACTCAGAACCAAAGTTCGAACTCACGAGGGGGGCATTATTGCCTTGTCCGCCAGAAGAGACCAAGATGCTGTCAGCATTTATTTCCCTTATCCGTCTATTCCCGCTATCCGCGAAGGAGTCATCATGTCCGTATCCCGCCTAGCCCTGCACGCCCAAGGCCCGACCTTCTCCCGTCTCATCATGGGCTACTGGCGCCTGATGGAGTGGCAACTCTCCCCTTCAGCCCTGCTGGATCTGATGAAATACCACCTGGATCTGGGGGTGACCACAATCGATCACGCCGACATCTACGGCGGCTACCAGTGCGAAGAAGCATTCGGCCAGGCCCTGCGCCTCGAGCCTTCCCTGCGTGAACGCATGGAAATCGTCAGCAAGTGTGGCATAGCGCTGACCGCCAAGCCGGAACACGCTCTCAATCACTACAACACCGGCAAGGCGCACATCATCGCGAGCGCCGAGGCCTCCTTGCAAAAGCTCGGCACCGATCACCTGGACTTGCTGCTGATCCATCGCCCGGATCCCCTGATGGATGCCGACGAGGTCGCCGATGCCTTCATCACCTTGAAGCAGACGGGCAAGATCAAGCACGCCGGGGTCTCCAACTTCACCGCCCGCCAGTTCGACCTGCTGCAATCGCGCCTCTCCTTCCCCCTGGTCACCAACCAGCTGGAGATCTCGCCGCTGCATCAGGAAGGAACGCTGGACGGCACCCTGGATCAGTGCCAGCAGCTGCGCATCAAACCTATGGCCTGGTCCTGCCTCGGCGGCGGCCGGCTGTTCAAGGATCCGGCCTATGGCCCATTGCGTGCCGAGCTCGATCAGATCCGCCAGGAGGTAGGCGCCCAGACCATGGAGCAGGTGGTCTACGCCTGGGTCATGATGCTGCCGAGCCAGCCGCTGCCACTCATCGGCTCGGGCAAACGGGAGCGGATCGCCGCCGCCGTGGCCGCCGAGTCCATCGTGCTCAATCGCCAGCAGTGGTTCCGCATCCGCAAGGCCGCGCTCGGCTACGACGTGCCCTGATCCCCGCAGCGTGCGGAAGGTGCTAGAGAAAAAACGGTATGGGCTTGTCCATACCGTTTTACATTGGCCGGGTTGCCGGGCGTCCTCGCGCCACACAAACAAAAACGGCATGGATCTCTCCATGCCGTTTTTCGTTATCGAGACGATTCAACGATGGCGCTGGGGGCGACCACGAGGTGCATCTGTCTTCGGTTTGGCCTGATTGACTGTGATGGTGCGGCCACCTATTTCGGTGCCATGCAAACCGGCGATGGCCTTCTCGGCATCCCCATTCACTGGCATTTCAATGAAGCCAAATCCCTTGGACTGACCGGTATCGCGGTCGATGATGATATCGACCTTGTCTACCTGCCCAAATTGGCTGAACACATTTGTCAGTTCGTCGGCCGTCATCCGGTACGACAGATTACCTACGTAAATCTTCATGCCATCCACTCTCGATTCAAGGTGCCTTATCTATGCATCCACCGGCGTGGCAGTAAGGGCACAACCCCCATGCCGGACCTGCCATGGCATCATGCCGTGGCACTCCCCACCCCATGGCCCAAGTTGTTGATCTCTTGGACTATCAGGGCAGGAAAGATCAATTCGAATCAGAGGCAGTATCTGAGCTTTATGGCAAATTGTCGAGAAAATAGTCAAGTTAGGCAGGCTGCAGGGAGGCCAGCAGAGCCCCGAGGGCGCGCCGACTGTGCCAGGCTCGCTTAAAGCCGAAGCGATAGACGCCGGGCACCACCTCGTGGGTACCCTCCTTGGTCAGCCCCAGCAGGGCGGTCGCCTTGGCCAGGGTCTCGGCATCGAGGGCAAGATCCAGGCTGAAGTCGAGCCACTGGCCATCGTGACCCACCTTGCGATCCCGCTCTATGCCCACCAGCGCCGATCTGGGCAGTGCCAGCGCCTGATCATTGCCGCCGTTGAGCAGATAGAGGTGAGCCTCATCCCAGGCAAGTTCGGCCAGCCGCCAGGGCTGCCAGTTGCGTGGCAACACCATCATCAGCAGCACTATGCCGCCAAACACCAGGCCGACCCAGGGCAGCAGCCCCATCTCAGGATAGCCCAGCCAGAGCGCCGCCACGACCGTTGCCAGGCTCGCCAGCAGTAGGCTCGCCATGACCCCGTAAAAGCGCCCGGCCGGCGGCATCAACCAACACACATCCACCCTTGATGCCAGTTCACTGACCCTCATCTCTCACTCCTTCACTCAATTGTCGCAACCAGACTGGTTTTGGGTTGCCGCAGGCTTGTTTGGCGCGCATTGTGCGCGAGCCGACCTGCCCGTGGCAACCCGAGCCGCGGCGTGGATGACGAGCGCTCGCCTCTGTTGGTATGATTGGGGCTATCTGAGCCCACACTTGAGCCCGTATCCAGGGCACCGCCACCGGGAGTCTCATGCTTGCCACCAGCCTGTTGTTCATGACCAGCGCCCTCTATGCCGAAGCGATTGGCGGCTACTCCGCCGGCTGCCTGAAAAATGCCGTGGCCATGCCCCTGTCAGGTCCCGGCTATCAGGTCATTCGCAGCAAGCGGCTGCGCTATTACGGCCACCCGGATCTCATTCACTACCTGCAAGTGCTGGCGAGCCGCACCAAGATGGCCGGCATGCCGGATCTTTACATTGCCGATCTGGCCATGGCGCACGGCGGCCCCTTCAGTTCGGGCCACCGCAGCCACCAGACCGGGCTCGATGCCGACATCTGGTTTCGGATGGCCAACCGCCCCATCAGCAAATGGGAGCAGGATGCCCCCAAGGAGTGGGCGCTGATCGACGAGCCCAGCTATCGCGTCTTGCCGGGTCGCTTCGGACCCCAGCAGCTCAATCTGCTGCGTCTGGCGGCCAACCAGCCCGAGGTGGCACGGATTTTTATCAATCCCGTGCTCAAGGCCGAAGTCTGCAAGCGCGCGCCAGACGAACCCTGGGTCGCCAAATTGCGGCCCTGGGTCGGGCACTTCAGCCATTTTCACGTGCGCTTGCGCTGCCCGGCGGGCAGCCCGGATTGCCAGCCCCAGGCCCCCATCCCCCCGGGTAACGGCTGCGGCGCCGAACTGGCCTCCTGGCTCAAAGACAAACCCCAGTTGCCCAAGGTGTCCATGAGCTACCGCGCCCCCACCCTACCCAGCCGTTGTGGCGGCTGACCACTAGCTGGTATGGTGTCAACGCCGAATTAAATACATCCAATGGAGACAACAAGATGGCCACTTCTCTCTGGCGCACGACCACACAGAGCCTGTTGATGTTGACCCTGCTGCTGGGGTTGACCGGGTGCGGCATGAACAACATCCCGACCCTGGACGAGCAGGTCAAGGCGAGCTGGGGCCAGGTCGAGAACCAGTATCAGCGCCGCGCCGATCTCATTCCCAACCTGGTGGCCACCGTCAAGGGCTATGCCAGCCATGAGCAGGAGACCCTCAAGGCGGTGACCGATGCCCGCGCCCGGGTCGGCAGCGTGCAGGTGAGCGATCCTTCCCAGCTCAAGGCGTTTGAAGCCGCCCAGGATCAGCTCTCCAGCGCCCTCTCCCGGCTGATGGTAGTGGTCGAGCGCTACCCGGATCTGAAGGCGGATCAGCAATTCCTCACCCTGCAAGCCCAGCTGGAAGGCACAGAGAATCGCATCGCCGTGGCCCGTCGCGACTACATAGAGGCGGTGCGTCAGTTCAATACCGAGATCCGCACCTTCCCGGGGGTCATCTGGTCCAAGCTGCTCTACTCGGATCTCACCGCCAAACCCAGCTTCAGCGCCAAGCCAGGTGCCGACGAGGCGCCCAAGGTCAGCTTCCAATGAGCCGAATAACCCGTGGGCCCTGGCCCACGCCCTCGCACATGAGTAAGGTACACCCGCTACTGCAGGCGCTGCTCTGCTGTCTGCTGCTGTGGACGGCGGCCCTGCAGGCGGCCCCCAGCTTCCCTGCCCTGAGCGGCCGGGTGGTGGACGAGGCGAACCTGATGTCCCGCAAGCAGGCCCACCAGCTGACCCAGCAACTGGCGGCGTTTGAAAAGCGCAGCGGCGTCCAGCTGGTGGTGGTCTCCATCGACAGCCTCAATGGCGACACCATAGAGGAGTACGGTTACCAGCTCGGCCGCCACTGGGGTATAGGCCAGAAGGGAAAAGACAACGGCGTGCTGCTGCTGATCGCCCAGGATGAGCGCAAGGTGCGCATCGAGGTGGGCTATGGCCTGGAAGGGGCCCTGCCCGATGCCATCGCCGCCAACATCATCCAGACCCGGATCCTGCCCGCCTTCAAGCGCGGCGACATGGTGGCCGGTATCGTCGCCGGCAGTCAGGGCATCATGCAGGCTCTGGCCGGTGAGTATCAGCCCCGAGACACCGCCAAGGACGAGAAGGGTGGCGGCCCCTGGCTGTTTATTCTGGTGGTGGTCGCCATGATCATCTTGCACAACCTGCGAGGGGGTGGCGGTGGCGGATCCGGTGGTCGTCGCCGAGCCGCCTATCTGGCCGGCGGTTTTGGTGCCGGGCGGATCGGTGGAGGCTTTGGTGGCGGCGGTTTTGGCGGCGGTGGTGGCAGTTTCGGTGGCGGCGGCGCCTCCGGTGGCTGGTAATCGAGGAGTAAGAGATAACACAATGATTTCGAAACAGTTCTATCACACCTTGCAGGCCAAGGTGCGACAGGCCGAACAGGCAACGGACGCCGAGCTGGTCACGGTGCTGGCCCCAGCCAGCGACGGCTACCGCTACATCCCGACCCTCTGGGCGGCCCTGCTCGCCATGCTCACCCCGCTACTGGTGTTCCAGCTCGGCTTCTGGCTCGGCTGGTACGAGATCCTGCTGGTGCAGTGGTCGGTCTGGTTGCTGCTGAGCCTGCTGTTCCACTGGACTCCCATCAAGATGCGGCTCATTCCCAAGAAGGTGCGCCAACATCGCGCCGCCCTGATGGCACGCCTGCAGTTTGTCGAGCAGGGGCTGCACCGCACCCAAGACCGGCTCGGGGTGCTTATCTTCGTGTCGGTGGCCGAGCACTATGTGGAGATCCTGGTGGACGATGGCATCGCCCAGCACATTGACAATGCGCAGTGGCAGCAGATCATCGACGACTTCGTGGTGCGGGTGCGCAACAAGGAGATCGAGCAGGGTTTCCTCGAGTGCGTCGAACGTACCAGCGACATACTGACCGATGCCTTCCCGGCCACCCGGGATCAGAACGAGCTGCCGGACAGCCTGATCATTTTGGACAAACCCTGACAGGGCTTAAAAAACCGGCATTCTGCTCAAGGGATAGGCGTTCGATAAAGATGATGAAAAATAAGGGGAAAAGTAATTGACCCAGGCCCGGCTTTCCCCTATCTTACGCCCCGTTCCAGCGCAACAGCGCGGTGAACGACGTGGTGATTGGACACGTTAAACCGCAGTCGAAAATTTGGTGAGGTGTCCGAGTGGCTGAAGGAGCACGCCTGGAAAGTGTGTATACGGCAACGTATCGAGGGTTCGAATCCCTCCCTCACCGCCAAATTAGAAAAACCGACCTCAGGGTCGGTTTTTTGCTATCCAGCTGACATGTACTCTGATGTTGAGGAGGGAGGGTGAGAACCCTCGCCGGGTTCGAGCAGAGCGGCTTGCCGCGATGAACGGCCGCAGGCCGCCCC
Organism: Aeromonas lusitana; assembly: GCF_002812985.1. Lineage (GTDB taxonomy): Bacteria > Pseudomonadota > Gammaproteobacteria > Enterobacterales > Aeromonadaceae > Aeromonas > Aeromonas lusitana. The sequence goes on from NZ_PGCP01000005.1 coordinate 86,458, forward strand.
GAAGGGGTGAGCCACGCAGTGGCGAATCAGCCCTCCCTCACCGCCAAATAAAACAAAAAGGCCTGTCGCAAGACAGGCCTTTTTGTTTTATCCGATGATGGGCGGCTCGATTTGGACCCTGGTTCGACAGGAGGGCAGGATAGCCCTCCTGGACAGCCGCAGGCTGCCCGCAGGGCGAGCGCCAGGGAAGGCGCGAGTCAATCCCGACCCCGCTAAATTGCAGGATCGACCTCAGAGTCGGTTTTTTGCTTTTAAGACTCTGCCGCATACCCTTCCCTTGCCCGTACATCGTCCTCACGCCTCTCGTCACCACAACCACGCACTCTTCTTACCCCTCTTATCTATTCCCCGATCAGGCTTTTCACTTTGCTGCGATCAAGGAATGTTCAGAGCGATGGCTCATCTGTGGCAACCGACTGTGGCTGGGCTTTACTGAGATGACAGTCCTCTCACTCCGGTTGCACCAGAAGGAGGCGCAATGAGCAAGGAACATGCAGTTCCCCCTACGCAAGGTGTCACCGTCACCCTGCTGACCAGCGTCGATCTTGGCCCCGAGATAGAAGGGATGGCAGGTCGCCAACTGCGCATGCGGCTGGTGACCATGGCACCGGGCGCTGTCTTTGGCCCACTCCATGATCACAAGGAGAGGCCGGGCACAGTCTACATACTGCAAGGCACCATCACGGATCATCGCGATGGCGTCGCCACGGATTACGGGCCGGGTGTCGGCTGGCCGGAAGACAGAAATACCACCCACTGGCTCGAAAACAGGGGCTCGGTTCCGGCGGTGGAGATCTCGGTCGATATCGTCAAACAAGGATAAACCGCTAACAAGGTGACACATGACAGTGATTTACATCACTTATTTGACTCGTCATCACATATCACACTCTCATGGACCACCCCGGGCCAATGTCGTCCCGCCGGCAACATGTCATTCCTGACATCAAGCCCTGCTCCCCCTCATGATTTTCCCATCCAGGCCGACACAAGGAGATACCCGGTTCGGCCTGGCGCGTCAGATATTGCTCGCCGATTGGATATCCTTTTGAAAAACTGATAGTTAAATGGCTACACTAGCCACATTTTACGCAGAGGGACATGGATACATGAGTCTGATCGGTTTGCTGTTAGCCTTGGCAGCCATACTGGGTGGCAACCTGATCGAAGGGGGCCATCCCAGCGCCCTGCTCGATCTCCCCGCCTTTCTCATCGTGATCGGGGGAACCGTGGGCGCCGCCCTGACTCAATTCCCCTTTTCCGTGGTCGGTAAGACGCTCAAGCGCTTCAAGTGGCTCATTTCCCCTCCTCGCCTCGACATGCTGGAGCAGGCCCAGCTGCTGGAGACCCTGGCGGGCAACGCCAGACGCAGCGGCATGCTGGCGCTGGAAGGGATGATCGACGACATCAAGGATCCCTTCCTGCAAAAAGGGGTGCAGATGATGGTCGATGGTTATGAGAAGACCAAGATCCACGAGGTGCTGGAGAACGAGATCGAATTCGAGCACGAAGATCTCGAACAGACGGTCAAGTTCTATGAAGCCATGGGCGGCTACTGCCCGACCATGGGGATCGTCGGCGCCGTGTTTGGCCTGATCCACGCCATGGGGCTGCTGGATGCGCCGGACAAACTCGGTGGCGCCATCGCGGTGGCCTTCATCGCCACCATCTACGGGGTGGGCGCCGCCAACCTCATCTTCCTGCCGTTTGGCAACCGCTACAAGGGCTTCGCCCATCAGATCCGCCACTACAAGGAGATGACCCTGACCGGCATCCTCTGCATCGTGGACGGCGAATCCCAGCAGCGTCTGCAAGTCACCCTCGAACCCTACCTCGGAGGTCACGGTGGCCAAAAAGAAAAAGCCTGAGGCACCGGAGAACCATGAACGCTGGCTGGTCTCCTATGCCGACTTCATGACCCTGCTGTTCGCCCTGTTCGTGGTGCTCTACTCCTTCGCCATGGCCAAGCAGTCGGAGACCCGGGTGCTGATCCAGGGCTTTATCGAATCCCTTGGCAAGATTGGCCTCATCTCCATGCCAGCCGGCTCCCCCGTGATGCAGGGGGGCACCGGCATCCTGGAGCCCGAGTCCAAGACCACCCCGGGCACCTCCCAGAAAGAGCAGGTGTTGGATACCCAGACCCCGGCGGCGGCGGCCGATCCCTTCAACGAGACCATAGGCGCCTCGGAGAAGCCGAGCGCGACCGAGGCCTGGCCCCACAAGACCAAGGAGCAGGACTGGGCCACCGTCACCAAGCCGAAGCTGGAGCAGCAGCTCAAGAGCCAGATCGAGTCCAAAGAGATCGAGGTGGAGCAGCTTGGCAGCCAGCTGGTGATCCGCATCGGCGAGAAGACCCTGTTCCCGGCGGATTCGGCCTTCCTGCAGCCCCAGTTCATACCCCTGGTCAACAAGGTCTCCGATGTGCTGGCGGATATCCCGGGCATGGTAGTGGTCACCGGCCATACCGACAACTCCCAGGCCCCGGTGGAGCTCTATCGCAACAACTGGGAACTGTCGGTGCTGCGGGCGGCGACCATAGTGCACACCCTGCTCACCAACCCCAGGCTGGATTCCCGCCGCGTTGTGGCGCAAGGGGCGGCCGATACCCAGCCGCGCTTTCCGAACGACACCCCGGCCCACCGCCAAGCCAACCGGCGGGTGGAGATAGTGCTCTCCCAGGGCAAGGCGGCCGAACAGTCTCTCCCTGTGCTCAAACCCTGATCAACACACGCGCCATATGTAATCAGGATGTTAACATCTCTCGAATGAACAACCCCGCCATGCGGGGTTTTTCGTTTTTCCGATTAGTTTATTTTTCCGCCAAATCAACTCAATCCGCCCTCTCGTAAAAGCGATTGAAAATGATTCTCAAATGAGAAAATTGACCCCGCTAGCAAAAAGCGATTTTCCTCCCGATGATTAATAATTAATCCTTTGAAATGACATGTAAATCAGTATGGAAGTGGCATAATACGTAGCATCCTTGTTAAGTCACATGATTAATTCGGTTAGGGAAAACTCCTATGTTTGCTGATATTGCTGTCCAGCATTGGGCTTTTATTGTCTATGTCATTGGGGCCATCTGTATCTGCCTGGCCATGATTGGCCTGGCAGCCCTGCTGGGCGGTCGTGCTTACGGTCGTGCTAAAAACAGACCGTTTGAATCCGGCATCGATTCCGTTGGCAACGCCCGTCTACGCTTCTCCGCCAAGTTCTATCTGGTCGCCATGTTCTTCGTCATCTTCGACGTCGAGGCGCTCTATCTCTATGCCTGGTCCGTTTCCGTTCGGGAAAGCGGCTGGGTCGGTTTTATCGAAGCCGCCATCTTTATCACCCTGCTGCTGGTCGGTCTCATCTACCTGTGGCGTATTGGTGCCCTCGACTGGGCGCCGAAAAAACCGGTCATGACTGACAAGAAGCCAGACTGAATTACCGATTATCCCTTTGAGGTTGCACCATGAAGTACACCCTGTCCCGGATTGACCCGGATGCGCCGGTTGAGCGCTACCCCCAGGAACAGCGCCAGACCGTCGATGATCCCCTGGCCCAAGAGGCCTCACGCGGCATCATGATCGGTCGCCTCGAGGAGGTGCTGCAAGACACGGTCAACTGGGGTCGCAAGAACTCCCTCTGGCCCTACAACTTCGGCATCTCCTGCTGCTACGTGGAGATGTGTACCGCCTTCACCTCCCCCCACGACGTGGCCCGTTTCGGCGCCGAAGTCATCCGGGCCTCGCCCCGTCAGGCGGACTTCATGGTGATCGCCGGCACCCCCTTCATCAAGATGGCCCCCGTCATCCAGCGCCTGTATGAACAGCTGCTCGAACCCAAGTGGGTCATCTCCATGGGAGCCTGTGCCAACTCGGGCGGCATGTATGACATCTACTCCGTCGTGCAAGGCGTGGACAAGTTCCTGCCAGTAGACGTCTATATTCCAGGATGTCCGCCCCGTCCAGAGGCATTTTTGCAGGCGTTAATGCTGCTGCAAGACTCCATCGGCAAGGAACGTCGCCCCCTCTCCTGGGTGGTCGGCGATCAGGGGATCTACCGCCCCCAGATGCAGGCCGAGAAGGAGCGCAAGCGCGGCGAGCGGATCAACGTCACCAACCTGCGCACGCCGGATGAGATCTGATCATGAAACTGACTCGAGAATTTCCCAGTAACTACACCATGGCCCAGGGGCAGACCGCCGATCACGGCGATGCCCAGGTGGTCGGCGAGCTGTTCGCCCACTTCGGCGCCGAGCGTTTCACCGTCCAGAGCACCCGCACCGGCGTGCCGGTCATCTGGCTTTCCCGCGAGCTGCTGCTGGATGTGATGGGCTTCTTGCGCAAACTCCCCTCGCCCTTCGTGATGCTGTTTGACTTGAGCGCCACCGACGAGCGGATGCGCAGCCATCGCCACGGCCTGCCCGAGAGCGACTTCACCGTCTTCTATCACCTCATCTCCATCGACCGTAACGCCGATGTGATGCTGAAGGTGCCGCTCAAAGAGAGCGACCTGAACCTGCCGACCATCAGCAAGCACTTCCCGAACGCCAACTGGTACGAGCGGGAAGTGTGGGATCTGATGGGCATCACCTTCGATGGTCACCCCCACCTGACCCGCATCATGATGCCCAAGAGCTGGCAGGGTCACCCATTGCGCAAGGACTATCCGGCGCGGGCCACCGAGTTTGATCCCTTCATGCTCGATGCGGTCAAGCAGGATCAGGAGCAGGACAACCTGCTGTTCAAACCCGAAGAGTGGGGCATGAACCGGGGCAACGAGAACGAGGACTACATGTTCTTGAACCTGGGCCCCAACCACCCGTCCGCCCACGGCGCCTTCCGTCTGGTGTTGCAGCTCGATGGAGAAGAGATCCGCGACTGCGTGCCCGACATCGGCTACCACCACCGCGGCGCCGAGAAGATGGGCGAGCGCCAGTCCTGGCACAGCTACATCCCCTACACCGACCGGGTCGAGTACCTGGGCGGCGTGATGAACAACCTGCCCTATGTGTTGGCGGTCGAGAAGCTGGCAGGCATCAAGGTGCCCAACCGGGTCGACGTGATCCGGGTGATGATGGCGGAGCTGTTCCGCATCCAGAGCCACCTGCTGTTCCTCGGTACCTACATTCAGGACGTGGGCGCCATGACCCCCGTCTTCTTCACCTTCACCGATCGCCAGAAGATATACACCATCATCGAAGCCATCACGGGCGCGCGCATGCACCCGGCCTGGTTCCGTATCGGCGGTGTGGCGCACGATCTGCCGGTGGGCTGGGCCCGTCTCATCCAGGAGAATCTGCTGGACTGGCTGCCCAAGCGACTGATGGACTACGAAAAGGCGGCCATGCGCAACAGCATCTTGCGCGGCCGTACCATAGGCGTTGCCCCCTACACCACGGAGCAGGCCTTGGCCTGGGGTGTCACCGGCGGCGGTCTGCGCGCCACCGGCCTCAACTTCGATGTGCGCAAATGGCGCCCTTATTCGGGCTATGATCAGTTCGAGTTCGAGGTACCGGTCGGTGCCAATGGGGACGTGTACGATCGCGGCATGATCCGCCTCGAAGAGATGCGCCAGAGCCTGCGCATCATAGAGCAGTGCATGAAGAACATGCCGGAGGGGCCGTTCAAGGCGGATCACCCGCTCACCACGCCGCCGCCCAAAGAGCGCACCCTGCAAGACATCGAGACCCTGATCACCCACTTCCTGCAAGTCTCCTGGGGCCCCGTCATGCCGGCCGCCGAGTCCTTCCAGATGATAGAGGCGACCAAGGGCATCAACAGCTACTACCTGACCAGCGACGGCTCCACCATGAGCTACCGGACCCGGATCCGGACCCCGAGCTTCGCCCACCTGCAGCAGATCCCCTCGGTGATCCGCGGCCAGATGGTGTCGGATCTCATCGCCTACCTGGGCAGTATCGATTTCGTTATGTCGGATGTGGATCGTTAAGTCCCCGCCGCGCCCCGGTCGGGGCGCAACGGGACAAGAAGAATAAGCGACAAAAGGTTAAGTCATGAGCCAGCAATGTCAGTGCCAGAACAACTCATCCCCAGCGGGACAAGGCCAGTGCCAGGGCAAGGGAGACGGACTCGTCCCCGGGCAACAGGACGGTTTCGTCCTGAGCCAGGCCGAGCGCGACGCCATCGAACATGAGAAACACCACTACGAAGACCCCCGCGCCGCCAGCATAGAAGCGCTCAAGATAGTGCAGCAGGGCCGCGGCTGGGTACCGGACGGTGCCATTCATGCCATCGCCGCCGAGCTCGGCATCCCCGCCAGCGACGTGGAAGGGGTCGCGACTTTCTATAGTCAAATCTTCCGCCAACCAGTGGGTCGTCATGTGATCCGCGTCTGCGACAGCATGGTCTGCTACATCAACGGCCACGAGCAGTTGTTGGCAGGCCTGAAAGAGGTGATGGATCTCGCCCCCGGCCAGACCTCGGCCGATGGCCGCTTCACCCTGCTGCCGGTCTGCTGCCTCGGCAACTGCGACAAGGGGCCGGCCTTGATGATCGACGATGACACCTATGGCGGGCTCGATGCCGTCAGCCTGCTCAAGACCCTGGAGGCTTACCCATGAGCCTGGCATCCCTTGGTACCGCCAACCGCATCGCGCGCGCGGCCGAGACCCATCCCCTCACCTGGCGCCTGCGCGATGACGGTGCGCCAGTCTGGCTGGACGAGTACCAGTCCAAGCAGGGCTATGACGCAGCCCGCAAGGCGCTAAGTCAGATGAGCCCTGACGAGATCGTCGGCACCGTCAAGGACGCCGGCCTCAAGGGCCGCGGTGGCGCCGGTTTCTCCACCGGGGTCAAGTGGGGGCTGATGCCTAAAGACGAGAGCATGAACATCCGTTACCTGCTCTGCAACGCCGACGAGATGGAGCCGAACACCTGGAAGGATCGGCTGCTGATGGAGCAACTGCCCCATCTGCTGATCGAGGGGATGATCATCTCGGCCAAGGCCCTCAAGGCCTATCGCGGCTACATCTTCCTGCGCGGCGAATACGTCGACGCCGCCGCCAACCTGCGCCGTGCGGTGGAAGAGGCCAAGGCCGCGGGCCTGCTCGGCAAGAACATCTTAGGGTCTGGCTTTGATTTCGAGCTGTTCGTCCACACGGGCGCGGGTCGTTACATCTGCGGCGAAGAGACGGCCCTCATCAACTCCCTGGAAGGGCGCCGCGCCAACCCGCGCGCCAAGCCCCCCTTCCCCGCCGTCTCCGGCGTCTGGGGCAAGCCGACCTGCGTCAACAACGTCGAGACCCTGTGCAACGTGCCCGCCATCATAGGCAACGGCGTGGCCTGGTATCAGGGACTAGCGCTGCCGGGCTCGGAAGATCACGGCACCAAGCTGATGGGCTTCTCCGGCAAGGTCAACAACCCGGGTCTGTGGGAGTTGCCGTTCGGCATCACCGCCCGCGAGCTGTTTGAAAACTACGCCGGCGGCATGAAACCCGGCTATCGCCTGAAAGCCTGGCAGCCGGGCGGCGCCGGTACCGGCTTCCTGCTGCCCGAGCACCTGGATGCCCAGATGTACGCTGGCGGCATCGGCAAGGTCGGTACCCGCATGGGCACGGGCCTCGCCATGGCGGTGGATGACAGCATCAACATGGTCTCCCTGCTGCGCAACATGGAGGAGTTCTTCGCCCGAGAATCCTGCGGCTGGTGCACCCCTTGCCGCGACGGCCTGCCCTGGAGCGTCAAGCTGCTGCGGGCGCTGGAGCGAGGCGAGGGTCAACCCGGCGATCTCGACACCCTGGCACAGCTGTGCAATTTCCTCGGCCCGGGCAAGACCTTCTGTGCTCACGCCCCTGGCGCCGTCGAGCCCCTTGGCAGTGCGATGAAGTATTTCAGATCCGAGTTCGAGGCCGGCATCAAGGGGCCCAATGACAATCACAAGTTGCTCAAGGGTATCCAGCCTAACCTGCTGGGCGAACGCTGGTAAGACGCGATCATGTGTCCGCAGCTGGTCTGTCTGAACCAGCGCGAGCCAAAGATTTTATCTAATTGAAGTCAGGGAAGTTGTATGGCCACCATTCATGTAGACGGTAAAGAGTACGAGGTAGACGGGGCAGATAACCTGCTGCAAGCCTGTCTGTCCCTGGGTCTGGACGTCCCCTATTTTTGCTGGCACCCGGCGCTCGGTAGCGTCGGCGCCTGCCGCCAGTGTGCGGTGAAGCAGTATCAGAATGCCGACGACAAGCGCGGCCGCCTGGTCATGTCCTGCATGACCCCCTCCACCGATGGCAGCTATATCTCCATCGAGGACGAGGAGGCAAAAGAGTTCCGCAAGTGCGTGGTGGAGTGGCAGATGACCAACCACCCCCACGACTGCCCCGTGTGTGAAGAGGGTGGCGCCTGCCACCTGCAAGACATGACGGTGATGACAGGCCACAACAGCCGTCGCTACCGTTTCACCAAACGCACCCACCAGAATCAGGATCTGGGGCCCTTCATCAATCACGAGATGAACCGCTGCATCGCCTGCTATCGCTGCGTGCGTTACTACAAGGATTACGCCGGCGGCGAAGATCTCGGTGTCTACGGCGCCCACGACAACGTCTACTTCGGCCGGGTCGAAGATGGCACCCTGGAGAGCGAATTCTCCGGCAACTTGGTGGAAGTCTGCCCCACCGGCGTCTTCACCGACAAGACTCATTCGGAGCGCTACAACCGCAAGTGGGACATGCAGTTTGCCCCCAGCATCTGCCAAGGCTGCTCGGTCGGCTGCAACATCAGCCCGGGTGAGCGCTACGGCGAGCTGCGCCGCATCGAGAACCGCTATCACGGTGCCCTCAACCACTACTTCCTGTGCGATCGCGGCCGCTTCGGCTACGGTCACGTCAACCTGGCCGAGCGTCCGCGCCAGCCCCTGCTCCATGACGGTAACGACCGCCTTGCCATCACGGTAGACGGCGCCCTGAACCGCGCCGCCGATGCCCTGCGTACCGCATCCGGCATCATCGGCATCGGCTCGCCCCGCGCCTCCCTTGAGAGCAACTTCGCCCTGCGCGAGCTGGTGGGTGCCGCCAACTTCTACAGCGGTGTCGAGAAGAGCGAATGGGAATGCCTGCAGAAGATGCTGCAGATCCTGCAACAGAGCGGCGTGCGCACCCCGAGCCTTAGGGACATGGAAGAGGCTGACGTCGTGCTGGTGCTCGGCGAAGATGTCACCCAGACCGCCGCCCGCATCGCCCTGGCCCTGCGCCAGGCGGTCAAGGGCAAGGGTCGCGAGATCGCCCGCAAGATGAAGGTGGACTTGTGGCAGGTTGCCGCCGTCCAAACCCTGGCCCAGAACGAGCGCTACCCGCTGCTCATCACCAGCCTGGATGCCACCCGTCTTGACGACGTGGCGAGCGGCACCCTGCACGCTCCCCACGCGGATCAGGCGCGCCTCGGCTTCGCCATCGCCCACCTACTCGACGGCTCGGCTCCAGCCATAGCTGATCTCTCTTCTGAGCAGCAAGCCCTGGCCGCCCAGTGGGCCGAGCTGCTTGGCAATGCCAAGAAGCCGCTCATCATCGCAGGCTCGGGTGCCCGTCATCAGGCCCTGCTCGAGGCGGCCAGCAATATTGCCCGCGCCCTCAAGGGCCGTGGTCAGGCCGTGGATCTGGCGCTGGTCGCCCAAGAGACCAACAGCCTGGGCCTTGCCATGCTGGCCGGGGACGCCGCGCCGCTGGAAGCCGCCTTCGAGCGTATCGAAGGAGGGGAAAAGCTCGCACTCATCACCCTGGAGAATGATCTCTACCGCCGCGCCTCCCGCAGCCGGGTCGATGCCGTCATCGACCGTCTGCAGCACCTGCTGGTAGTCGATCATCAGGACACCCAGACTGCCCAGAAGGCGGGTCTGGTGCTGCCCGCCGCCAGCTTCGCCGAAGCCGATGGGACGCTTATCAACATGGAAGGCCGCGCCCAGCGCTTCTTCCAGGTCTATGCCCCCGCCTTCTACGACGCCGATATCCAGGTGCGCGAGAGCTGGCGCTGGCTGGCCGCCTTGCAAGGTGCCCTGGAGCGCAAGCCCCTGCGCTGGAACAACTTCGACGAGGTGAGCAGTGCCTGCGCCGCCAGTGCCCCGCTGCTGGCCACCATGCGTGAAGCCGCCCCCAACGCCGGTTTGCGCATCCGTGGCATGAAGCTCGCCCGCGAGCCGCACCGTTATAGCGGCCGCACCTCCATGCTGGCGGATCAGAACGTGAGCGAACCCAGGGTCGCCCAAGATCCCGACTCGCCGTTCGCCTTCTCCATGGAAGGTTACGCCGGTGCCCGCCAACCCCTGCAACAGGTGCCGTTTGCCTGGGCACCGGGCTGGAACTCCCCCTCTGCCTGGAACAAGTTCCAGGACGAGGTGGGCGGCAACCTGCGTGCCGGGGATCCCGGCCGCCGTCTGCTGGAGCCGGGTGAGGATAGCCTGGGCTGGTTCGACAGCATCCCTGCCCCCTTCCAGGCGCAAGAAGCGCTGCAGGTGGTCAGTTACGATCAGCTGTTTGGTAGCGAAGAGCTCTCTGGCAAGAGCCCGGTCATTCAGGCTCGGATGAGCGATCCCACCCTGGTGCTGAACCCGGCGGACGCCAGTCGTCTCTCCCTCAGTGCTGGCAGCCAGATTGCCCTCTCCTGGGGTGGCAACCACTGGCGGCTGACCCTGCGTGTCAGTCACCATCTGGCCCAGGGCCTGCTTGGCCTGCCCCTTGGCGCCAACGGCCTGCCGACCGCGCTGCACCACGCCTTTATCGATAACCTGCAGGAGGCCATAGCATGAGCGATGCGCTGATCGACCTGTTGCTGGAGGTAGGCAAGGCCCTGATCGTGCTGGTGGGGATCGTGGGGGCAGGCGCCTTCATGAGCTTTATCGAGCGCCGCCTGCTGGCCCTCTGGCAGGATCGTTACGGCCCCAACCGGGTAGGCCCCTTCGGCCTGCTGCAGTTGGCGGCCGACATGGTCAAGATGTTCTTCAAGGAGGACTGGATCCCGCCGTTCGCGGATCGCCGGATCTTCGTACTGGCCCCCATCATCGCCTTTACCTCCTTTATTCTGGCGTTTGCTGTGGTGCCCATCACCCCCACCTGGGGTGTGGCGAACCTCAACGTGGGCCTGCTCTACATCCTGGCCATCGCGGGGCTGGCGGTCTACGCCGTGCTGTTCGCTGGCTGGTCGAGCAACAACAAGTACTCCCTGCTTGGCAGCCTGCGCGCCTCGGCCCAGACCCTCTCCTACGAGGTGTTCCTTGGTCTGTCGCTCATGGGCATCGTCATCCAGACCGGCAGCTTCAACCTGCGTGACATAGTCGAAGCCCAGGCGGGCCTGTGGAACGTGGTACCCCAGATCCTGGGCTTCATCACCTTCCTGTTCGCCGGCGTCGCCGTCACCCACCGCCACCCGTTCGATCAGCCGGAAGCCGAGCAAGAGCTCGCCGACGGCTATCACATCGAGTATGCGGGCATGAAATGGGGTCTGTTCTTCGTGGGCGAGTACATCGGCATAGTGCTGATCTCTTCCCTCATCGTGACCCTCTTCTTCGGTGGCTGGCACGGCCCCTGGCTGCCGCCCTTCATCTGGTTCGCCCTGAAGACCGCCTGTTTCATGGTGTTCTTCATCCTGCTGCGGGCCTCCCTGCCCCGCCCGCGTTTCGACCAGGTGATGTCCTTTGGCTGGAAAGTCTGCCTGCCGCTGACCCTGATCAACATGCTGGTCACCGGCGCCGTGGTGCTGATGAATGCGTAACAAGGCCGATATGGATATGAAGATTGTAAGGACGTCGCCCATCCCGAGCGGGATCAAGCAAGACGCCAGTGCTGATAAATGTGCAGTGAGGCACCTATGAAAATTACGAGCATTATCAAGGGTGTTGGCACCCAGTTGCGCAGCCTTGGCATGGTGTTCTCCCATGCCTGGCGCCCCCGTGAGACCCTGAGCTACCCGGAGCAGGCCGTCTATGCGGCGCCCCGTTTTCGCGGTCGCATCGTTCTGACCCGGGATCCCGACGGTGACGAGCGCTGCGTGGCCTGCAACCTGTGCGCCGTGGCCTGCCCGGTTGGCTGCATCTCCCTGCAGAAGGCGGAGCGGGATGACGGCCGCTGGTACCCGGAGTTCTTCCGCGTCAACTTCTCCCGCTGCATCTTCTGCGGCCTGTGCGAAGAGGCCTGCCCCACCACCGCCATCCAGCTCACCCCGGATTTCGAGATGGGCGAGTATCGTCGCCAGGATCTGGTGTACGAGAAGGAAGACTTGCTGATCAGCGGGCCCGGCAAATACCCGGACTACAACTTCTATCGCATGAGCGGGATGGCCATCGACGGCAAGCCGAAAGGCAACGCCGAGAACGAAGCCAAGCCCATCGATGTCAAGAGCCTGCTGCCCTGAGGAGTCATTCATGGAACTGGCATTCTATGCCGCGGCCCTGGTCGCCATTTACAGTACGCTGCGGGTGATCAGCACCAGCAATCCCATGCACGCGTTGCTGAATCTCATCATCTCGCTCATCGCCGTGGCCATGATCTTCTTCTGCCTCGGCGCCTCGTTCGCGGGTGCCCTGCAGGTGATCGTCTACGCCGGCGCCATCATGGTGCTGTTCGTGTTCGTGGTCATGATGCTGAACTTGGGGTCTGCCCAGACCCAGGAGCGCAACTGGCTCACCCCCACCACCTGGGGTGGCCCGGCCCTGCTCTCCTTCATCCTGCTCGGCTTCCTGGGCTATGGCATCCTCGGCGTCACTGGCGGTGAGCTGGGCCTGACCGACGTCAGCGCCAAGGAGGTCGGTATCGCCCTGTTCGGCCCCTATGTGCTGGCGGTGGAGCTCGCCTCCATCCTGCTGCTGGCGGGTCTGGTCACCGCCTATCACCTCGGCCGTGAGGACAAGCGCGGGGAAGTGCTTTCCGTCCCGAAAACCGCCCCGCAACCGAACCAAGAAGGAGGTCAGCAATGAGTGGTATCCCTATGGAACACGGTTTGCTGCTCGCGGCAATCCTGTTCTGCATCGGTCTTTGCGGCCTGCTTATTCGTCGTAACTTGCTGTTTATCCTCATGAGTATCGAGATCATGATGAACGCATCCGCGCTGGCGTTCGTGGTGGCTGGCAGCCGCTGGGCCCAGGCCGATGGCCAGATCATGTACATACTGGTGATTTCTCTGGCGGCAGCGGAGGCCAGCATAGGCCTGGCCCTGTTACTGCTGCTCTATCGTCGTTACCACACCCTGAACGTGGACACTGTGAGCGAGATGCGCGGATGAGCCTCCTATACCTGACTTTTCTGTTCCCCCTGCTGGGATGGCTGCTACTGGCCTTCTCCATCGGCCGTTTCGGTGAGCGTACCTCTGCCCTCATCGGTGTCGGCAGTATCGGTCTGTCTGCCCTGACCACAATCTGGGTTGGCATCGACTTTCTCGGCAACACGCCGGAAGGCGGCGTCTACACCCAGACCCTGTGGCAATGGATGTCGGTGGGTGAATTCCAGCCCACCTTCCGCCTGGCACTGGATGGGCTGTCGCTCACCATGCTGGGGGTGGTGACCGGGGTGGGTTTCTTCATCCACCTGTTCGCCTCCTGGTACATGCGTGGGGAAGAGGGCTATTCCCGCTTCTTCACCTACACCAACCTGTTTATCGCCAGCATGGTGTTCCTGGTACTGGCCGATGACCTGTTGTTCGTCTACCTCGGCTGGGAAGGGGTGGGGCTGTGCAGTTACCTGCTGATCGGCTTCTACTACCGCAACCCCGCCAACGGCGCGGCCGCCCTCAAGGCATTCGTGGTGACCCGGGTCGGTGACGTCTTCCTCGCCATCGGGCTGTTCGTGCTGTACCGCGAGCTTGGCACCCTCAACATCCACGAGCTGCTGGTGCGTGCGCCGGCGATGTTCGCCGAGGGCTCCCCTGCCCTGTCGTTCGCCTGCCTGATGCTGCTCGGTGGCGCGGTCGGTAAATCCGCCCAGCTGCCGCTGCAGACCTGGCTGGCGGACGCCATGGCGGGTCCGACCCCGGTTTCTGCCTTGATCCACGCGGCCACCATGGTGACAGCCGGTGTCTACCTCATCGCCCGTACCCACGGCCTCTTCCTGCTGGCCCCGGAGATCCTGCATCTGGTGGCCCTGGTCGGTGCCATTACCCTGGTGCTGGCGGGCTTTGCGGCCCTGGTGCAGACAGACATCAAGCGGATCCTCGCCTACTCCACCATGAGCCAGATTGGCTACATGTTCCTGGCCCTGGGTGTCGGCGCTTGGGACGGGGCCATCTTCCACCTGATGACCCACGCTTTCTTCAAGGCGCTCTTGTTCCTCTCCGCCGGTGCCGTTATCGTCGCGACCCACCATGAGCAGAACATCTTCAAGATGGGGGGCCTTCGCAAGAGCCTGCCGCTGGTCTATGCCTGCTTCCTGGTCGGGGGCTCGGCGCTGGCCGCGCTGCCGCTGGTGACCGCCGGTTTCTACAGTAAGGACGCCATCCTCTGGCAGGTGCAGGCCAGCGGCCAGAGCGCCCTGCTGTGGGCCGGTCTGGTGGGGGCCTTCCTGACCTCCCTCTACACCTTCCGCCTCATCTTCATCGCCTTCCACGGCAAAGAGCAAACGCAGGCCCATGCCGGCCACGGTCTGGCCCACCAGCTGCCGCTGCTGGTGCTGCTGGTGCTCTCCACCGCCATCGGTGCCTGGATAACGCCGCCGCTCGCGGGTGTGCTGCCGGCCGGCCCTGGCGATCACATCGAAGAGGGGCGCCATAGTCTCGAGATCCTCTCCGGCGTCATCGCCATCGCGGGGATAGCGCTCGCCGCCTTCCTGTTCCTCGGTGAGCGCCGCCTGGCAAAGAGCATCGCAGAAAGCGCCCCTGGCCGTCTGCTCAGCACCCTCTGGTTCAACGCCTGGGGCTTTGACTGGCTGTATGACAAGCTCTGGGTCAAGCCCTACCTGCTGCTGACCCGTCTGCTTGGCAAGGATCCGCTGGATCGGATGATGAATCTGCCCGCCGTACTGGCACAGGGTGGCCACCAGCTGCTGGCCTGGACCGTCTCCGGCAAGCTGCGCTGGTACGCGGCCTCCATGGGGATGGGCGCCGCCCTGATCCTGGCCCTGCTGCTGCTCGGCTGAGAACTCTCAATGAGCCCAAACTCTGCGGCAGGCCCTGTGCCTGCCCCATTAGAACTAGAACCTAGACGAGAGCTGATATCGTGACCTTACTCTGGATCTTGTTAATTCCTTTTATCGGCGGCTTGCTCTGCTGGCAGATGGAGCGCCTCGGTGGACAGTTCGTCCGCTGGGTCGCCCTGCTCTCCATGAGCGCCTGCTTGCTGCTCTCCGGCGCCATCTGGCTCAGCGGTGACTTCACCCTGGCCAACCCCGGCCTGCCCGTCTGGGCGGCTGAGTGGCAATTGCCCTGGATCCCGCGCTTTGGCATCTCCTTGCACCTGGCGGTGGATGGCCTGTCGCTCTTGATGGTGATGCTCACCAGCTTCATCGGCGTGCTGGCGATCCTCTGTTCCTGGAAGGAGATAGTGCAGCGCATCGGCTTCTTCCACCTGAACCTGCTGTGGATCCTGGGCGGCGTGCTCGGCGTCTTCATGGCGGTGGACCTGTTCCTGTTCTTCTTCTTCTGGGAGATGATGCTGGTCCCCATGTACTTCCTGATCGCGCTCTGGGGTCACTCGGTCACCGACGGCAAGTCGCGCATCAACGCCGCCACCAAGTTCTTCATCTACACCCAGGCGAGCGGCCTCATCATGCTGGTCGCCATCCTGGGGCTGGTGCTGACCCACCACGCCGCCACCGGTGTCTTCACCTTCAACTACCTTGACCTGCTCAACACCCCCATGAGCATCGGGGTGCAGTGGCTGCTGATGCTGGGCTTCTTCATCGCCTTCGCGGTCAAGATGCCACTGGTGCCGCTGCACGGCTGGCTGCCGGATGCCCATAGCCAGGCACCGACCGCGGGTTCCGTGGACCTGGCGGGCATCTTGCTCAAAACCGCCGCCTACGGTCTGCTGCGCTTCACCCTGCCGCTCTTCCCCGACGCTTCTGCCGCCTTTGCCCCCTATGCCATGGGCCTTGGCCTGTTTGGCATCGTCTACGGCGCCCTGCTGGCGTTTGCCCAGACCGACATCAAGCGTCTGGTGGCCTACACCAGCATCTCCCACATGGGTTTTGTGATGATCGCCATCTACTCGGGCAGCGAGCTGGCCTTGCAAGGTGCCGTGGTTCAGATGATCGCCCACGGCCTCTCCGCCGCCGGTCTGTTCATCCTGTGTGGTCAGCTCTATGAGCGTCTGCACACCCGGGATCTGCGCCAGATGGGCGGCCTCTGGGGGCGTCTGCGCTACCTTCCCGGTGTCATGTTGTTCTTCTCGGTCGCCTCCCTTGGCATGCCAGGGACAGGCAACTTCATCGGCGAGTTCCTGATCCTGATCGGCAGCTTCCAGGTGGCGCCCATCATGACCATCATCGCCACCTTCGGTCTGGTGCTGGCCTCGGTCTACTCCCTCATCATGCTGCAACGCGCCTGCTTCGGCGCCCCCAAGGACGAGAAGGTCCTCAAGGGACTGGACAGCCGCGAGCTCGCCATGATGCTGACCATCGCAGGCCTGCTGGTGCTGCTCGGTGTCTATCCCCAGCCCATACTGGACACCGCCAGCAGCAGCCTGCTGAGCGTGCTGCACTGGTATGCGCTGCCGGCCACAGGAGCACTGCAATGATGACTTCTCTTCTGCTGCCTTCCTTGTCCATTACAGGAGCACTGTCATGACGTTTACCGCAGCTCAACTGCTGGCATTGCTGCCGCTGCTGCTGACTACCGGGGCCATGGTGGCCCTGATGCTGGCCATCGCCTGGAAACGCTGTGATGACACCGCCTTCGCGGTGACCATCACCGGCCTGAACCTAGCGCTCTTCTCCCTGCCCATCGTCATGGCGCAAGGGGACCAGGGGGTCACTCCCCTGCTGCAAGTGGACAGCTATGCCGTCTTCTACATGGGGCTGGTGCTCATCGGCGCCCTGGCAACCTGTACCTTCGGCCGCTCCTGGCTCAAGGGCTATCCGGACAACCGGGAAGAGTTCTACCTGCTGCTGCTGATCGCCACCGCCGGTGGCCTGGTGCTGGCGGGTTCCCGTCATCTGGCATCCCTCTTTATCGGGATCGAGATGCTGACCCTGCCCATGTTCGGCCTGGTGGGCTATGCCTACCGCGAGCGTCACTCCCTGGAGGCCAGCATCAAGTACATGGTGCTCTCCGCCGCCGCCACCGCCTTCCTGTTGTTTGGCATGGCGCTGCTCTACGCCCAGGCGGGGAGCCTCAGCTTCAGCGATCTCGGTCTGACCCTGGCCCAGAGCCCGGCGCACCATCCGCTGTTGATGGGCGGCCTCGGCCTGATGCTGGTCGGCTTTGCCTTCAAGCTCTCCCTGGCTCCCTTCCACCTGTGGACTCCGGACGTGTACGAGGGTGCCCCGGCGCCGGTCGCGACCTTCCTGGCGACCGTCAGCAAGATCGCCGTATTCTGCGTGCTGCTGCGCTTCTATCTGGCGGTACCGGCCACTTCTGACCCCATGATCCACTGGTTGCTGGCGGCCATGGCAGTCATTTCTATCGTCATTGGTAACCTCCTGGCGCTGATCCAGACCAACATCAAGCGGATGATGGGTTACTCCTCCATCTCCCACTTCGGCTACCTGCTGGCGGTGGTGGTGGCGAGCCGCCTCGGCCAGATGCCGGTGGAAGCGGCCGGCGTCTACCTGCTGATGTACCTGTTCACCAGTCTGGGGGCGTTCGGCGTCATCAGCATGATGTCCAGCCCCTACCGCGGCAAGGATGCAGACTCCCTGCACAGCTACCGCGGTCTGTTCTGGCACCGTCCTTACCTGACCGCCGTCATGACGGTGATGATGCTCTCCCTGGCAGGCATCCCCATGACCCTGGGCTTCATCGGCAAGTTCTACCTCATCGGCGTCACCGTCGATGCCAAGCTGTGGTGGCTCTCCGGCGCCATCGTGCTCGGCAGCGCCCTGGGCCTCTACTACTACCTGCGGGTCATGGTCACCCTCTACCTGCGCGAACCCGGCATGCAGCTGCGCGATGCCAGGGCCGACTGGGCCTTCTCCTCCGGTGGCCTGGTGGTACTGCTCTCCGCCATCCTGGTGGTGGCACTGGGTATCTATCCCCAGCCAGTCATCAGCTTGGTACAGGGTTTCCAGAACGTGGTCTTACGCTGACAAGCAGTCAGCCAAACAAAAACCGGCCCCCGTGGCCGGTTTTTTTATGTCCCGATATAGGGTTCTTACCGTGCTCAAGCTAGACAGAGCCGCGCCTCAGTCCCCTTCCCCCCTCACCAACCTCCTCTCCTTGCTTATCAAGCGCGCCTCCCCAAATCTGAATAGATGGGTATTGGACGCTACTGAAGCAATGGGCAAGTGAGGCGCGAAGCAGCGAGGCAGCGAGGCAGCGAGGCAGCGAGGCAGCGAGGCAGGGTGATCCATCCCCTTGCCTGCGCCCATAAAAAAACCGGCCCTGAGGCCGGTTTTTCATTGTTACCGAGATGAACCTGAGATTAACCCAGACGCACGCGGGCGTTGCGGAACATCCGCATCCAGGCGCCATCCTCGCCCCAGTTGTCCGGGTGCCAGGAGTTCGCCACTGTGCGGAACACCCGCTCCGGGTGCGGCATCATGATGGTCGCGCGGCCATCCATTGTGGTGACGGCGCAGATGCCGTCCGGCGAGCCGTTCGGGTTGGCCGGATACTGTTCGGTCACCTGACCGCGGTTGTCCACGAAGCGCAGCCCCACCAGACCACTTTGCTGCAGCGCACTCAGGTGAGCGGCATCACGCACCTCCACACGCCCTTCCCCGTGGGAAACCGCGATGGGCATGCGAGAGCCCTGCATGCCGGCGAAGAAGGCGGACGGCGAGTCCTGCACTTCCACCAGGCTGAAGCGCGCCTCGAAGCGTTCGGAGCGGTTGCGCACGAAGCGTGGCCAGAGCTCGGCCCCCGGGATGAGGTCGCGCAAATTGGACATCATCTGACAGCCGTTGCACACCCCAAGGGACAGAGTATCTCCCCGCGCGAAGAAGCGCTGGAACTGCTCACGGGCCTCGTCGTTGAACAGGATGGACTTGGCCCAGCCCTCGCCCGCCCCCAGCACGTCGCCGTAGGAGAAGCCGCCGCAGGCCACCAGGGTCTGGAATTCCTCCAGCTTGATCCGGCCAGACAGGATGTCGCTCATGTGCACATCGACGGCGGTGAAGCCGGCACGGTCGAACGCCGCCGCCATCTCCACGTGGGAGTTGACCCCCTGCTCGCGCAGCACCGCCAGACGGGGGGAGACCCCGCGGGCGATGTAAGGTGCGGCCACATCCTCGCTCGGATTGAAGCTCAAGGACGCGTGCAGACCCGGATCCGCCGCATCCTGGCGGGCGGCATGCTCGCTATCCGCGCACTCCGGGTTATCCCGCAGGCGCTGCATCTGCCAGCTGGTCTCGCCCCAGGCGGTGCGAAGGGCGGTGCGGCTGGCGCGATAGACCTCGGTGCCTGCCCGCTCCAGGGTGATGAGATCCCCCTCGCGTACCGTGCCCAGCACATGAGAACAAGCCGCCAGGCCGTGACCGGCCAACAGGGTCAACACATCTTCCTTGTCGTCACGACGCACCTGGATGACGGCACCCAGCTCCTCGTTGAACAGGGCCGCCAGCAGGTCGCCACCGATGCGATCGAGCTGGATGTCGAGGCCGCAGTGACCGGCGAAGGCCATCTCCACCAGGCTCACGAACAGGCCTCCGTCGGATCTGTCGTGGTAGGCGATGAGTTTGCGGTCTGCCACCAACGCCTGGATGGCGTTGAAGAAGCCCTTGAGCTGCACCGGGTTGTCGAGATCCGGCGCGCTTTGCCCAAGCTGGCGGTAGACCTGGGCCAGGGCCGAGGCGCCGAGGCGCTGCTTGCCGTTGCCAAGATCAATCAGGATAAGGTCGGTTTCGCCCAAATCGGTGCGCAGCTGCGGAGTGACGGTGTTACGCACATCTTCCACCCGGGCAAAGGCGGTGATCAGCAGGGAGAGCGGCGAGGTGACGCTGCGCTCCTCACCCTCTTGCTGCCAGCGGGTCTTCATGGACATGGAGTCCTTGCCGACCGGAATGGTGATACCAAGGGCCGGACAGAGCTCTTCGCCCACCGCCTTGACCGCTTCATAGAGGCCGGCATCTTCACCCGGGTGACCGGCGGCGGCCATCCAGTTGGCGGAGAGTTTGACCCGCTTGAGGGAACCGATATGAGCCGGCGCCAGGTTGGTCAGGGCCTCGGCCACCGCCATGCGGGCGGAGGCCGCGTGGGAAAGCAGCGCCACCGGGGTGCGCTCGCCCATGGACATGGCCTCACCGTGGTAGCCGTCGTAGGTGGCGGCGGTGACGGCGCAATCGGCCACCGGGATCTGCCAGGGGCCGACCATCTGGTCGCGATTCACCAGACCCGTGACGGTGCGATCGCCTATGGTGATGAGGAAGGACTTCTCCGCCACGGTCGGCAGGCGCAGCACGCGCATCGCCGCCTCGGAGAGGGTGACGCCGTCCAGTTGCAGCGCCTTGCCCTGGGCGGGCAGGCTCTGCACCTCGCGGTGCATCTTGGGTGCCTTGCCGAGCAGCACGTCCAGCGGCAGATCGATGGGCTGGTTGTCAAAATGCGTATCGGACAGCGTGAGATGCTTCTCTTCGGTAGCGGTGCCGATCACCGCATAGGGCGCACGTTCGCGCTCGCACAGGGCCTTGAACAGGGGCAGCTTGTCCTGGGCGACCGCCAGCACGTAACGCTCCTGGGATTCGTTGCACCAGATCTCGAGCGGGCTCATGCCCGGCTCGTCGCTCGCGATGGCGCGCAGGTCGAACTTGCCGCCGCGCTCGCCGTCGTTGACCAGCTCAGGCATGGCGTTGGAGAGGCCACCGGCGCCCACGTCGTGGATGAAGACGATGGGGTTGTCGTCGCCCAGCTGCCAGCAGCGATCGATCACCTCCTGGCAGCGGCGCTCCATCTCGGGGTTGTCCCGCTGCACGGAGGCAAAATCCAGATCCTCGGCGGACTGGCCGGAGGCCATGGAAGATGCCGCGCCGCCGCCCAGGCCGATATTCATGGCCGGGCCACCCAGCACGATCAGGGCCGCCCCCACCGGGATCTCCCCTTTCTGGACGTGTTCGGTGCGGATGTTGCCGATGCCGCCCGCCAGCATGATGGGCTTGTGATAGCCCCGCACCTCGACGCCGTTGTGGCTCGGCACCAGCTCTTCGAAGGTACGGAAGTAGCCGAGGATGGCCGGACGACCAAACTCGTTGTTGAAGGCGGCGCCGCCAAGGGGCCCTTCCTGCATGATGTCAAAAGCGCTGACGATGCGGCTCGGTTTGCCGAAATCCTGCTCCCAGGGCTGCTCGAAGCCGGGGATGCGCAGGTTGGAGACGGAGAAGCCCACCAGGCCCGCCTTGGGTTTGGCGCCACGGCCGGTCGCACCCTCGTCACGAATTTCACCGCCGGAGCCGGTAGCCGCTCCCGGGAAGGGAGAGATGGCGGTCGGGTGGTTGTGAGTCTCCACCTTCATCAGGATGTCGACCCGCTCCTGGTGGTACTGGTACTCACCGCTGGCGGGGCTCGGGAAGAAACGGCCGCCCTCGCTGCCTTCCATCACGGCGGCGTTGTCTTTATAGGCAGACAGGACATGGTCTGGCGTCTGCTCGAAGGTATTTTTGATCATCTTGAACAGCGACTTGGGTTGCTGCTCGCCATCTATGGTCCAGTCGGCGTTGAAGATCTTGTGACGGCAGTGCTCCGAGTTCGCCTGGGCAAACATGTAGAGCTCGATGTCGTTCGGGTTGCGGCCAAGCTTGGTGAAGTTCTCCACCAGATAGTCGATCTCGTCCTCGGCAAGCGCGAGACCCAGGGCGATGTTGGCAGAGGCCAGGGCGGCGCGCCCGCCTCCCAGCACGTCCACCTGGGTGAAGGGCCTTGGCTCGTGGTGGGCAAACAGGGCACTCGCCTCGGTCAGCTCGCCAAACACCACTTCCATCATGCGGTCGTGCAGCAGGGCCGCGACGGCATCGCGCTGCGCCACCGTCAGTTCACCCTTGGGCTGCAGGTAATAGGCAATGCCGCGCTCCAGCCGCTTGACCTGGGTCAGGCCGCAGTTGTGGGCGATGTCGGTTGCTTTGGAAGACCAGGGGGAGATAGTGCCGGGACGGGGGGTGACGAGAAACAGCTGACCGCTGGGGGTGTGTTCTGGGATGGTCGGGCCGTAGCGCAGAAGCTGGCCCAAGGTCGCTCGCTCCGATGGCGACAGTGGGCTCGATAGCTCGGCAAAGTGCACGTATTCGGCATAGACGCTCTCTATCTCTACTCCGCCCTTCGTTGCTATCTGCGCGAAGCTTTGCAGCAGCTTGTGGACACGAAACTCAGACAGTGCAGGGGCACCACGCAAGATTTCCATATACCTTTCTCACCAAGTTTTAGAGTGGGGGGAATTTGAGACGCGCGTATTATAGGGATCAGGCCCACGCCGGACAAACGTTTTTCTCATCTCGCGCGATGTGACTCGCTCCACACTCTCTGGTATAAAGGAGCCTCTTTTTTGACAAATGCCGATTTTTTCAACAAGGGTACTCACCTACTTGCGCTGCATTTTTCGACTGTTCATCGGGATATGGTTGACGCTGGCCCTGGCCGGTTGTGACTTCTACTCCCCCTCCAGCCAGCTGGAGCAGATCCGCCAACGGGGCGAGATCCGGGTTGGCACCCTGTATGGCCCCACCTCCTATTACCAACGAGACGACACAGCTCAGGGGTTCGATTACGAGCTCGCGCAGAACTATGCCGACTGGCTAGGGGTCAAGCTGACCATCATCCCGGCCTACAGCACCGCCGAGCTGGTCGAACTGCTGGAGAAGGGCAAACTCGATCTCGCCGCCGCCGCCATCGTGGTCACACCGGAGCGGCGCAAGCTGTTTCGCTTCGGCCCCGGCTTCTACCAGGTCTCTCCCAAGCTGGTCTATCGCAACGGCTCCCCCAGACCCAAGGATCTCGGGGATCTCAAGGGCTCCATAGTCGTACCCGCCGGCTCCACCGGTGAGGATCTGATGAAGGAGCTCGGCAAGCAATATCCCAACCTCGATTGGAGCATCAACCGGGACGCGGACGTGGAGGAGCTGCTCAAGCAGGTGGCCGACGGCGAGGTGGACTACACAGTCGTTCAGGACACCGTGCTGGCCCGTACCCAGCGCTACTACCCCGAACTCACCGAGGGGATGACGCTCGCCAAGAAGCAGGCCGTGGCTTGGGCCATGAGCAAGCTGCCAGACGACAGCCTGTACGCCAGCATCATCGACTTCTTCGGCCAGCGCTTCATGGATGGCTCCATCGCCAAGCTCGACGAGAAGTACTTCGGCCATGTGCAAAACTTCGACTTCGTCGACACCCGCACCTTCCTGCAGCGGGCCAAGAGCCTGCTGCCCAAATACCAGAACTTGTTCCAGACCCACGCCAAGGACGTCGTCGACTGGCGTCTGCTGGCCGCCATCAGCTATCAGGAGTCCCACTGGGACCCGCAAGCCCGCTCCTATACCGGGGTACGCGGCATGATGATGCTGACAGAACCCACCGCCAAGGCGATGGGGGTCAGTGACAGAACCCACCCGGAGGAGAGCATCAAGGGCGGTGCCCGCTACCTGCAGGAGATGATGGAGAAGGTGCCGGACTCGGTACCGGAGGACGAGAAGGTGTGGTTTGCCCTCACCGCCTACAACATAGGCTACGGCCACATGATGGATGCCCGCCGCCTGACCAAGCAGCTTGGCAAGAATCCCGATGCCTGGAGCGATGTGAAAGAGGTGCTGCCGCTGCTGCAACAGGCCCGCTGGCACCGCAAGGTGCGCTACGGCTACGCCCGCGGTGGCGAGGCGCGCAACTACGTCAACAACGTGCGCCAGTACTACCAGAGCCTGCTCTGGCTCGACAACGAGCAGCAGAAGGCCCAGCGGCGTGAGGCGTTGGATGAGGATGACAGCAGCGAGCCGGCGCCCAGCGCGGAGCGCCCCACCATCATCGCCGAGGTGGTCAAGCAGATCACGGCTCACTGAGTCCGACGGGGTGTGTTTTTCGACCCCGTTCTCTGATACCATCCCACCAGGCCAGTGCCTGTCGATTGGTGCTTATCGCAATATATTCATCAACTTGCGATACCGATAAACAAATGCACCGACAGGCACCATCGACCACGCCAGGATGTTAGCTCCACGGGAGGAGAACAAGATGCGCACACGCAGAAGAGCGATGCTGACCAGAAAAACCAAGTGTGCCTGGAGTCCCAGACGCAAACTCAAGCTCAACGACATGAAGCGCAAGATATGGCGCCGAAACCGCTCCTACAGCTTGCTGATTGCAGAGCACACAGAATAAACCCGGCACATGCCGGGTTTTTTAATGCCTTCTTATGCCTCGACCGGCGTCAGTTCAAACTGGACCGCACGCTTGGAGATGAGGCTGTTGCAGTGATTGCAGAAATAATCCACAGCGCCGCACGCCTTGAGTCGTTCAAGCTCCTGCGCACAGGTCGGGCACAGGGCCCGGATCTGATAGCGGGCCTGGCACTGGGGACAGCTCGTCTCGCGGCTGCGGCTATCGAGCGCGGCGCTGCAGGCCGGGCAAATCAGGGGGTTCATTCTGGACTCCTCACATTTGGGCGGGAAAAGGCAGCATAACCCTCTACCACTCCCCTCTTTACCAGAAAAAACGGCTACCTCAGGCAGCCGTTTTCACTTATTTCTTGGTCTTGTTTCTCGCCTTCAGCAGGCGATCCCGTTGCCGCTCCTGGCTCAGGGTCAGGGTATTCTTCTTGCCCTCGAACGGGTTGACCGACTCCTGGAACTCGACCCGGATCGGGGTACCCATGATCTTCAGGGACTTGCGGAAGTAGTTGATGAGATACCGCTTGTAGGAGTCCGGCAGATCGTTCAACTGGTTGCCGTGAATGACGATGCGCGGCGGGTTGTAACCACCGGCGTGGGCATACTTCAGCTTGACCCGGCGACCGTTCACCATGGGCGGCTGGTGATCTTCCTGGGCCATCTGCATGATGCGGGTCAGCATGGCGGTGCTGGTACGGCGGGTGGCGGACTGGTACGCCTCCTGGATGGATTCAAACAGGTGGCCGACACCGCTGCCGTGCAGGGCGGAGATGAAGTGCACCCGGGCGAAGTCGATGAAGCCCAGACGACGGTCCAGCTCATTCTTCACATCTTCCTTCACCTTCTGATCCAGACCGTCCCACTTGTTGACGACCAGCACCACGGAGCGACCTGAGTTGAGCACGAAGCCCAGTATGCTCAGGTCCTGATCCGTGATGGTCTCGCGGGCGTCGATCACCAGCAGGCAGACGTTGGCATCTTCGATGGCTTTCAGGGTCTTGATGACGGAGAACTTCTCCACCGTCTCGTGCACCTTGCCGCGACGACGCACGCCTGCGGTGTCGATGACCACATACTTCTGCTCGTCACGCTCCATGGGGATATAGACGGAGTCACGGGTGGTGCCCGGCATGTCATAGACGATGACCCTATCTTCCCCCAGCATGCGGTTGGTCAGGGTCGACTTGCCGACGTTGGGACGACCGACGATGGCGAACTTGATGGGCAAGTCGGCGAACGGGGTTTCTTTGGTGTCTTCCTTGGTGTCCAGGTCACCGGCGGCAACCATGCGCAGCAGGGCTTCTTCGTCGAAGTCCTCGTCCAGCTCTTCTTGCGCCTCTTCCTTGCCACCGGCAGCTTCGACCAGTTCTTCCAGATGCGGCGCCAGGGCCAGCTCCAGCAGGCTCAGCACGCCACGGCCGTGGGCGGCCGCCATCTGGAACACTTCACCCAGGGCCAGACCGTAGAACTCGGACACGGCGGAATCACCGTCGATGCCGTCGGTCTTGTTGGCGACCAGGAACACCTTCTTGTGGCTCTTGCGCAGGTGCTCGGCGATGGCCTGATCCGCGGCGGTGAGACCGGCACGGGCATCCACCATAAACAGCACCACATCGGCTTCTTCGATGGCCAGCAGGGATTGCTCGGCCATCTTCAGCTCGATCCCCTCCTCGGTGCCATCGATACCGCCGGTATCGACCACGATAAATTCCAGCTCGCCCAACTTCGCCTGGCCATATTTGCGGTCGCGGGTCAGACCGGGGAAATCGGCAACCAGGGCGTCCCGTGTACGGGTCAGGCGGTTAAACAGGGTGGATTTCCCCACGTTGGGGCGGCCCACCAGGGCTACTACAGGAGTCATAAAAGCCTCATTCTCAAGACGACAAAGGCTCCGGGTCCGAAGACCAGGAGCCGGATATTCACATTGACGGGTGATCAGGGACGCGCGAGGGCGTACAACTTACCACCACGGCTCTGCACATACAGGGTGTCACCGTCCACCAGAGGGGCGGCGTACAGACCACTGCTGTCGAGCTGCTGCATGGCCTTGATGGACCCATCGGTACGATCCAGCCAATACAGGTAACCTTCCACATCGCCCACCACCACATAGTCACCGAAGATGACGGGGGCGGTAACGCTGCGGTTTTCCAGCTGGGTGTTTGACCACAGCTCCAGACCGTTACGACGGTCCACCGCAAACAGGTGGCTGCGACTGTCGGTCAGCACGATGGCATTACCGGTCACCGCGAGATCGCGATAGCCGGAATACTTGCGCTTCCACACCTCGTCGCCTGTCATCAGCTTGCGGGCCATCAACTGACCATTGTAGGCAATGGCATAGAGCTCATCGCCCGCGATGAGGGGTGCGGCGTCCACATCCACCATGCGATCCAGCTCGGTCGCACCGCGGGGATCCGCCACCTTGGACTGGCGCACCGGCTGACCGTTGCTCAGCAGGGCGATGCCCACCTTGCCATCGGCGCGGCCGTACAGCACGGCGCCGTTGGTGATGACGGGAGCCCCGGCACTGCGCAGGGTCAAGGGCGGCTGCTCTTCGGACAGAGTCCACTGCTGCTTGCCCTCGTCGGTATCGAGCGCCACCAGACGGCCCGAGGTGGTCAGTACCACCACGCGGCCATCTTCGACGGCCGGGCTCGCCACCACTTCACCGGGCACATGGGTCTGCCACAGCACTTCCCCATCCGCCTCGTTCAGGGCATAGACGATCCCGTTCTCGGAGCCGAGGAACAGCTTGCCATAGCGAGACACCAGGCCGCCGGAGAGGCGGGCACTGCGCTTGTCGGCATTGACCGGCAAGTCGGCCAGGTCCACGCTCCACAGCACCTTGCCCGTCTTGCGATCGAAGGCGGTGACGTCCCCGTCACGGGCGGCGGCGTAAATGTGATCCTCTTCCACCACAGGTTTGAGCTGGGAGTAGAAGTCACCTATGCCATCGCCAACAGAAGATGACCACTGGGTGTCGGCGCTAAAGGCAGACTCCACCACGGGCAGCGGCGCCATGGGGGTCAAGTCTTCTTCCGAACTGAACAGGGAGCAGCCCTGCAGGGCCAGGGAAACCGCAACCCCCAGCGCCATTCGCTTGTACAGATTACGCATCCGGAGCCTCACCCGTTGTTACGGCTGGCAGCGCCAGATCGTCCATTTTCAGCTTGAGTTCGCTGCTCGCCTGCAGACCGCCGGCATCGGCCGCCGCCTGGTAGGCATCGCGCGCCTCTTCCGGCTTGCCCTGTTTGAGCAGCACGTCGCCACGGGCTTCGGCTACCTGAGCCTTGAACGCCTCGTTGTTGATCTTGCCAAGCTGAGCCAGAGCCTCGTCGGCCTTGCCTTGATCATTCAGCACCCGGGCCAGACGCAGGGCGGCGATGGGACGGATAGCTTCGTCACCGTTGGTCGCGACCTCGGTCAGCTGCTGGGCAGCCAGATCCAGCTGGTTGGCCTTGACCGCAGCAGCAGCCAGTTGCAAGGCAGCCAGCTCGGCATAAGAGTCACCCTTGTGGGCGCTGATGAAGCTCTTGGCCTGCTCCAGCGCGGCAGCATCGCCCTTGGCCAGCTGGGTGGTCATCTCGTTGTAAGCCGCGGAAGCCGTCTCCTGGCTGGTCAGCTGATGTTCGTTGTAATAGCGCCAGCCAAACAGACCGACCAGGCCGATCACAGTCCCTGCAAGTACCGAGGTCCCGTTCTCTTTCCACCAGCTCTTGATGACCTCAACCTGTTGTTCTTCGGTGGTATAAACTTCCACAGCTTACTCTCCTTTAGCTGCCAGCAGGGCGATGGCGGCATCGACCGACACGGTCTGTTGCTCGGCCTGGCCACGCAGATACTTGATGGTGATCTCCCCGCTTTGTACCTCGGTTTCACCGAGAATCAGGGCAATGGCCGCACCGCTCTTGTCGGCACGCTTGAGTTGTTTCTTGAAGTTGCCGCCACCGCAGTGGCTCATCAGGCGCAAGGATGGCAGCGCATCGCGCAGCCGCTCGGCGAGCTGGAAGCCCGCTTGCTCCGTGCCCTCACCCACCATGCACAGGTAGACATCCACCGCCGGACGGATGTCGGCATTGAGCTCCAGGGTTTCGAGCATCAGCACCAGACGCTCCATGCCCATGGCGAAGCCCACCGCCGGGGTCGGTTGACCGCCGAGCTGCTCCACCAGACCATCGTAACGGCCACCGGCGCAGACGGTGCCCTGGGCTCCCAGGCTGCTGGTTACCCACTCGAACACGGTGAGGTTGTAGTAGTCGAGACCACGCACCAGCCGCTCGTTCACCTCGAACTGGATACCGGCGGAGGTCAGCAGCGCCTTGAGCCCTTCGAAGTGAGCCAGGCTCGCTTCTCCCAGGTGATCGAACAGGCGCGGTGCGTTCACCAGAATGGCCTGCACCTTCTCGTCCTTGGAGTCGAGCACCCGCAGCGGGTTGCTGTACATGCGGCGCTGGCTCTCTTCGTCCAGCTCGCTCTTGTACTGCTCCAGATAGGCGATGAGGGCATCGCGGTAGGCGGCGCGCTCTTCGCTCTGACCCAGGGTGTTGAGCTGCAGGGTCACGTGATCGCTGATGCCGAACAGACGCCACAGGCGGTGGGTCAGCATGATGAGCTCGGCGTCGATATCCGGTCCGTTGATGCCAAACAGCTCGACCCCGAACTGATGGAACTGGCGATAGCGGCCCTTCTGGGGACGCTCGTGACGGAACATGGGGCCCATGTACCACATACGGCGTTCCTGGTTATACAGCAAGCCGTGTTCGATACCGGCACGCACGCAGCTGGCGGTGCCTTCGGGACGCAGGCTCAGGCTGTCGCCGTTGCGATCCTCGAAGGTGTACATCTCTTTTTCGACCACATCGGTCACTTCACCGATGGCGCGTTTGAACAGATGAGTCTGTTCGACGATGGGCATGCGCACTTCGCTGTAGCCATAGCTGGCCACGACCTGGCGCAGGATCTGTTCCACTTTCTGCCATACCGGGCTCTGCTCCGGCAGGCAATCATTCATACCGCGAATTGCTTGGATCTGTTTTGCCACGTTGCTACTCGAGAAAAAGACGTGAAATTTGGCCGCATTATAGGGATTTTCGACCCCAAGGTAAAATCAGGGTGCCCGGATGCGGGATTTAAAATCAACTACCTAAAGCTGGGGCCACCCCAGGTGGCCCCGCACTGGTCAAACCCTGATCGGTTCAACCCTTGTCAGTTCAGCTTTTGTCCACCTGGATCTGGTTGGCCGGATCCAGCATGGCCGCCCGAGCGCGAATGCGTCGCTCCAGCACGGGGATGAGATCCTTGTTGCTCAACCGGTCGACCCGCTGGCCACCCTCGTAGAAGGCGCTCTTGTTGGCGGCCCCCGCGAGCCCCAGATCCGAAACCAGGGCCTCACCCGGGCCATTGACCACGCAGCCGATGATGGAGACATCCATCGGGGTGATGATGTCTTCCAGCCGCTCTTCGAGGGCATTGACCGTGCCAATCACGTCGAACTCCTGACGGGAGCAGGAGGGACAGGCGATGAAGTTGATGCCACGGGCGCGGATGCGCAGGGATTTCAGGATATCGAAACCGACCTTCACCTCTTCCACCGGATCGGCGGCGAGCGAGATGCGCAGGGTATCGCCTATGCCTTCGCTCAGCAGCATGCCAAGGCCGATGGCGGACTTGACCGCGCCGGCGCGAAAACCACCCGCTTCCGTGATGCCAAGGTGCAGCGGCTGTTCTATCTGCTTGGCCAGCAGGCGATAGGCGCCGACGGCGAGGAAGACATCGGATGCCTTGACGCTCACCTTGAAATTATCGAAGTTGAGGCGATCCAGGTAATCCACGTGGCGCATGGCCGACTCGAGCAGTGCCTCCGG
This sequence comes from Aeromonas lusitana, assembly GCF_002812985.1. GTDB lineage: Bacteria > Pseudomonadota > Gammaproteobacteria > Enterobacterales > Aeromonadaceae > Aeromonas > Aeromonas lusitana. The sequence continues at coordinate 116,704 of NZ_PGCP01000005.1, forward strand.
GGTCGGCTCGCCGTATTTTTCCTGGATGTCCCGCTCCAGCGAGCCACCGTTCACCCCGATGCGGATCGGGATGTTGTAGTGGCGCGCACAGTCGACCACGGCGCGCACCCGCTCCTCGTTGCCTATGTTGCCCGGGTTGATGCGCAGGCAGTCGGCGCCGTACTCGGCCACCTTCAGGGCGATGCGATAGTCAAAATGGATATCGGCGACGATGGGGATATTGGTCTGTTGCTTGATGAGCTTGAAGGCTTCGGCGGCCTCCATGGTCGGCACAGACACCCGGACGATATCGGCCCCGACTCGCTCGATCCGCTGGATCTGCTCGACGGTGGCGGCCACGTCCGTGGTCTTGGTGTTGGTCATGGTCTGCACCGTGATGGGGGCATCGCCCCCAACCGGTACCTTACCGACCATGATCTGCTTGGATTTACGACGAATGATGGGAGATTCGTGAGCGGACATGGCGGACTGATTACTCCTGCGGCAGTGAGAAGCGAGCAGTCCGGCCGTTATTGTAACGGCTCATGTCGAAGGACTTGCCCTTGTATTCGAGATTGACCGCCATGGGGGCGCCAACGATGAATTTGAGTGGCTCGGGTCCTTCCAGCACAAGTACGTCATTTGCCTTCTTCAGACCGCTGAACAGGGTCTTGCCGTTGGCATCCTTGACATCCAGCCAACAGTCCGCGGTAAAGCTCATCTTGAGCTGGGACGCAGTGGCGGGTTCGGTGGCTGTCTCATCCGCCGGCGCCGTCGCGACAGCCGCAGAGGTAGTTGTGCTCACGGCCGCACTGACGTCGGGCTGCACGGGAGCGGTCGCGGCGGCATTACTCACCACCGGCGCGACCTGGCTCACGGCGTCCGTGGTCGCCACGGCATCAGACACGGCGGGCAAGACGGGATCGGTCAGGTCCACGGCCGCAGAGACGGCATTTTCGTCAGGCTGTTCGCCCGTGGTGCCAATCTCGGTCGCCGCCAGGGCCTCTTCACCGGCGGAGCGGCGTTCCGTACTCTGCCACCACCAAGCGATTGAGAGCGCGATCAGCACCAGGATCACCAGCCAGGTCATCACCTTGAGGCGACTGTCATTGGCCTGCTGACGGGAGCGACGGGAGAAGCTCTGCATGTCGATGTTATCGGGGGGAGTCAGTCCCAGCCGCTCGTAAGCCGCCAGTATGGTCTCCTCCGGAATACCCACCAGCTTGGCATAGGCGCGCAGATAGCCGCGTATGAAGGTATGGGAAGTATGTTTGTCATAGGTGTCCGCTTCGATGGCGGCGATCAGGGTCAGACGAAGGTGAATGCGGGACGCAACCTGCTCTCGCGTCCAGCCGAGCTGTTCACGGGCGTTGCGCAGCAGCTGGCCTGGGCCAACTGCCTGGGAGTCGTCTTGAGAATCGTGTGGCTTTTCAGTAGTCATTGGCTAAGTAACGCTTGGCTTGTTGCGAAGTGGGATATTGCCTTACCAGCTCAGTCCCGAATTGGTGTAGTAATGCCGGCTTGTCCATGGCTTGCGCCAGCCGCAGTCGGAGCCAGAGGCTCTCCTCGTTTTCGTCTGCCACCTCGGCAAAACGAACGAGATAAGACTGTGCATCAGGCAGCTTGCCATCTTTCATGGAAAGCTCGGCCATGTCCAGCAATAACCTTGGATTGCGAGGATTATACCCCAAGGCCAGACGATAGTACTCGCCGGCCTTATCATTTCTCTTGTTTTGCATGGCACAGAGCGCCGCATTCTCGTAGGTATCGGCGATCTTGACGTAATCGGGCTGGCTGACCGCCTGCAGGAACGCCTTGTCCGCCTCATCGAAGCGACCGCGGTTACACAGGAAGGCACCATAGTTGTTCATCGCGTCAGCATTGGTCGGATCCATATCCAATGCCTTGCGGTAACTTGTCTCGGCCGCCTTGTAATCTTCCACCTGCTGGTAGAAGTAGGCAAAACCGATATACACCTGAGGATTGCTTGGGTCGTACTGCAGGGCCCGGTCAAGGTTGAACTTGGCCTGTTCGGCATTGCCCTGCCGCAGATATTGAATGCCCAGATCGAGGCGGGTCTGGGCAGCCGCCTTGAGATCGGGTCCCACTTCACGCTGGGTCGAATTCTGGCCAGCGTAAGTGGTCTCGGTAACACAGCCAGGCAGCGCGCTGAGCGCTGCCACTACGATCAATGTACGGATATCCATTTCCTGTCTATACAATGGCTTAGCGAGTTAAACCATTTTGACGGAAATCCCATCCTGTTGCATCCGATTTTTCATGGTGCGTTTGGTGCGATCGATCACCTCCCCCACCAGCTGGCCGCAGGCCGCGTCTATGTCCTCACCCCGGGTCTTGCGCACGATCACGGTGAAGCCATATTCCATCAGCACCTTGGAGAAACGATCGATGCGGCTGTTGCTCGGCTTGCCAAACGGGTTGCCCGGGAAGGGGTTGAACGGGATCAGGTTGATCTTGCAGGGTGTGTCCTTGAGTACCTTGGCCAGCTCATGGGCCTGCTGCATGTCGTCATTGATATGATCGAGCAGCACATACTCCACGGTCACCCGGCCGCCGTTGGCGTTGGATTTCGCGAGATAACGACGCACCCCGGCCAGGAAGGCCTCGATGTTGTACTTGTCGTTGATCGGCATGATCTCGGAGCGCAGCTTGTCATTCGGCGCGTGCAATGAGATGGCCAGGGCCACGTCAATCTGATCCCCCAGCATGTCCAGGGCGGGTACCACACCTGAGGTGGAGAGGGTGACGCGACGCTTGGAGATGCTGAAACCGAAATCATCCATCATCAGCTTCATGGCCGGTACCACGTTGGCCAGGTTGAGCAGCGGCTCGCCCATGCCCATCATCACCACGTTGGTGATGGGACGCTTGCCACCGACGACCTTGGCGGCGCGCCAGACCTGACCGATGATCTCGGAGACCTTCAGGTTACGGTTGAAGCCTTGCTGAGCGGTGGAGCAGAAGGTACATGCCAGGGCGCAGCCCACCTGGGAGGAGACGCACAGGGTCGCGCGGTCCGCTTCCGGGATGTAGACGGTCTCCACTTCCTGATCGCCGACCTGCAGCGCCCACTTGATGGTGCCATCGGAGGAGCGCTGTTCGCGGCTGATCTCCGGGGCGCGGATCTCGGCGATGGTTTTGAGACGCTCACGCAGCGCCTTGTTGACGTTGTTCATCTGATCGAAATCATCACAACCAAAGTGATAGATCCACTTCATTATCTGATCTGCCCGGAATGGCTTCTCGCCCAGTTCGACGAAGAAGGCACGCATGGCATCCCGATCGAGATCCAGCAGGTTGGTTTTTGTTTCGCTCATCAAGGGCCTCAGCTCACACACTTCATAAATTATTGGCTGACCTACGTCAGGGGGCGGCATTGTACAAATAATGGGTCTGCCTTTCCACTCTGGAGAATAAAAGGAGTTAGGCCAAAAGACCAAAAAACAAAAGGGAGCCGAGGCTCCCTTGGTCATCTTGGGGCAAAATCAGCCGCGGGGGCAGATTTCGCCTTCAGAGAAGAAGTAGGCAATTTCGCGGGCGGCAGAAGCCGGGGCGTCGGAGCCGTGCACGGCGTTGCGATCGATGCTCTCGGCGTAGCAGGCACGCAGGGTACCGGCCAGGGCTTCTTTCGGGTTGGTGGCGCCCATGATCTCGCGATGACGGCGAATGGCGTCTTCCCCTTCCAGTACCTGTACCATGACAGGACCTGAGGTCATGAAGCCAACCAGGCCATCATAGAAGGGCTTGCCCTGGTGCTCGGCGTAGAAACCGGCGGCCTGTTCGCTGCTCAGGTGCAGCATCTTGGCGGCAACGATTTTCAGGCCGGCGCTCTCGAAGCGACCATAGATGGCACCGATCAGGTTCTTGCTGACAGCATCCGGCTTGACGATAGAGAAGGTACGTTCGATAGCCATTGAGTTCTTTCCTTAACTACAGAGTTTTATTGTAGGAATCCATGTTCGGCGGCGATTATACGTAAACAAAAACCCAAATAACACACATAAAAGCAACTTTTTATTAAACAAAAGCATCCTTGAAACAACATGGTGACTCATCTTGTCCCATGGCAGCAGGAAAAAACGTGCGCTTGTGCACGATAGCCAGCTTAACCCCCTAAAACTCGCGTTATCGCTCATTTATCCAGCGCAATGGAAAAGGGCACCCTTGGGTGCCCTTGCGATACGTCATGCTGGCTAGCGCGTTTCTGCCAGCAGGGTATGCGCTATGGTGCGCATTCCCAGGGTATTTGCCCCTGGTGCCCACAGAGTGTCGCCGTTGTCGCTAAAGCAGGCGGCGAGGTCGACATGCAACCAGCCCTGCCCTTCGTTGGCCACGAAACGGGAGAGGAAACCCGCCGCGTTGGAGGCGCCGCCCGGGCCACCGCCCGGCACAGGCCGGCTGTTGGCCGTGTCGGCGTAGTGGGACGGGCACTGCTGACTGTGCCAGGGCTCCAGCGGCAAGGGCCAGGCGGGCTCCTGCTCGGCATCCGCATAGACCATGGCCCGGCTCACCAGCCCCTTGTCCAGCCCGAACAGGGCGTTGTAGCGGCCTCCCAAAGCCATCACGGCCGCCCCTGTGAGGGTGGCGGCATCGATGACCAGGGGCGCACCGGACTCACCGGCGAGCTGCAGACCGTCTGCCAGCACCAGGCGTCCTTCGGCGTCGGTATTGACGATCTCTACCGTGGTGCCGTTCTTGTAGGTGAGGATGTCACCGAGTTTGTAGGCATGGCCGGAGACCAGGTTCTCGGCGCAGCAGAGGATGAGCTTCACCCGCTTGTCCAGCCCGCGCAGGATGGAGAGCGCCAGGGCGCCGGTCACGATGGCTGCGCCCCCCATGTCATGCTTCATGGTCAGCATGCCCTGGGAGGTCTTCATGGAGTAGCCACCGGAGTCGAAGGTGATGCCCTTGCCCACCAGGGCGGCGGCGACCGGCGCCCTGGGATCCCGGCTCGGGTTGAAGTCCAGCTCCAGCAACACGGGTTCGCGCTCGCTGCCACGGCCGACCTGATAGATGCCGACCCAGCCCGCCTGTTGCAGCGCCTCCCCCTTGAGGATGCGATGGCTGATCCTGTCCGGCGCCAGCTCGGTGAGGAAGGCGGCGGCTTCCACCGCCAAGTCCAGCGGTCCCAGCTGCTCCGGGGTGGCGTTGGTCATCTCCCGCACCCAGCGCCCGCACAGCCAGCGCGCCTCCAGCTCCTCCCTGTCCTCCTCGGAGGAGGTGGCCCACTGCAGCTCGACCTCGGCCTTGGGGGTCTGCAGGCCCTGGGCAAAGGCCCACTGCTGCTCGCGCTCCCAGTGACCACACAGGGCCACCTTCTGGATCCCCTGGCCGCACAGGCGGCGCGCCGCCTGCTGGATGTCCAGCAAGGGGCTGGCGGTCACCAGGTGGATCACCATGCCGTCGGCACGATGGGACAGCAGGGCGCCCTCGCCCCATTCGGCGGCGGCAAATTCACGACTTAACCAGATGTTCATGCACTCATCTCCTGTCGCCCGCGGGCCAATGACGCGCGGGCCTTACCCTTGGCAGCGATTGCCACAGATCCTTGTTCAATGCAGGTTGCACGCGGGCGCTTATGCCCCCACTTCCTGCAGCCAGCGCGCTATGGTGCGCAGGCCATGGCCCTTGGCGCCGGTCGCCCACAGATCGTTGCCGGATTTCTGATAGGAAGCGGCCAAGTCCAGGTGTACCCAACCCTTGCCCTCATCGCGTACGAAGCGCGACAGGAAGGCGGCCGCCGTGGTGGCGCCGGCGGTGCCTTCGGCGGAGGCGACGTTGCCGAGCTCGGCGAAGGCCGAGGTGAGCTGGCCCGCATGCCAGGATTCCAGCGGCAGGGCCCAGGCCTTCTCGTTCTCGGCGCGAGCGGCGGCCAAGGCACGTTGCTGCTCTGTCTCATCCAGGGCAAACACGGCGTTGTAGTCACGGCCAAGGGCCGTCTTGGCGGCGCCGGTCAGGGTGGCGGCGTCGAGAATATAGGCGGCGCCACTCTCGCTCGCGGTCAGCAGGCCGTCCGCCAGCACCAGGCGACCTTCCGCGTCCGTGTTCTGGATCTCCACCGAGATGCCGTTACGGTAGGTGAGGATGTCACCGAGCTTGAAGGCGTGGCCGGAGACCAGGTTCTCGGCGCAGCAGAGGATGAGTTTCACCCGCTTGTTCAGCCCGCGGCTGATGGCGAGCGCCAGGGCGCCGGTCACCATGGCGGCGCCCCCCATGTCGGACTTCATCGGCAGCATGTTGTCGGAGGACTTCATGGAGTAGCCACCGGAGTCGAAGGTGATACCCTTGCCCACCAGGGCCGCCACCACGGGAGCCTGGCTGTCCCCGGTCGGGTTGTAATCGAGCTCCAGCAGCACGGGCTCACGCTCGCTGCCCCGGCCCACCGACCAGATGCCGATGTGACCGGCCTCGCGCAGCGCCTCACCGGCGGTGATGCGGGCGGTGACCTTGTCCCCCGCCAGACCGCGGATGAGCAGCAGGGCAGATTCCGCCAGGCTCATGGGATAGATCTCTTCCGGGCAGCCGTTGGTGACTTCACGCACCCAATGGGTTGCCTTGATCAGCGCAACCAGCTCACGAGCCTCCTCCGCCGTTTGCTCACCAAAGCTCAGCTCGCGCTGGCCCTTGGCGGCATAGAAGCCCTGGGCGAAGGCGTAGCGGCGCTCCAGATCCCAGCCCTCCCCGGCCAGGGTGACCCGCTTGATGCCCGTTGACTCGAGGCGACGGGCGGCCCGTTGAATGGTGCGCAGGGCATCCTTTTCTTGAGAAATGGGTCCCTGGTGGATCAGGGCCTGGTCATCACTGAAACTGAGCAGGGCGCCCTCGCCCCAATGGGCGGCGGCAGCCTGGGTGGATAACCGTACGTTCATCATGTCAGCCATGTTCTCTTGCTTCCTTTTTTATTGGCACAATTTATTCACAAAGCGGGGATCACGAATACAAAAAAGGCCGTCCCCCCGAGGGGCTCGGCCTTCACCATATCACTACTGCACCGCAAGATGCTGCACGTGCAATTCACTCATGTGTAATTAACGGCTCATCAATGGCGCTCGGAGGCGAGGTTGATGGTGTACTTGGGCAGCTCCACCACCAGATCCTCGTCCGCCAGGCGGGCCTGGCAGCTCAAGCGGGATTCCGGCTCAAGACCCCACGCCTTGTCCAGCATGTCATCTTCCAGCTCGTCGCTCGGCTCGAGGGAGTCGAAGCCTTCACGCACCACGCAGTGGCAGGTGGTGCAGGCGCAGGACTTCTCGCAGGCGTGCTCGATCTCGATGCCGTTGCGCAGCGCGATGTCCAGAATGGTCTCACCGCTCGCGCCCTCGAGGGCGGCGCCGTCCGGACAGAGTTCGGGGTGAGGCAGAATGATCAGTTTTGGCATATTACACCTTGTTGACGTTTTGGCCGGTCAGCACCTTGCGAATGGAGGCATCCATACGACGGGCCGCAAACTCGCCACTGGCAGCATCCGCCGCCTCGATGGCATCTTTGATTTGATTGGTTGTGCCGGTGGCACGCATGGCCAGCAGATGTTGGATGGCGGCATCGATCTCGGCGCGCTCGGCGGCATTGAGCAAGGCCTCGCCATCGGCGGCCAGGGCGGCGTTGAGACTCTCCACCACCCGATCCGCTTCCACCTGCTGCTCCGCCAGCATGCGGGCATCCATGTCTTGCTGGGCATTGGCGATGGAGGCACTCAGCATGCTGAGAATGTCCTCTTCCGCCAGACCATAAGAGGGTTTTATCTGGATTTCTGCCTGTACACCGGAAGATTTCTCCATGGCGCTCACCGACAGCAGTCCATCCGCATCCACCTGGAAGGTGACACGGATGTGGGCGGCGCCCGCCGCCATGGGCGGAATGCCGGTCAGGGTGAAGCGCGCGAGGGAGCGGCAATCCGCCACCAGTTCGCGTTCCCCCTGCACCACGTGGATCGCCATGGCGGTCTGACCGTCCTTGAAGGTAGTGAACTCCTGGGCGCGGGCCACCGGTATGGTGGTGTTGCGCGGGATCACCTTCTCGGCGAGGCCGCCCATGGTTTCGAGCCCCAGGGAGAGCGGGATCACGTCCAGCAGCAGCATCTCGGCATCCGGCTTGTTGCCCACCAGGATGTCTGCCTGGATGGCGGCGCCGATGGCCACCACCTTGTCCGGGTCTATGCTGGTGAGCGGCGTGCGCTGGAAGAACTGGCCCACCTGCTCGCGCACCAGGGGCACCCGGGTCGAACCGCCGACCATCACCACTTCCAGCACTTCTACTTGTTCGAGCCCCGCATCGCGCAGGGCGCGGCGGCAGGCCAGCAGGGTGCGTTTGACCAGCGGCAGTATCAGGGCATCGAACTGGGCACGGCTCACTTCCCCCTGCCAGTTGGCAAAGGTGCAGGAGACGCTGTCGGCATCGGTCAGACCATGCTTGACGCTGGCGGCCAGGTCCAGCAACTCGCGCTGGCTGCGGGCGTCCAGCTGACCATTCAGGCCAGCCTGCTCCTTGATCCAGTCCGCCAGCAGGTGATCGAAGTCATCACCGCCGAGGGCCGAGTCGCCGCCGGTGGCCATCACCTCGAACACGCCGCGATGCAGGCGCAGGATGGAGATGTCAAAGGTACCACCGCCGAGGTCATAGACGGCGATCACCCCTTCCTGACCAGAATCCAGGCCGTAGGCGATGGCGGCAGCGGTCGGTTCGTTCAGCAGTCGCAGCACGTGCAGACCGGCCAGACGGGCCGCGTCCTTGGTGCCCTGGCGCTGGGCGTCATCGAAATAGGCGGGCACGGTAATGACCACGCCATCGAGATCCCCACCGAGCACGGCGGCGCCGCGGGCGGCCAGGGCTTTCAAGAGCTCGGCCGAGACCTGCACCGGGTTGACCAGGCCCTGACGGGTCTGCAACTGGGGCATGCCGCTGTCGCTTGCCACAAATTCATAGGGCTGCTGGCGGGTATCGATATCCGCCAGCGCCTTGCCCATCATCCGCTTGATGGAGACTATGGTGTTGTGGGGATCCAGGGCGGCTTCGCGCTTGGCGTCGAACCCGACCCGAATGCTCTCGGCCTGGTAGTGCACCACAGAGGGCAGAAGGTCGCGCCCCTGCTCATCACACAGGGTATCGGCCTGGCCGCTGCGCACGGCGGCGACGAGGGAATTGGTAGTGCCGAGATCGATGCCAACGGCACGTTTGTGCTGATGAGGTGCGGCGCTCTGGCCGGGCTCGGCGATTTGCAGTAATGCCATGGGTAATCAAACTTCCAGCGTTAGAGGATCAAGACTCGAACAACGAGTCTTCGAATCGTTCCAGCTCCTCGAGGAGCTTGTCGACAAATTTGAGTTTGCGCACGCAATCGGCGGCGATCTGATCCTCACCCTTGGCGAGGCAGTCGGTCAGCCGTTGCATCAGCGACTGGTGATCATGCCTGATTTCGCGGCGAAAATCTTCGATGGCGGCCTCAGGATCCGCTTCCCCTTTCAACTCGGCCAGACGCTCGCGCCACTCCAGCTGCTGCATCAGGAAGCCGGTGTCTTGCAGGGTCTGCTGTTCACCACGGATGTCGGTCCCGCGCAGGGAGAGCAGGTACTCGGCACGGCGTACCGGGGCCTTGAGGGTGGTGAAGGCATCGTTGATCTGGGCGGCACGTTGCACCGCAGCCAACTGCTCCCGCTCGGGGGCGGTGGCGAAACGATCGGGATGAAACTGGGTCTGCAACTGACGGTAGGTGTCGGCCAGTTGGCGGGGATCGAGCTCGAAGCCCTCTGCCAGCCCGAACAGCTCGAAATGATTCATTCTGTGTCCTTAGACTCGACGGCTTGCACCTGGCTTGCCAACCACCTTGAAACGGCTGAACCGGCAGCAGGCTGCCGGTTCAAGCGTTCATACACTGAAGCTTTCGCCACAACCACACTCGCCCTTGGCGTTGGGGTTGTTGAACTGGAAGCCCTCGTTGAGGCCCTCCTTGACGAAGTCCAGCTCGGTGCCATCCAGGTGGATCAGGCTCTTGGCGTCGACGATGATCTTGACACCGTTTTGCTCGAACACCTGATCCTCGGCGGCCAGCTCATCCACGAACTCGAGCACATAGGCAAGACCCGAACAGCCGGTCGTCTTGACGCCGAGGCGCAGGCCGATGCCCTTGCCCCGGTTGGTCATGAAAGAGGAAACCCGCGCCGCGGCGGCATCTGTCATGGTTATGGCCATACTGCTCTCCGAACCTTAAAGACCTTTCTTCTGCTTGTAATCGGCGATGGCGGCCTTGATGGCATCCTCCGCCAGAATGGAGCAGTGGATCTTCACCGGCGGCAGCGCCAGCTCTTCGGCGATGTCGGTGTTCTTGATGCCGGCCGCTTCGTCCAGGGTCTTGCCCTTGACCCATTCGGTCACCAGGGAGCTGGAGGCGATGGCGGAGCCACAGCCGTAGGTCTTGAACTTGGCGTCTTCGATGATGCCGTCGTCGCTGATCTTCAGTTGCAGTTTCATCACGTCGCCACAGGCCGGGGCGCCGACCATGCCGGTTGCGATGCTGGGATCGTTCTTGTCAAAACCGCCGACGTTGCGAGGATTCTCGTAGTGGTCGATTACTTTTTCACTGTAAGCCATATCTAACTCCTGCTAATTCCGTTGTTCACCAACCCGTTGCCGCTCAGGCAAGGGATCAGTGGTGAGCCCATTCGACCGTGTTCAGATCGACACCGTCCTTGAACATCTCCCACAGGGGAGACATCTCGCGCAGACGACCGATGGAGTCACAGATGAGCTTGATTGCGTAATCAATCTCCTCTTCCGTGGTGAAGCGACCGATGCTGAAGCGGATGGAGCTGTGTGCCAGCTCGTCGTTCAGGCCAAGGGCGCGCAGCACATAGGAGGGCTCCAGGCTGGCAGAGGTACAGGCTGAACCGGAAGAGACCGCCAGATCCTTCAGTGCCATGATGAGGGATTCCCCTTCCACATAGGCGAAGCTGACGTTCAGGTTACCCGGGACACGATGGTCCAGATCACCGTTGATATAGACTTCTTCGATATTCTTGATGCCGTTCCACAGACGCTGACGCAGGGCCATGATGTGCTCGCTTTCGCTGGCCATCTCTTCCTTGGCGATGCGGAAGGCTTCGCCCATGCCGACGATCTGGTGAGTCGGCAGGGTGCCGGAGCGCATGCCACGCTCATGGCCGCCACCGTGCATCTGAGCTTCCAGGCGCACACGGGGCTTGCGGCGCACGAACAGGGCACCGATCCCTTTCGGGCCGTAGACCTTGTGGGCAGACATGGAGAGCAGGTCAACCTTGAGCGCTTCCACGTCGACCGGGATCTTGCCCACGCTCTGGACCGCGTCCACGTGCAGCAGGATCTTGCGGGAGCGGCACAGCTCGCCGATGGCGGCGATGTCTTGCACCACACCTATCTCGTTGTTCACATGCATGATGCTCACCAGAATGGTGTCATCGCGCAGGGCGCCTTCGATCTGTTCGATGGTGAACAGGCCGTTTGGCATCGGCTCGAGGTAGGTCACCTCATAGCCTTCACGCTCCAGCTGACGGCAGGTATCGAGTACCGCCTTGTGCTCGGTCTTGGAGGTGATGATGTGCTTGCCCTTGCCAGCATAGAAGTGGGCAATGCCCTTGATGGCCAGGTTGTTGGATTCGGTCGCGCCTGAGGTGAAGACGATCTCGCGAGGGTCTGCACCGATCAGCTCTGCCACTTGATTACGGGCCAGATCGACTGCCTCTTCGGCCTGCCAGCCGAAACGGTGGGAGCGAGAGGCTGGGTTGCCGAACAGGCCGTCCATGGTGAGGCACTGCATCATTTTTTCTGCGACACGCGGGTCCACCGGACAGGTTGCCGAATAATCAAGGTAAATAGGCAGTTTCATGTTTTTCTCCGTTACGACGGGGTCACACAGCGACCCGCCGTGGAAAGCACGTTTGTTTATAGTTGGACTTTTAAGCTCACATCACCGCGTTCGGCCCGTTCAACCAGGGACAACACGGTCTTCATTTGTTCATCTTGCTTGCCGGCGATGCGACGCACATCGGCCTGGCCTACCAGCTCCGCCAGGGTGATGTCCCCGAGGAAACTGGAGATACGCTCGCTGAGGTCACGCCACAGGGAGTGGGTCAGACACTGGGTACCGCCGTGGCAGCCCCCCTTGCCCAGACACTTGGTCGCATCGACCGATTCATCCACCGCGGTGATCACCTGACCCACCGAGATCTCGCCAGGAGCCAGGCCGAGGCGATAACCACCGCCCGGGCCGCGCACGCTGCTCACCAGGCCATGCTTGCGCAGGCGGGCAAACAGCTGTTCCAGATAGGACAAGGAGATGCCCTGGCGCTCTGAAATATCGGCAAGGGGTACGGGCCCCTGCTCTGCATGCAACGCCACGTCGAGCATGGCGGTCACTGCGTAACGTCCTTTTGAGGTCAGTCTCATATGCCTTACCGTCTTGCGAACAAATCAATATGGGCACATGGTCACATACCCGACTAAAACAGTCAAGTATATGCTTGAGTAAATCAGTCGGGATTAATCTTGCGGCTTGGGTTTGTGAACCGAGGTGAGAATACCGCGCAAGATGTTCAGTTCGATCGCCTCGGGCCGGGCGCGGTTGAACAGGCGACGCAGCTTGCTCATCACGTGACCGGGATGTTCTTCGCTGATAAAGCCAGTCTTCAGCAGGGTCTGCTGCAAATGCTGATAAAAGCCTTCCAGCTGCTCGGCACTGGGGTAATCCGTGCGATCGTCTTCCGGCTCAGGCGTCTGCTCCTGCAACCAGCGCATGCGCACCTCGTAGCAGAGGGTCTGCACCGCCATGGCCAGGTTGAGGGAGCTGTATTCGGGATTGGCCGGGATGGCCACGTGGTAGTGGCACTTTTGCAGCTCATCGTTGGTGAGACCGGTGCGTTCACGGCCAAACACCAGGGCAACCGGGTGCTGCATCCCTTCGGTCACCAGCTTCTCGGCGGCTTCGCGGGGATCCAGCATGGGCCAGCTCAGGGTACGGGAGCGGGCGCTGGTGCCGATGACCAGGCTGCAATCGGCGATGGCCTCATCCAGGGTCGAGACGATGCGGGCATTGGCCAGGATATCGCTCGCCCCGGCCGCCAGCGCGACGGCGTTGTCGTCGGGCTGTTCTTGGGGATCAACCAGTACCAGCTGGGTCAGCCCCATGGTTTTCATGGCCCGCGCCGCGGACCCCATGTTGCCGGTGTGAGAGGTATTTACCAACACGATACGAATCTGATCCAACATGCCCAGTCAATCTTCAGTCAAAAATGGCGCGCAATTGTAACATAACCAATCGCTATTTTGGCACCGCTTCTGCGTCACCATTTCAGAACAAAAATGGCGATTCGTATAACCAAGCAGCATGAGCGCGGGAAAAGGGCGGGCTAACCTTAAAGGGTGCACCCTGCCTCACCCGGAGTTGCCCTCATGCTTCCCCCCTGGCTCTATGAACAACTGCCCGGCCTCTATCTGCTGCTCTCTGCCGGGCTGCTGCTCCTCACCCAGTCCCCGCTGCTCTGGCTGGCGGCGGCCTTGCTGTTCGGGGTGGGCGCCCTCATCTGGATGATGCGCTCCAACTACCGGCGCACCGATCTCGTCATCTTCCCCGCCAGACGCTGGTTCCAACCCGAGTGGTTCTACGAGGCGCAGCCATTTCTCTGGCTGGCGTTGGGTTTGTTACTGCTGCGTCTGCCGGGGAGCACGGCGCTGCTCGCCCTGCTCCCCTGCCTCTGGGGTTGTCGATGCCTATGGGCCCGGCAGCGCCACCGCCATCATGCCCCGGGCCTGGCATTGCAGTTGAAGCGCAGTTCAGGCCGCCGGCGCGGGCACAGGATCCTGCGCTGAGCGGGCCCGCTCCACCAGGCTCGCCAGGTCCATCAGCGGGTACTTCATCAACCTGGGCAGGGCGTCCAGATCCAGGCTATCCATCAGGTTTTTGACTTCCAACCCGAGCTCTGTGTCCCCCTCTATCTTCAGCTTGCGCTGGAAGAAGAGCGAATCCGGATCCTCCCGGCGGGCGGCGATCAGGACAAGATCCTGGCTGCTACCACTAAAGCAGACGTCTGCGCGCTCGCAGTCACGACTCACCACCAGCTTCCCCTCCCGCTCGCTGATAAACCAGCAGAGCTCGAGATCGGTCACCTCGACTTTCAGCCATTTGCCGGCCAGGAATTCGAAGTCCCCGTCCGTAATGGCGTCCTTGAACACCTGGGCCAGCAGCCCCTCCATCAGGTTCTGTTGCAGGGTAAAGGGCACCAGCTTGAGGGGGCGGCGCAAGAGACGGGGTGCCTGTTCGACCAGGCGACGTTGCAGTTGTTGAAACACGATAAACTCCCAGTTTTTTGCGCATTCAAGCACAGGGCCGGGAGCGGGATCCTGTTGAAAATCAAACTTGTGCCCACTTACCTCTAGAAGGGTAAAGCCACCTAAAGCTGCCTCAGGTCAAAAAGCGGGAGCGCATGGGTGCATACAATCGGGCCTCTTTTTGCATTTTTGCCCTCTCGGAGCGTACCCGATGGAATTACTCTGCCCGGCAGGCAGCCTGCCGGCACTGAAAACGGCCGTGGATAACGGGGCCGATGCGGTCTATATCGGCTTCAAGGATGACACCAACGCCCGCCATTTCGCCGGCCTCAACTTCACCGACAGCAAGCTGGAGAAGGCGGTGGACTACGTGCACCAGCACGGTCGCAAGCTGCACATCGCCATCAACACCTTCGCCCACCCGGGCTCAGATGCGAGATGGAAGCAGGCGGTGGACAGGGGCGCGGCGCTCGGCGCCGATGCCCTCATCATCGCCGATCTCGCCGTGCTCGATTACGCCAGCCGCCAGTATCCGGACATGGAGCTGCACGTCTCGGTGCAGGCCAGCGCCACCAATGCGGCCGCCATCCGCTTCTACCAGCAACACTTCAACGTCGGCCGGGTGGTGTTGCCACGGGTGCTCTCCATGCACCAGGTCAAGCAGCTGGCCCGCGAGATCAATGTCGGCCTCGAGGTGTTTGCCTTTGGCAGCCTGTGCATCATGGCGGAGGGGCGCTGCTACCTCTCCTCCTACATGACCGGCGAGAGCCCCAATACCGTGGGGGCCTGCTCGCCGGCCAAGTTCGTGCGCTGGGAGGAGACCCCGAACGGCCTCGAATCGCGCCTGAACGAGGTGCTGATCGATCGCTACGGCCCGGGGGAGAACGCCGGCTACCCGACCCTGTGCAAGGGGCGCTTCGAGGTGGATGGCCAGACCTATCACGCCCTGGAAGAGCCCACCAGTCTCAACACCCTTGGCCTCCTGCCCGAGCTGTTCCAGACCGGGATCCAGTCGGTCAAGATCGAGGGACGACAACGCAGCCCCGCCTACGTGGAGCAAGTCACCCGGGTCTGGCGCGCCGCCATCGACGCCTATCAGGCCAACCCGCAGGCCTACAGCGTCAAGGCAGAATGGGATGCCCAGCTCGCCCGGGTCTCCGAGGGGAGCCAGACTACCCTGGGTGCCTACCATCGCCAGTGGCAATAAGGGGAATGCCCATGTTCCATTTTCTCACGCAAAACAATCGCACTTTGCACTGCGTTTATAACGGCAAGGAGCACAACTGATGCAATTCTCTCTCGGGCCCATTCTCTTCTACTGGCCCAAGGCCAATACCCAGTCATTCTACGAGGCCGCCGCCCGGAGTCAGGCCGACATCATCTATCTCGGCGAGACGGTGTGCAGCAAGCGCCGTGAACTGAAAGTAGATGACTGGATTGCCCTGGCCCAACAGGTGGCCGCCGCCGGCAAGCAGGTGGTGCTCTCGACGCTGGCGCTCATCTCGGCACCGTCCGAGCTCAAGGAGGTCAAGCGCCTGGTGGACAACGGCGAGCTGCTGATCGAGGCCAACGATCTCGGCACGGTGCAGCTCGCCCGCGAGGCTGGCCTGCCGTTTGTGTGTGGCCCGGCCATCAACGCCTACAACGCAGACGTGCTGCGCATGCTGCTAAGAAGCGGGATGCAGCGCTGGGTCATGCCGGTGGAGCTCTCCCGCGACTGGCTGATAAAGCTAAACCAAGATCTCGGGACGGCTCGCCAACAGTTTGAGGTGGAGGTGTTTGCCTACGGCCACCTGCCGCTGGCCTACTCGGCGCGCTGCTTCACCGCCCGCTCCCTCGACAAGCCAAAGGACAACTGCGAGCTCGCCTGCATCCACTACCCCACAGGGCGCCTCGCCAACAGCCGGGAGGGGCAGAAGGTGTTCAACCTCAACGGCATCCAGACCCAGTCCGGCTACTGCTACAACCTTGGCAACGAGTTGAGTGGTATGGAGGGCCTGGTGGACGTGGTGCGCCTCTCCCCCGAAGGGATGGAGACCCTCGACATGCTGGCGCGCTTCAAGGCCAATGCCCAGGGGCAGGCGCCGCTGCCCCTGCAGCAGGCGCATGACTGCAACGGCTACTGGCGCCAGATCCCCGGTATGAGCCTGGTGGAATAACCCAGCGCCGCGCCAAAACGCAGACAGCAAAAAGGCCTCATCAAGAGGCCTTTTTTATATCGCTCGGTACTGACTTATCAGGACGACTGCTTGCTCGTGCCCTTGCCCTGGGCGCTGGCGCCCGGTGGCAGTGGCTTGCGCGCCATCAGCTCCAGCTCGAGCAGGGCATAGCGGTGCTCGATGAAGTCATAGACGTTGTTGGCAAGGGCCAGCTTGAAGTAGCTGATGGCTTCCTTGCGGTTGCCCTTGGCCAGCTCAAACTTGCCGAGGTAGAAGTAGGTTTCACACAGGCGCTCGGCGAGCTCCCGGTTATCCTTCACCCCTTTCACCACGTTGCCCATCAGCTGGGTGGCGTTGATCTCGCCGGTATAGAGGCGTACCAAGTCCCAGTTCCAGGCGTCGTCGTCGTACTTGTTGAGCCGATCCCGCATCCGGCTCATGGCCGCCGGGGCATCGAGCTTCTGCTCGGCCAGATAGAGCCAGATCACCCGGTACGGGTCTTCCGGCTGCGCCTCGTAGAAGCGCTTCATGTCCGCGGCCGCGAGCTCGGGACGATTACCGTAATAGAGTGCGATACCACGGTTGAGATAGGCGTAGTCATAATCCGGGGCCAGCTCGAGCGCAGAGTCGAAGGCCTCATAGGCTTCGTCATAGTTCTGTTGCTGCACCAGATAGACACCGATGAAGTTGTAGGCCTCGGCAAAATCGGGCTTCTCGCGCAGGGCGCGGTTGAAATCCAATCTGGCAAGGGAACGCAACCCTACCCGGTCAAACACCACGGCACGTTCATAAAACAGCTCGGCCCGCTGCTCCGTCGTCAATTCCATTTCACTGAGCATCTGCCCGAGTCGCGCCAGCGCCAACTCGCTCTGGTAGGAGACCTGCAAGGGGGTCGCCAATACCAGTGAGGCGGGTTGCGGCTTGGGAACTTGCGGAGCTGCAACCTGACTGCTACTGCTGCATCCCCACATGGGGAGCAACAACAGGATACCCGTGAGGTATCCAATCCCTATCCTGACGTTCAATGAACACTCCGACGCTTACGCTTGACCCGCATATGGTAAAGGTCAGGCGAGTGTTTGTCATGTGGCGCAACCCCTATCCTTCAAATAAATCAGGATTCGACAGGGTATCCGGCGTCACTCCAGCCACGAAAGCCTCCATCGACGCTGACCACTCGGGTATAACCCATCTTCTGCAAGTTGTCAGTGGCGAGGATGGAGCGAAAACCCCCACCACAATAGAGGTAGAGCTCGGTCGAGGCGTCGGGATAACGGGTCTCTATGTCCCGCTCTATCACACCGCGGCCGAGGTACTCGGCGCCCGGCAGATGGCCCTTGGCCCACTCGCTCTCTTCACGCACATCGATGAGATGAAAGGTCCGGCCCTCGTCCTGCCAGCGCTTGATCTGGTGCACGTCTGTCTCCTGCACCCGGGAGCGGATGGCCTCTACCAGGGCCAGGAATCTGGGGTTGTGTTGCATGGTTTGCTCCTTGCGCGCGCTCATGTTGCCGGGCCATGTTGCCCTATGGTGGGGAGCATAATGACTCACTCTCCCCATAAGAGAAAGGGCGCCTTGTGGCGCCCTTGTCGGTTACGGCAGGATCTCTTGCTGATCCGCTCCCTCTTTTTCCACCTGGGTCGGCAGCATGTGCTCCCGTTTGACCCCGAAGAACATGGCGGATGCACTCGCCACATAGATGGAGGAGTAGGTCCCGAAGGCCACCCCGATCACCATGGCGATGGCAAAGCCGTGGATCAGCGGGCCGCCCTTGAGCAGCAGCGCCACTACCACTACGAAGGTCAAGCCCGAGGTGATGATGGTCCGGCTCAGGGTCTCGGTCATGGAGAGATCCATGATCTCGGCGGTGTCCCCCTTGCGCACCTTGCGGAAGTTCTCCCGCAGGCGGTCGAACACCACTATGGTGTCGTTCAAGGAGTAGCCCACCAACGTCATCAGCGCCGCCAGCACGGTCAAATCGAACTCGTACTGGAAGTAGGCGAAGATGCCGAGGGTGATGATCACGTCATGAGCAAGGGAGAGGATCCCCCCCATGGCCAGACGCCATTCGAAGCGCACCGCCACGTAGATCAGGATACAGATGATGGAGGCCAGCATGGCCAGGGCACCGTCTGTCGCCAGCTCGTCACCCACGGAGGGGCCGACGAACTCGACGCGCTTGAGCACGGCGCCTTCATCGATGAGCTTGGCGGCAGCCAGCACTTCATTACCCTGCTGCTCCACCTTGACCCCCTCTTTCGGGGTCATGCGCACCAACACGTCGCGGCTGGAGCCGAAGAATTGCAGGGTCGCCCCTTCAATCTTCTGCTGATCCAGCGCCTCGTGCATCTTGTCCAGACTCACCGACTGCTGGAACCCCACCTCTATGGTGGTACCACCGGTGAAGTCCAGTCCCCAGTTCAGGCCACGATCGAACAGGCAGAACAGGGCAAGCATCGTCAGCAGGGCAGAGAACACCATTCCCGACTTGGCGAAGCGCATGAAGGGGATCGGTTTTTCAAAATGTAGGATCTGAAACATGTCTCTTCCTTAGATCGGCAGCTTGTCGATGCGCCGTCCGCCCCAGGCCAGGTTGATGATGGCACGGGATACAGTAATGGCAGTAAACATGGACGCGGTCAGACCGATCCCCAGCGTCAGGGCGAAGCCCTTGATGGCGCCGGTACCGATACCGAACAGGATCACGCAAGTGATAAGCGAGGTGACGTTGGAGTCGGCGATGGTCGAGAAGGCACGGTCAAAGCCCATGTGAATGGCTTGCTGCACCCCGCGGCCGTTGCGGATCTCTTCACGAATACGCTCGTAGATCAGCACGTTCGCATCCACCGCCATGCCCAGCGTCAACACGATACCGGCGATGCCTGGCAGGGTCATGGTGGCCCCCGGGATCATCGACATGATACCGACGATCAGCACCAGGTTCATGGTCAGCGCCAGGTTGGCGACCCAACCGAAGGCACGGTAGTAGATCCCCATGAACAGCACGATCACCAGCATGGCCCAGCCGATGGCTTCCATACCGCTGTCGATGTTCTGCTGACCCAGGCTCGGGCCTATGGTGCGCTCTTCCACAATCTGGATGGGCGCAATCAGGGCACCGGCACGCAGCAGCAGCGCCAGGTTGTGGGCTTCGTTGGCGTTGTCGATACCTGTGATGCGGAACTGGCTACCCAGACGAGACTGGATAGTCGCGACGTTGATCACCTCTTCCTGCTTGCGGAACTTGCGCTTGCCATCCGGGCCAGGTTGACCGACCGGCTTGTATTCAATGAATACAGTAGCCATGCCCTTACCAACGTTGTCCTTGGTAAAGTTGGCCATCTTGTTGCCACCCTGGCCATCGAGCTTGATGTTGACCTGGGGACGACTGTATTCGTCGAAACCGGACTGGGCACCCACTATGTGGTCACCGGTCAGGATGATGCGCTTTTGCAGCACCACGGGACGGCCGTTGCGATCGTTGTACACCTTGGAGCTCGGCGGTACCCGGCCATCGGCGGCAGCCTGGATGTCGGCGGTCTCATCGACCATGTGGAATTCCAGGGTCGCGGTGGCGCCCAGGATCTCCTTGGCACGGGCTGTGTCCTGGATCCCCGGCAGCTCCACCACGATGCGCTCGGCACCTTGCTGTTGCACCAGCGGCTCGGCCACACCCAGCTCGTTCACCCGGTTACGGATGATGGTGATGTTCTGCTCGAGGGCGTACTTCTTCACTTCCTTGATCTTGGCTTCACTCAGACCAGCCAGCAGGATGAAGTCATCCCCCTTCTGCTCTGTGGTGAAGGTGAGATCCGGATTCTGACGACGCAGGAAAGAAGCCGCCTTGGACTGATCCGCCTCTTCGCGGAACACCACCTGCACCTGATCACCGACCCGGCGTACGCCGGAGTAACGGATCTTCTGGGTGCGCAGCTCAGAGCGGAAATCCTGCACCATCTGCTCTTGCTGCTTGGTCAGCGCTTCGGCCATGTCCACTTCCATCAGGAAGTGCACACCACCGCGCAGATCAAGACCCAGCTTGAGCGGTGCGGCGCCGATGGCTTCGAGCCAGGCAGGGGTGGACGGCGCCAGGTTCAGGGCCGTGATGAAGTTGTCGCCCAGCTTGTTGGCGACGACATCACGGGCTTTGAGCTGATCTTCGGTGTTCTTGAAACGAACCAGGATGAAGCCGTGCTCGAACGCAGCGTGTTTGACCGGGATCTGAGCCGCTTCAAGCGTCTCCTTCACCAGATCAAGCGTCTCTAGTTTGACTTCGGCACCACGGCTAGCAGAAACCTGCAAGGCCGGGTCTTCGCCGTAAAGATTGGGGGCTGCATATAGAAAACCGATGGCGATCACCACGACCACCATCAGGTATTTCCACAGCGGATAGCGATTTAACACGCTGTGCTCCTCGGGAGATTAAAGGGACTGGATAGAACCCTTGGGCAGAACAGCAGAGACGAAGTCACGCTTGATGGTGACCTGGGTCTGATCGTTCAGGGCCAGCACGATATATTCGCTGTCGGCGGACACCTTGGCGATTTTGCCAACCAGACCACCTGAGGTGAGCACTTCATCACCCTTGGCCAGGGAGCTCATCAGATCACGATGAGTCTTGGCGCGTTTGGCCTGGGGACGATAGATCATGAAATAGAAGATAAGGCCGAACACGGCCAGCATGATGATCATTTCCATGCCACCACCCTGTGCACCCGGAGCCGCGCCTTCTGCATACGCCTTGGAGATAATGCTCATTTAACAACCTCTTGTTTGATGTAGATAAGATAACTAGCTGATATATCGTTGTTATTTCACGTCGTTTTCAGCTAATGGAGGCACAGGCTTCCCTTGCCGACGGTAGAACTCAGTTACAAAGTCGTCTAATTTACCCTGCTCGATCGCGTCCCGCAAACCCTGCATCACACGCTGGTAATAACGCAGGTTATGAATGGTATTCAGACGGGCGCCGAGGATCTCGTTGCACTTGTCCAGATGGTACAAATAGCTGCGGGTGTAGTTCTTGCAGGTGTAGCAATCACAGTCCGCATCCAGAGTGCTGGTGTCTTCGCGATACTTGGCGTTGCGGATCTTGACCACGCCGTCCGTGGTGAACAGATGGCCGTTGCGGGCGTTGCGGGTCGGCATCACGCAGTCGAACATGTCGACACCGCGGCGCACCCCTTCCACCAGATCCTCCGGCTTGCCCACGCCCATCAGGTAGCGCGGCTTGTCCGCCGGAATTTTCGGGCAGACGTGCTCGAGAATGCGGTGCATGTCTTCTTTTGGCTCACCCACGGCGAGGCCACCGACCGCATAGCCGTCGAAGCCGATTTCCAGCAGGCCGTCCAGCGACACATCCCGCAACTCTTCATACACGGAGCCCTGGATGATGCCGAACAGGGCATTCTTGTTGCCAAGGGCATCGAATTTCTCGCGGGAACGCTTGCCCCAGCGCAGGGACATCTCCATGGACTTGCGCGCCTCTTCGTAGGTCGCGGGGTACGGTGTGCACTCGTCGAAGATCATCACGATGTCGGAGCCCAGATCGTATTGGATCTCCATGGATTTCTCGGGGTCGAGGAAGATCTTCTCACCGTTGATGGGGTGGCGGAAATGCACGCCAGCCTCGGTGATCTTGCGGATGTGACCCAGGCTGAACACCTGGAAGCCGCCGGAATCGGTCAGGATGGGACCCTGCCAGTTCATGAAGTCATGCAGATCGCCGTGGGCACGCATCACCGCCTGCCCCGGCCGCAGCCAGAGGTGGAAGGTGTTGCCGAGCAGGATCTGGGCGCCGGTCTCGCGCACCTCTTCCGGAGTCATCCCCTTGACGGTGCCATAGGTGCCGACCGGCATGAAGGCCGGGGTCTGCACCACGCCACGTTCAAACACCAGCTGGCCGCGACGGGCACGGCCATCGGTGGTTTTCAGTTCAAATTTCATTGCTACCTCGATTCAGTCAGAGAAACAGTCTGACAAGAGAGGACCCGTGAGGGCCCATATATAAGAAGCTGCGCGCGATCTTACTCATCGATCGTGAACAAGTTCTGAAGGAAGAGGCCTCAAGCCTCTGCCCGGCGACGGGTGATGAACATGGCATCCCCGTAGCTGAAGAAACGGTACCGCTCGGCCACCGCCGCCTGATAGGCCGCCATCACGTGATCGTAACCGGCGAAGGCGCTGATCAGCATGATCAGGGTCGACTCCGGCAGGTGGAAGTTGGTGACCATGGCATCCACTATCTGGAACTCGTAACCCGGGAAGATGAAGATGTCGGTGTCGCTGAAGAACGGCGCGAGCGGCTTGCCCTGAGCTAGGGTCACCTTGGCGGCGCTCTCGAGGGATCGCACCGAGGTGGTACCCACGGCGATGACACGGCCACCGCGGGCACGGGTCGCAGCGATGGCGTCCACCACCTCCTGCGGCACTTCGGCATATTCCGAGTGCATGTGGTGATCTTCAATCTTGTCCACCCGCACCGGCTGAAAGGTCCCCGCCCCCACATGCAGGGTGACGAAGGCCAGCTCCACGCCCTTGGCCTTGATCCGCTCGAGCAGCGGCTCATCGAAGTGCAGACCCGCGGTCGGTGCCGCCACCGCACCCGGCTTCTGGTTGTAGACGGTCTGGTAGCGCTCCTTGTCGGCGTCCTCGTCGGGGCGGTCGATATAGGGGGGCAACGGCATGTGGCCGATGGCTTCCAGAATGTCCAATACGGGACGGGGGTCGAGGAAATGGATCTCGAACAGGGCGTCGTGACGGGCCCGCATCTCGGCGTCGACTTTGTCGCCGTCGGGACCACCGTCCAGGATGAGACGGGTGCCAGGCTTGGGTGACTTGGATGAACGCACATGGGCCAGCACGCTGTGCTCGTCCAGGATGCGCTCCACCAGCACCTCCAGCTTGCCGCCGCTGGCCTTCTGGCCAAACATGCGCGCCGGGATGACACGGGTGTTGTTGAATACCAGCAGATCGCCGGGCTTGAGCTGGTCCAGCACATCCACAAATTGACCGTGGCGCAGGGCGCCGCTTTGACCATCGAGCTGCAACAGACGGCTGGCGGTACGCTCCGTCATGGGATAGCGGGCAATCAGCTCGTCTGGCAGATCAAAATGAAAATCGGATACTTGCATCTTTCACCTCGGGGGGAATCGGCGGCTAGTCTAGTTATCCCCTTCCAGCAAGGCAACCCAAAAGACCAAAAACCCAAGGGAGACAAGGGATAGCGGACGTTTTTGTGAGCGCTTGCGCGTTAATGACTCTTTAACGATCTGTATTGACCCTGATCACGTTTCGAGGAAGGAGGCTGGGCTAGGGTGGAGACAGAGACACGAGGAGGCCACCATGATGACACTAGCCGAAATCATGACCGAACATCCCTTCACTTTAGGCCCGCAAAACAGCGTCAAACAGGCGATGGATCTGATGCAACAGGAGCGGATCCGCCACATTCCCATCGTCGACGAGCATCATCATCTGCTGGGGCTGGTCACCCTTACCGACATCCTGGCGACCCGGGAATCCAAGTTGCTGCTCATCCACCCGGATCGGGAGGCCGAGTTCACCGACAGCGTGCAGCTCGACGAGATCATGACCCGCCAGGTGGCCAGCGTAGATCCCCACGCCGGCATCAAGGAGGCGGCCCTCTACCTGCAGCGCCACAAATATGGCTGCCTGCCGGTCATCCGGGGGCGCAAACTGGTGGGCATAGTCACGGAGTCGGATTTCATCGCGGTGGCCATCAATCTGCTGGAGTTGATGGAAGAGCAGGAACCCCTTTCGGATTTCTGATCTGAAAAAACTGTAATTAAATTACAATAAAAGCGTTTTCAGCCTATAAAATCGGCATAAAAACTGAAAGTGTTTCATTTTGATGTGAAAATTACACCACAACCTTGCTTTGTGATCTACATCACACTATGATGCCCGTCATGCAATTATTGCCGAAGGGGAGATGAGGGATTGTGCACCCGATGTCTTCTCTTCATATGTCTGCAAGTTTGCACACCCCGTAGTAAGTCTTTGCTGTAAAGCATTTTTATATCGCCATTCCTTGTTTGATGACCCGGCCCTCTCTTCACGATAGCGCCGGGATTTTTTTGTCCGTCTTCCACCCTCCCCTACAATCCTTCATATTTCCCTGCTTTCATCTCGTGGATAAAACAAGATCCCATTCGGGACTTGAAAATGTGACCTGCAGGACAGAAATTGAACTTCGACAATGAGTTATCTCTCAAGGCCTGAGATATTCATGTTAGGTACAGTTGTGATGGGTTATCTAATAAATAGATTTAAGTGATTCAAAATTGTGGCTTTGACCGATTAGCGAAAAGCCCTATGATGCCTCCATCGAAAGTTAAACGCCTCGACTGGCCAGATTCTTCGCAACCAGACAGGCATATGTACATCACCAAGGAGCTAATACATGTCTACCTATATCAACACTGAAATCAAGCCGTTCAATGCTACCGCTTACCACGAAGGCAAATTCGTTCAGGTGTCTGACGCTGATCTGAAAGGCAAGTGGTCCGTGGTGTTCTTCTACCCGGCTGACTTCACCTTCGTTTGCCCGACCGAGCTGGGCGACCTGGCAGACAACTACGCAGCATTCAAGAAGCTGGGCGTCGAGATCTACGCCGTCTCCACCGACACCCACTTCACTCACAAGGCCTGGCACGACACTTCTGACACCATCAAGAAGATCCAGTACCCGATGATCGGCGACCCGACCGGTGCCATCACCCGCAACTTCGGCGTGATGATCGAAGAAGCTGGCCTGGCTGACCGCGGTACCTTCGTGATCGACCCGCAAGGCATCATCCAGATCGTTGAAATCAACGCTGGTGGCATCGGCCGTGACGCCCTGGAACTGCTGCGCAAAGTCAAAGCTGCCCAGTACGTTGCTGCTCACCCGGGTGAAGTGTGCCCGGCCAAGTGGAAAGAAGGCGAAGCCACTCTGGCCCCGTCCCTGGATCTGGTAGGCAAAATCTAAGCCTCCCCGCTCTAAAGACCGGCCCACTCATGGGCCGGTCTGCTTTCCGGCCCACGTCAAGGGTGCCGGTCTGCTCTCTGGCACCGTGTTTGCTGTTTATCAATGCTTTTTGTACCCAGTCATGGCGCCGACCCGCACTCAGCAAGAAGGAATTCGAAGATGTTAGATACCAACCTCAAACAACAACTCAACGGTTACTTGCAGTACATCGTCAATCCCATCGAGATCAGCGTGTCCGGCAATGACAGCGGCAAGTCGGCAGAACTGTTGGCTCTGGCCACAGAAATCAGCGACATGTCCCCCAAGATTTCCATGACCGATGGCCGTAACGCTCGCAAGCCTTCCATGAGCATAGCGCCCCAGGGCCAGGCCCCGCGCGTGCATTTTGCCGGCATCCCCATGGGTCATGAGTTCACCTCCCTGGTGCTCGCCCTGCTGCAAAGCGGCGGTCACCCCTCCAAGGCCGATCCGGCCGTGCTGGAGCAGGTCAAGAACCTGAAGGGTGAGTTCCACTTCGAGACTTATATCTCCCTCTCCTGCCACAACTGCCCGGACGTGGTACAGGCCCTGAACCTGATGGCGACCCTGAACCCCGGCATCACCCACACCATGATCGACGGTGCCCTGTTCCAGGACGAAGTTGCCGAGCGCCAGATCATGGCCGTGCCGAACGTCTACCTGAACGGTCAGCCGTTCAGCCAGGGCCGTATCTCCCTGGAAGAAGTGGTCACCAAGCTCGACACCGGCGCCGCCGCGCGCAAGGCTGAAGAGCTCAATGAAAAAGCCCCCTACGACGTGCTGGTCGTCGGCGGTGGCCCGGCTGGCGCAGCCGCCGCCATCTATGCCGCCCGTAAAGGGATCCGCACCGCCATCGTGGCCGAGCGCTTCGGTGGTCAGGTGATGGACACCGTCGGTATAGAAAACTTCATCTCAGTGCCCTACACCGAGGGCCCCAAGCTCGCCGCGAGCCTGGAGCAGCACGTCAAGCAGTACGGCGTGGAAGTGATCACTGAGCAGCGCGCCGCCGCCATCAGCAAGGATGGTTACGTGAACGTGGATCTCGCCTCCGGCGCAACCCTCAAGAGTCGCGCTGTGATCCTGGCCACCGGTGCCCGCTGGCGCGACCTGAACGTGCCGGGTGAGGTGGAATACCGCACCAAGGGCGTGGCCTACTGCCCCCACTGCGATGGCCCCTTCTTCAAGGGCAAGCGCGTGGCGGTGATCGGTGGCGGTAACTCCGGCATCGAGGCGGCCATCGACTTGGCCGGTATCGTCGAGCACGTCACCGTCGTGGAGTTTGCCGATACCCTGCGTGCCGACGAGGTGCTGCAGAAGAAGGCTCGCTCCATGGGCAACATCGACATCATCATGAGCGCCCGCACCACCGAAGTCATCGGTGACGGCAGCAAGGTGGTGGGTATGGATTACGAGGATCGCACCACGGGTGAGATCAAGCACCTGGCGGTGGCCGGTATCTTCGTGCAGATCGGCCTGGTGCCGAACACCGAGTTCCTCAAGGGGAGCGAGGTCGCCCTGACCCGCTTTGGCGAGATCGAGATCGACACCAAGGGCGCCACCTCCCTGCCCGGCGTCTACGCCGCAGGGGATGCCACTACAGTGCCGTTCAAGCAGATCATCATCTCCATGGGTGCCGGTGCCACCGCAGCCCTGGGTGCGTTTGATTACCTCATTCGCAATGCAGCGCCGGAAGCAGCGGCCGCCAAGAGCGATGCCGTGACTGCCTGATAGGCTCTTCGCCCGACAAAAAGCCGACTCCCTGGAGTCGGCTTTTTTTATGCCTCGCTCGTACCCTTGGCGCCTAGCCGCGAGTGGGTTCCTCTGTGGCAACGTCCTCGTCCGGTGTGGCGAAACTGGCCGGCACCGCCTCCCCCGCCAGATCCGTTCTCGGCTCCAGTTCGGCGCTCATGGGGGTGTTGGGGGGAACCGGGATGAACACCTGATGCTCGGCCAGTGGAATGGGGGCCCGCTGGCGCTTGCGCCATCCCAGATAGGCCGCCAACAGGGCGCCGCACAGGGCGAAGTAGACGAACAAGCCTTCTGGCCCAACTTGCACCATGACGAAGGGGGCCAGCAGGGGCCCTATCATGGCGCCCAGGCTGTAGGCGAGCAGCAGCCCCTGATTGGCCCCCAGCACCTGATCCGGGCGCAGCTCATCGCAGGCGTGGCTGAGGCTCAAGGGATAGATGGAGAACGCCATGCCGCCGAGCAGGAACACCAGGGTGCCGGCCGCGGCATCACGCCAGGTGCCCGGCAACCCCACCATCAGCAGGGCAAGCACCGTCAGCAGGGCGCTGAGCAGCAGGATCACCAGACGTCTATCGTAGCGATCAGACAGGCGCCCTATGGGGTATTGCAGACACATGCCCCCCAGGATCACCAGGGCCATCATGTCCGCTACCCGGGAAAGGGGGGCGCCACTGTCGGTGAAATAGAGCGGCAACAGGCCGTAGATGGCACCGAGCAGCAGGCCAGAGGTAAAGCTGCTGCCCATGCCCGCCGGAGTGAGCCGAATCAGCTCCAGCACCCCGACCCGTTGCGGCGCCACCATGGCCGGGGTCGATACCCGGGCGAGCGCAAGGGGCACCACAGACAGGGTGGCCGCCATGGCGCACAAGGCAAACGGCGTCAACACCATGGGGTCCACCCACTTGAGCAGCAGCTGGCCCATGGCAAGAGAGCCGTAGAGCAGGATCATGTAGAGGGACATCAGCCGCCCCCGGTTGGCCGGGGTGCTGGAGACCAGCATCCAGGACTCCAGCACCACGAACAGGCCGCCGGTGGCAAAGCCCCCCACCAGTCGCAGCGCCGCCCACGTGATGGGCTCCACCACCATGCCGTGCAGCAGAAACAGGAAACAGAGCAGGGAGGCGTAGGCCGCATAGGCCCGGATATGCCCCACCCGTATGATGAGACGGGCGTTGACGAAGGCTCCCAGCACCAGGCCACCAAAGTAGGCGGCGGACACCAGGCCGATGGCCTGCACCGACACCTGCTCGGCGGAGAGCCGCACCGTCAACAGGGTGTTGAACATGCCGTGACCGAGAATGAAGATCACCAGACTGGTCAGGGGTGACAGTAACCTTGTGAGTGTCATGGGGCCTCCTCCTGGCTAAACCTTGATGGTAACGCTCGCCTCTTGCCCACTTCAACCCGGCCACCCCAGGGCTGGCGGGCTATCCTTGACGAAGGTCCACCATGGAGGTAGTCAAGATGAGAGTCGTACTCTTGTTGGCAGGCCTGCTCTTTGCCAGCAGTGCCTTCGCGTTTCATTGTCCCATGGACATGAAGAAGATTGATGATGCCCTGGCCGCCGATCCCGTGCTCAGCGCCGATCAGCTGGCCGAGGTGCAGCAGCTCAGGGCCGAGGGGGAGACACTGCACAAGGCGGGCAAGCATCAGGAATCCGTCGACACCCTGGCCAAGGCCATGACCATTCTCGGCATCGACTAGGGGTCGCAGTGGCCGGCGGGGGACCATAGAACCGCCCCGTCAGCCTGATTCCTTTGCAGGCCCTCGCCGGTGACGACGAGGGCCTTCTCATCACTGAACACCATTGCGTATCACCTGCACGACACCTGCACTATTCCTGCACCATGGCCCCCTAGACCCGACCGCTGTAGACCAGGGTGCTGTAGTTGAACGCTATCTGCCCATCCAGGGCGCAGCGGGCAAACTCACGGCGGATCAGAGTCGTCAGCGACTCATAGGCCGGGCTGCCGACGACGGGCGCATAGGAGGAGGAATTGAGCCGCCCCAGCACCCCGTCGAGATCGAACCACTGGCGATTGGGGAAGCAATCGAGGCGATACTCCCCCTCGAAGAAGGCGCTAAAATCGGCCTCGCCGAGGTTGCGGTGATTGACCTCCTCATAATCCCCCGAGTAGGCGCGAAGCCCGGCTTCATAGGCCTGGAGAAACTCGGTATCGGTCAGCCTGTCATTCCAGATGAGGGCAACGTGGCCGCCGGGTTTGAGCAGGCGCCGGCACTCAGCCTTGAAGGCGGCATGGTCGAACCAGTGAAAGGCCTGGGCGACCGTGATGAGATCCAGCGACCCCGCCGGCACACCGGTCACCTCCGCGCTGCCTCCCAGCCAGTGAACATTGTCAGCTGCGGCCAGCAAGCGCTCGGCCGCCCCGCGCATGTCGGCATTGGGCTCCACCGCCCACAGTTGACCTACTCGAGGGGCGAGCAGGGCCGTCAGTATGCCGGTGCCCGCCCCTATGTCCGCTACCCGCGCCTCGGGCCCCATGGCGAGCTCCGCCGCCAGAAAATCCAGCATGGCCGCCGGATACCCTGGCCGGTATTTCACATAGGCCTCAACCCGGGCCGAGAATCGCTGGGTACTGTCCATGCTGCACTCCTGTTTTGATTACCGAGCTGAATCCGAGCTGTCTATGCCAACCTTATCAATAGACGGTCCCAGGATCAGGCCCTTACACTGTGACCCCTCTCACATTTATCAGGAGATGTCTCTTGCGCAGGGTTGTTCGTCTGCTGGTGTTACTGACGTTACTGGCCAGTCAATGGGCACTGGCCGAGGTACCGGCCCCCTATGCCCTGCGTCTGGATCAAGGCCAGCGCGACTGGCTGCAAGAGAAGCAGACCCTGATCATCGGTATGCCCGCCGCCGACTGGGCACCGTATAGCTACTACTCCGGCAATGATCGCTATCAGGGCCTGCTGCACGACTACCTGCAGACCGTCAGCCAACGGCTTGGGCTCACCCTCAGCTACCGGGCCTACCCCACCTTCAACCTGGCCCAGCAAGCTCTGCGCAGCGGGGAAGTGGACGCCCTGGCCGGGGTAGCCATGACGCCCCAGCGCCAGCGCTGGATGCACTTCACCGCCCCCCTCATCGAGATCCCCCGCGCCGTGCTGTTGAGCAAACCGGGGGC
Organism: Aeromonas lusitana; assembly: GCF_002812985.1. GTDB lineage: Bacteria > Pseudomonadota > Gammaproteobacteria > Enterobacterales > Aeromonadaceae > Aeromonas > Aeromonas lusitana. The sequence goes on from NZ_PGCP01000005.1 coordinate 147,064, forward strand.
GCCCCCCACCCTGGCACAAGCCGCGCAGATGCAGTGGGTCTGCGAGCAGGGCTATGACAACTGCGATCTGCTCGAGCACCTTGGCTTCAAGAAGATCAAGCATGTGGATGGCAACCTGGAAGCCATGTTCATGGTCAAGTACGGGCTGGCGGATGCCTATCTCTCCGATCGCCCCTATCTGGAGAGCAACATCGCCAGCCAGCGGGTCAAGACCCAGCATCTGGCCGAGGTGCCCTGGGTTGGTCCCGCCCAGCTTGCCCTCTCCACGGACGCCGACAATGTGCAACTGGGCACCCTGCTGAGCCTGGCGGTGGACAGCCTCACCCCGCAGGACAGGCACGCCCTCATCCAGCTGGCCAGCCTCTACAACCAGCCAAGGGAGAAGGCCAGGGAGAGCAACCTGTTCACCCCAGAGGAGCAGGAGTGGATAGCCCTGCACCGTGAGGTGCGCTACACCCCGGGCCCCTGGTTTGGTCTGGCCATGATAGACAACAAGGGCAAGGTCACCGGCTTGCTGGCGGATCTGCTGACCCTGATCGAGCGGCGCAGCGGCTTGCGCTTCACCTTGCAGCCCAACCAGGAGCAGGCAGGCAGCCTGGTGCTGCTCGAGCAAGGCAAGCTGGATCTCGTGCCCTCCATCGTCAACCTGCCCGAGCGCAGGACCCGCTTCCTGTTCACCCCGGATTACCTGACCCTGAAGCGGCTGCTGATCACCCGGCGCGAGAAGGGGGAGCTCGACTCCCTCAAGCAGATAAAGGGAGCCAGGGTGGCGGGGAGCCGGGCCTCGGCCGATGACACCATCATCCGCAACTGGCAGGCGGAGCCCGTCTCCTTCTCCTCCTTCGATGAGCAGCTGGCGGCCCTCGCCGACGGTCGGGTGGACTACATACTGGCCAACGAGGGGGTCAGCGAGCAGATCCTGCGCAAGGACACGGGCCAGGGGCTGCGCATCGCCTACAGCGGCAACGAGCTGGATGTGCCCCTGGCGATGGTGGTGGCCAAGGACAACCCGCTGCTGGCCAGCATACTCACCAAGACCCTGGGCTCCATCAGCCCGCAAGAGATGCAACTGCTGCAAGACAAGTGGTTCACCCTCAAAATAGAAACCGGGATCAACAGAAGCCAGTTGCTTCGACTGGTGCTATGGATGGTAGGCAGCATTCTCGTTCTGGTGCTGCTTGGTTATTTGTGGAATCGCTCCCTGAGCCGCGAGGTGCGCCAGCGCCAGCGGGCCGAGGAGCAGCTCTCCCACCAGTTGAAACTGGTGGAGACCCTGCTCGATACCATGCCCAACATGGTGGTGCTCACCAACGAGCGGCTGGAGATCACCCTCACCAACCGGGCCTACCGGCATCTCTATCTTGGCGGCCACGATCGCCATGGCAGCTACGACGTCCTGCTCGGGGATCAGCTGCCCCACGAGGTGCGCCAGCGCATCATGCACGAGGACGCCGAGGTGTGGGCCACGGGCCGGGAGTTGAATGCCAGGGGGGTGACGCAGCTCGCCGATGGCGTCGAGCGGGAGATCATGTACCAGAAGCGGCTGTTTTGCGATCAGGAGGGCAACAAGCTCGGGATCCTGACCGTGCTGACGGACGTGACCGAGCTGCAACACGCCCAGACCCGCGCCAGGGAGGCCGAGGTGCGGCTCTCCCGCCTGACCGACAGCATTCCCGGCTTCGTGTTCCAGTTCGAGTACCTGGGCAAGGGCGAGGGCCAGTTCCAATACGTGAGCGCCGGCGCCCAAGAGATGGACTTGCTCGGCTCGGCCCAGCCTCTCTCGCGCCAACCCCAGGAGCCGCTCCCCCATGTCGACGAGCCCCTGCGCGCCGCCCTGCTCACCGAGCTCGAGCGCCAGATTGACCAGGAGACCGAGATCGATCTCACCATCCCCTCACCCCAGGTGGATGGCAAGGTGCGCAGCCTGCAGGTGCGTGGCAACATCATCCGCCAGCCGGATGGCAGCGCCCTGCTCTACGGCATGGTGCAAGACATCACGGCCATGAACGAGCAGCAACAGGCACTCAAGGAGGCGCGCCACAAGGCGGAGGCGGCGATCCGGGCCCGGGATCGCTTCCTCGCCACCATGAGCCACGAGCTGCGCACCCCCATCGCTGGCATGCACGGCATGCTGGAGCTGCTGCAACTCGGTCAGCTGAGCGAGGATCAGCACTACCTGGTGCGCAACGTGGTCAGCTCCGCCAACAACCTGCTCTACCTGGTCAACGACGTCCTCGACTACTCCAAGATGGAGGCGGGTCAGCTGCACCTGGAGCCGCGATCCGTGCGTCTGGCCGAGGTGCTGTGCGCCGTGGTGCGCAGCAACGTGGCCAGCGCCCGTCAGAAGGGATTGCGGGTCGAGCTGTTGTGGGACCCGATCCTGCCGGATCGGGTCGAGATAGATCCGAACCGGCTCGGGCAGATCTGCTCCAACCTGCTGCACAACGCCATCAAGTTCACAGAGCGAGGCGGCATCACCCTCACCCTCGCCTATCAGGATGCCCAGCTCTGGCTGAGGGTGGAGGACACCGGCATCGGCATCGCCCAAGAGCGGCTGCCCCACCTCTTCACCCCCTTCGAGCAGGAAGACACCAGCATCAGCCGCCGCTTCGGGGGTACCGGGCTCGGCCTCGCCATCTGCCGCAACCTGGTGGAGCAGATGGGAGGCACCCTGACCCTGGAGAGCGAATCGGGTCTGGGCACCCGGGCCATCCTGTACCTGCCGCTGCGCCAGCCCTGCTGGGACACGCCGCCCCTCGCTGGCACTCACTGGCAGGTCTCGGCGTCCCTGCACGAAGGGGCGGCCCTGCTGCACAGCTTCGGGGCCGAGGTGACCCGCTGCGAGCCAGGCGCCGCCCTCGCCCCCGGTTTGCTGCTGCTCGATGAATCCACGGCGCGCACCCTCTGCCCGCCCGGCTGCCAGCATGGCCATGAGAACCCGGCCTGCCGAGTGCTGCAGGAGGGATACAAGATCGTCTATCTCAGCGAGCTGGAGAGCCTGCGCACCAGCCTGCATCCCGGCCGCTGCCTGCGCCTTGGCAGCCAGCCCCTCTACCCGGATCTGCTGCTGGAGAGCTGCCTCGAACTGAGCGCCCGGCGCGATACCGTCGCTCAGATCAGCCACACCATCAGCCAGCTGAGGGGCCGACTGCTGGTCGCCGAGGATCACCCCATCAACCGGGCCCTGTTGCAGCGCCAGCTCGGCCTGCTGGGGCTCGACGCCCAGTTCTGCGAGAACGGCAGAGTAGCGCTGGCAGCCTGGCAACAGGGGGCGTTCGATCTGCTGCTCACCGACTGCCATATGCCCGAGCTCGATGGCTACCGCCTCACGTCGACCTTGCGTGAGCAGGGGGTCACCATTCCCATCATCGGCATCACGGCGGATGCCTCCGAGAAGGTGAGCCGCCAAAGCGCCCAGGCCGGCATGACCCGGATGCTCTACAAGCCCTACACGCTGGAAGATCTCGGGAGCCTGCTCGGCCACTACCTGCCGGCTGCGGGGCAAGCGGTGGCGCAGATCAGCGCCATAGGGGATCGCTGGATAGACTTGTTTGGCAGTGAGGCCGTGGCCCGCACCCTGGCGGTCGAGTACCTCGGCAGCAACGAGAGCGATCTGGCGAGCCTGCAGGAGGCGCTGCCCACCCTGGAGTGGGACATCCTGATCAACGCCGCCCACAGCCTCAAGGGGGCGGCGCACATGGTGGGCGAACACGAGCTGGCCGAGCTGGCCCACGCCGTGGAGCTCTGTTGCAAGCAGCAAGAATCCGAGCCGCTGGCCGAGCTTATTCGCCAGTTGCACGGCAAGGCGCAGGCCGTCGGCCTCGAGATAGGAGCCTGGCTCGATGAATAATCCCGGACGTGAGCTTTCCCTGCTGGTGGTGGAAGACAATGTGTTTCAGCGCAAGGTCCTGATGCACCAGCTCAGGGCCCTCGGCTACCCCATGCCGCTCGCGGCCGGGGATGGGGAGGCGGCGCTGGCCCTGTGCAATCAGCACCCGGTGGATATTTTGCTGTGCGATCTGCGCATGCCCGGCATGGATGGCATGGCGCTGCTGCGTCGCCTCTCCCTGAACGGGTTTCGCGGCGGCATCATACTGGTGAGCGCCCTCGACGAGGACGTGGTAGAGGCGGTGCATCGCATGAGCGATGCCTACGGCCTGCGGGTGCTAGGCCGGCTGGACAAGCCCTCGAGCCCGGCGCGGCTCGCCGAGTTGCTGGCCCGCTGGGCGCCGGATACCCGCCCGCCCCTTGCGGGATCCGGGCCCCATATCGGGGTAGCGGATCTGACCAAGGCACTGGCGCAAGGGGAGATAATGCCCTGGTATCAACCCAAGGTGAGCTTCGCGACCGGCGAGTGGCTGGGGGTGGAGGCGCTGTCTCGTTGGCTGCACCCGACCCTTGGCATGATCCCCCCCGGCCGTTTCATTCCGCTGGCCGAGGAGCAGGGCCTCATCACCTTGCTGACCGAGCGGCTCATCGAGCAGTGCCTGCAGGATAAGGCGCACTGGCAGACCAGCGGGCTCGCCATCAAGCTCTCCCTGAATATCTCGAGTAGCAGCCTGGTCGAGGGCAAGCTGTGCGATCGTCTGCTCGAGCAGTGCAGGCAAAAGGGTATCAACCCCAACCTCATCACCCTGGAGGTGACCGAGAGCGCCTTCGTCAAGGATCTCGGCCACTCCCTCGAGATGCTGAGCCGGCTGCGGATGCACGGCTTTGGCCTCTCCATCGATGACTTTGGCACCGGCTACTCCTCGATGCAGCAACTCAGCCTGCTGCCCTTCACCGAGCTCAAGCTGGATCGCAGCTTCGTCGACCGCTGCCACGAGGATCCGGTGCGACTCGCCATCATAGAGTCGACCCTGACCCTAGCCCGAAAAATTGGCCTCAGGACAGTGGCCGAAGGGGTGGAAGACAAGGCCACCTGGGATGAGCTGGCCCGCCTTGGCTGCGACGAGTGCCAGGGCTACTACGCGGGCCGCCCCATGCCCCAGGATCAGCTCTTGCCATGGCATGAGCAGTGGCAAGCGAGAGCGCCCGCCCGGTAGGCATAAGCGCCGCCGGGCCCATGTCTGGCGCAGGTTCGATTACGCCATTCAAAGATCCCCGCTCTTTCCCTGCACACCAGGCCACGCGGCCGCCTCTTCCCTCCCCGGCACTACACTCAAGTCTGCCCCTGCAAGGCGGCAAGCCTGAGTGACCCCAAGCCGATGGGAGAGACCCCATGTTGAGCACCAGATACCTGCTTCCCCTCCTCACCACCCTGTTATGGGGCTGCGGCCCCGAGCTGACCGGCACGGCGGCCACCACGGGGGCGCTGCAAGCCGAGCAGGCCAAACAAGCCAAGGCGCAGATGGAGCAGTTCCAGCAAGCCCTCAGCGCCGCCGTGGATGCCACACAAGTGGCGGCATCCGCCGCCGCGACCACCGAAGCCACTGCCAAATAACCAGCTGGCAGACCACTGTGCTGCCTGCAAGCAAATTAGCGGAGTGACCATATGATGCACACGGAAAAGAACAGGATCTGCCTCTGGTACGATGGCGACGCCGAGGAAGCCGCCCGGTTTTATGCGAGCCTCTTCCCCGATTCCAGGGTCGGCACGCTGTTTTATGCCCCCACCGACTTCCCCTCCGGCAAACAAGGGGACCTGCTGACGGTCGAATTCGTCCTGATGGGGATCCCCTGCCTCGGGCTCAACGGTGGCCCCGGGGTCAACCACAGCTGGGCCTTCTCGTTCCAGATAGCGACCGAGACCCAGGCCGAGACGGATCGCTACTGGCACGCCATCATAGACAACGGCGGTCAGGCGAGCGAATGCGGCTGGTGCCAGGACAAGTGGGGCCTCTCCTGGCAGATCACCCCCCTCGCCCTCACCCAAGCCCTGGCCGACCCAGATCCCGCCGCCGCCCGGCGCGCGTTCGAGGCCATGATGCAGATGGGCAAGATCGACATCGCCCGCATCGAGGCAGCCCGGCGAGGCTGAGCCGCTAAGACCCGTCCAGCCATAAAAAAGGCCCTGCTGATGCAGGGCCTTGGTCTCTTTAGCGCAGTGCTGTTCACACTTGATCACGGTCAATTAAGTTGGAAACTCGTGGAGAAAATATTTCAATGTCTTAGCGACACCCAATGTGACAAGTAAGTTGGAAACTCAAAAACAACACTTTACCCGCTCCACAAGCAAATAGAACATTGAAGTTGGAAACCAAGCTCTGCTTGAGGTGATAGATCTCGCGTAACTTAATTACAGGAAAAAACGGCCATGTAACGCCCCATCCTCTTATGTACGGTTGGTACATTTTGGATATTTCTAGCATGTTAAACCCTATCAGCGCAGCATATTGAAGTAACTCACCTACTTGTTCGGCTCTTATTTAGTTTGTCAAAGGCTATGGGTACAACCCCATTAAAAAAAGCCTATCGCGCAATAAATAAAAATCATCAGTACATTTTTAAATTTAAAATCACTATCAATAACGACAGCTAAAAATTATTTCTGGCCAAATGGCCCTACTCGGGCGATTCAACCTGGATAAATATTCGCTGAGGGCTTCTCTTGCTCACCTCACGCTTGCAGCTTCTGGTCTCAGTCTTAGTATCCACATAGCTAATACTACGAAGGTGAAGCACTAAGTCTCTAGCAATTTTTATCGGAATCTTTAGCTACTCAGCAACATTATAAAAATCGAAAAAACCATACAGAAACCCCCATCCTGCGATCTGTTGAGCCATTGGTTTCAGCTTACTATCCATACCGCTCCTTGATTTCAGAGGGATCTCAACGCTCCCAAGGACAACTGGATAGCAACCAGAAAGCAGCTACCCAGAAGTTCAAAATTAGCTTTGACTCAGGTTTAGTTAGCGCTGAGTTATACTATGTCGGTTAACATAGCGGTTAGTTCTTTAATATTCAAACGGACACAATATGTAGGCCGGCCTCGCTCAAAGCGCCACCCTTCCGACAGAGGTCCTGTATCAACAACATCAAAACCGAATTCGTCAAGCAATGCTGCTACAGTTGCTTTACTTTCTTCATCATCCCCGGCAATTGGAAGCGCTCGTCGGTCAATTGCATTTGCGGGAAGCCCATCAGTTTCGAGATCGGTCATTGTGATAGCATTAAATGCTTTGACCACCCGCGCTGAGGGTAAATGGTGGGCCAGTAATTCACTTGTTGTGGTTAGCTGTTCATCCAGTTCTGCTATACGGCCATCTCGGTCTGGATAATAGTTGTTCACATCAATGACTATCTTTCCTGCTAATGAAGCGACAGGCACGCTACGGTAGGCGAAGAGCGGGATAGCGACAATAACGATATCACCAAATGCTACCGCCTCATCAACAGAACCCACCTGACACCCTATTGCATAAGGCAAGCTAAACAAAGACTTAGGGTCCCTGGAATTACTCAGCATGACTTGATGACCCACCCTTGTAGCCAGCTTACCTATAGCCCGCCCCACAACACCTGCACCAATAATTCCAATTTTCATATATTTTACTCCAGTGTTTAGTAGATAGCAGGTAGTATGATTACGTACTAAAGTCAGATAAATCACATTATCGTTGTTTAACTAGCAACAAGCGGTAGGTAATCATGGATAGACTGACAAGCATGAGTGTGTTCGTCAAAGCTGCCGAGCTCGGTTCATTTGCTGCAACAGCCGGAGTTCTGGAAATATCGCCACAAATGGTTGCGAAGCATATTGCATTTTTAGAAGCACAACTGGGCATCGTATTGTTGAACCGCACAACGCGGCGGCAGAGCCTGACTGATGTCGGTCAGGCCTACTATGAAAGATGTAAAATTATTTTATCTGAGGTGGAATCTGCTGATTCACTGGCCTTTGATATGCATACTAAGCCGAAAGGAATAATTAAAGTAAGCGCGCCAGTGACTTTTGGCGCTATTAGAATGCCTAGTTTCATTTCTCGTTTTTTGTCCTCTTATCCCGAAATTCAGATAGATTTATCCCTGAATGATCGTTTTGTCGATCCTCTGGAGGAAGGCATTGAAGTAATGATCAGAATTGGCGAACTGGAAGATTCTTCCATGATAGCTCGAAGGCTTGCACCTTACCGACTGATAGCCTGCGCCTCACCTGAATATCTGGCAAAGCGAGGAAATCCAGATACGGTAGCGGAGTTAACGATGCATGACTGTCTTATCTACACCAACTGGTCGACTACTTCCCTGTACCGGTGGCGTTTTACTCGCAATGGAAAAGTAGAGGAGGTTTCGGTCAATGGCCGTTTCAGGTGTAATGACTGGAAGGCTTTACTGCATGCGGCGATATCTGGTTTTGGAATTACTCTTGGTCCAGAAACAATTCTGGACCAAGAAGTGAAAGCAGGACGACTCGTTCGAGTGCTAAATAACTACGAAGGGCCTTCCAAACCAATGCATGTTGTCTATCCGTCATTGCGTAAACCGACAATAAAGCAGCGGTGTTTTGTTGACGAAATAATTTCTGAATTTGGAATGCAGGAAGATATATGTTGAATTCATTCTGTATATCCATGATTCAGCTTAGCAAAATGGTCACTTCGCAGCCAAATAGTAATTTAGCGCTGCTTTTACACCCTCAGCCGAAGCTAGGCAGGGTCTGATCGGGGTGAAAGTTTTTGACAGATAGCTGGTGAGTTTGACTCAGCAAGAAGGCCGCTCTGGTTTACCCCAAGAAAAGCCATCAAGCGGGTATTTTGATCGGTTTAGCACAAGGTCCACCCGCTACCGGTAGATGCCTGCGTTGCCGATACCGGAACCTAATCGGCTCATCACTAGATCAGTTCCTGCTTCATAAATTACAGTTAATCTCCGTAAAAAATGAAAAGGCCCTGCAGATGCAGGGCCTTGGTCTCTTTAACGCAGTGCTTTTCACACTTGCATCAGTCGAGGTAATCCTCGGTCGGGATGCAAGAGCAGAACAGGTTGCGATCCCCGTACACGTCGTCGATACGGTTGACCGACGGCCACAGCTTGGCGGCGCGCACGGCGTCGGACGGGAACACCGCCTCGGCGCGGGTGTAGCCGCGAGCCCACTGCTCGTCCATCACGTCGTCCTGGGTGTGGGGCGCGTGCACCAACGGGTTGTCGGTCAGGCTCCAGTGGCCGTCCTGCACCTTGGCAATCTCGGCGCGGATGCGGGTCATGGCTTCGACGAAGCGATCCAGCTCGCGCTTGGATTCGGATTCGGTCGGCTCAACCATCAGGGTGCCCGCCACCGGGAAGCTCATGGTCGGCGCGTGGAAGCCGTAGTCCATCAGCCGCTTGGCCACGTCCATCTCGCTGATGCCGGAGGCTTCCTTGAGGGGACGTATGTCCAGGATGCACTCGTGGGCGACCCGGTTGTTGCGACCGGTGTAGAGCACGGGGAAGGATTCCCCCAGCTTCTTGGCCAGGTAGTTGGCGTTGAGGATGGCCACCTGAGTGGATTTTTTCAGACCCTCATCCCCCAGCATGGCGATGTACATCCAGCTGATGGGCAAAATGCTGGCCGAACCGAACGGGGCCGCCGACACGGCGCCATTGCTGCGGCTCTCCTTGTCGGTCTTGACCACGGCGTGGCCGGCCACGAACGGCGCCAGATGTTGCTTCACGCCGATGGGGCCCATGCCAGGACCGCCACCGCCATGGGGAATGGCGAAGGTCTTGTGCAGGTTGAGGTGGGAGACGTCCGCGCCGATAAAGCCCGGCGCCGTCAGCCCCACCTGGGCATTCATGTTGGCACCGTCCAGATACACCTGACCGCCGTGCTGGTGCACTATGTCGCACACCTCCTTGATGGTCTCCTCGTACACCCCGTGGGTGGACGGGTAGGTCACCATCAGGCAGGAGAGCTGATCCCCCACCTCGGCGGCCTTGGCACGCAGATCGTCCAAGTCCACGTTACCGAACTTGTCGCAGGCGGTGACAATGACCTTGAGGCCTGCCATCTGGGCAGAAGCCGGGTTGGTGCCATGGGCGGAGGCCGGGATGAGGCAGACATCGCGATGCCCTTCGCCGCGAGACTCGTGGTACTTCTTGATGGCCAGGAGGCCCGCGTACTCGCCCTGGGCACCCGAGTTCGGCTGCATGCAGACGGCGTCGTAACCGGTCACCTTCACCAGCCAGTCTTCCAGATCTGCCAGCAGCAGCTGATAGCCCTGGGTCTGGGCCAGCGGTGCGAACGGGTGCAGCTTGCCAAACTCTGGCCAGGTCACCGGGATCATCTCGGCGGTGGCATTGAGCTTCATGGTGCAGGAGCCGAGCGAGATCATGGCGTAGTTCAGGGCCAGATCCTTGGCTTCGAGACGGTGGATGTAGCGCAACATCTCGGTCTCGGAGTGGTACTTGTTGAACACCTCGTGGGTCAGCACGGCGTCGGTGCGCAGCAGATCTTGCGCGATGGCGTGATGGGCCTGCGCCTTGGTATCCAGGGCAGCCACATCCAGGCCGTGGCCCTGGCCGAGGAAGAGATCAAACAGCTCGACCACATCCTCGCGGGTGGTGGTTTCGGAGAGCGACACGCCCACGGCGCCGTCCAGATCCGAGCGCAGGTTGATGCCAAGGGCCTCGGCCTTGGCAACCAGCCCGGCCTTGCCTGCGGTCAGTACCGTCAGGGTATCGAACCAGCTGTCGTGCTTGAGGGCCACGCCCTTGGCCTTGAGGCCCAGCGCCAGGATGCTGGTCAAACGATGCACGCGGGAGGCAATGGTTTTGAGGCCAACCGGGCCGTGGTAGACGGCGTAGAAGCTCGCCATGTTGGCCAGCAGCACCTGAGCGGTACAGATGTTGGAGTTCGCCTTCTCGCGGCGGATGTGCTGCTCGCGGGTCTGCATCGCCATGCGCAGGGCCGGCTTGCCACGGGCATCCTTGGAAACGCCTATGATGCGGCCCGGCATGGAGCGCTTGTAGGCATCGCGGGTGGCGAAGAAGGCGGCGTGGGGACCACCGTAACCCATGGGCACGCCGAAGCGCTGGGCGGAGCCGAACACCACGTCGGCCCCCAGTTCACCTGGGGATTTAAGCAGCAGAAGCGAGAGCATGTCGGCGCCGACGCAGGCCAAGCCCTTCTGGGCCTGGACCGCGGCGATCAAGGCCCGCAGATCGCTGACGTTACCCGTGGTGCCAGGGTATTGGAACATGGCACCGAACACTTCCTCGCTCACCGCCTGGGCGGCGGGACCGACCTGGACGTCGAAGCCAAAATGCACCGCCCGCTCCTTGACCACGTCGATCACTTGCGGATGTACGTCGTCTGCCACGAAGAAGAGGTTGGACTTGGATTTGGCCATGCGCTTGGCGAGCGCCATGGCTTCGGCGGCGGCGGTGGCTTCATCCAGCAGGGAGGCGCTGGCCAAGTCCATGCCGGTCAAATCCAGGGTCAGCTGCTGGAAGTTCAGCAGCGCCTCGAGACGGCCCTGGGCCAGCTCGGGTTGATAGGGGGTGTAGGCGGTATACCAGCCCGGGTTTTCCAGCACGTTGCGCAAGATGACGTGGGGCACGTGGGTGTCGTGATAACCCATGCCGATGTAGCTCTTGGCGATCTGGTTCTTCGCGGCGTAGCCCTTGAGTTTGGCCAGGGCCTCCACTTCGGTCATGGGGGCGCCGATACCGAGCGGGCCGGGACGGCGGATGGCGGCGGGGACGGTCTGATCGATGAGATCGTCCAGGCTCTCTGCGCCCACCACGGCCAGCAGGGCGCGCAGCTCTTCCTCACCCGGGCCAATGTGGCGGCGGATGAAGTCGGTTTTTTGTTCGAGTTCAAACAGTGACTGAGTCATTTCCCTGATTTCCTGCTAAATAGGTCCTGCTAATAAGTCCTGATAGACATTCCCGAGCCGGCGGCGCCGGCTCCACTCATGTTCTGTGTCACGGGCACTGGGTACGGACACGGGATGCGGCTGGCGCATCCAGGGGGTCGCGGTTCTGGCACCTGTCCGTCTCATCCAAGAGGAGAGAAGGGCTGGCACGGGCGACTTCACCCGGCCGCCAGCGTACCAAGGCGGCTGGCGGCCAAACAAAAAGGCCCTGCAAATTATTGCAGGGCCCGGCATTCTTAGTCTTCGTCGACCACGTTCTGGTAGCCTTCGGCATCCAGCAGATTGGCGAGCTCGGAGGCGTCGTCCAGCTTGATGCGGAACAACCAGCCGGCGCCGTAGGGATCGGAGTTGACCAGCTCTGGGCTGCCTTCCAGCTCTTCGTTGATGGCGATGATCTCGCCGCTCACCGGGCTGTAGATGTCGGAGGCGGCTTTCACCGACTCGGCCACGGCGCAATCTTCACCGGCGCCGATTTGCTTGCCCACTTCCGGCAGATCGACGAACACCATGTCTCCCAGCAGATCCTGGGCGTGCTCTGTGATACCGACCACGGCCTCACCGTTGGCTTCAACACGGACCCACTCGTGGGAGGTGGCATATTTCAGTTCGCTCGGGATATGGCTCATTTCTGCTTCCTTTATGCTCTTGAATCGCTTCGACAAAAAGAACTGGCGAAGGGTGACTCCCTTCACCGCAATAGATTGTTACACCAATGGCTGGCCGTTGCGCACGAAGGCCGGTTTGGTGACCTTCACAGTGACCAGCTTCTTGCGGATCTCCACCTGGGCCTCGGTGCCGATATCGCGGGGCACCCGCGCCAGGGCGATGCTGTACCCCAGGGTTGGTGAGAAGGAGCCGGAGGTGATAATCCCCTCACGCTGCTCACCGCTCTCGCTGGTAAAGGTGACCGGCATGCCGGCACGCAGCACCCCTTTCTCTTCCATCACCAGACCCACCAATTTGGGCTGGGTACCGGCGGCCTTCTGGGCTTCCAGGGCGGCGCGGCCGATAAACTGGCGATCGCTGGGTTCCCAGGCCAGGGTCCAGGCCATGTTGGCGGCCAGCGGAGAGATAGACTCGTCCATGTCCTGGCCGTAGAGGTTCATGCCGGCTTCGAGGCGCAGGGTGTCACGGGCACCGAGACCACAGGGGGCCACGCCGTTGTCCAGCAGCGCCTGCCAGAGGGCGCAGGCCTGCGGCTCGGGCACCACTATCTCGTAACCGTCTTCGCCTGTGTAGCCTGTGGTAGCGATGAAGAGATCGCCGGCCTGCACGCCGAAGAAGGGCTTCATGCCCGCCACGGCGGCGTTTTGCTCAGGGGTGAACACCTTGGCCGCCTTGGCCTTGGCCTGCGGGCCCTGCACCGCGATCATGGCGAGTTCCGGGCGCTCGGTGACGCTCACGGCAAAGTCGATGGCGTGGTGGCGGATCCAGGCCAGGTCTTTCTCGCGGGTGGCGGAGTTCACCACCAGGCGGTAGAAGGTGTCGCCGAGATAATAGGTGATGAGGTCATCGATGACGCCACCGTCCGGGTTGAGCATGCCGCTGTAGAGGGCCTTGCCGGGGACGGTGAGCTTGGCCACGTCGTTGGCCAGCAGGTGTTGCAAGAAGGCTTTGACGCGCTCGCCGGTCAAGTCGACGATGGTCATGTGGGAGACATCGAACATGCCCGCATCGGTGCGCACCGCGTGGTGTTCTTCGAGCTGGGAGCCGTAGTTTATGGGCATTTCCCAACCGTGGAAGTCCACCATCTTGGCACCGGCTTCCAGGTGCTTGGGATGCAGTACAGTAGTCTGGATCATCGCATTCTTTCCTTAGCAAAGAGCCCTAAAGCGTTAGCGGCAACACCTGCGACGTCCATCTCGCTGACCTCTCGGGAAGAGAGACAGGATCACAAGGTCTGTGCTCGTTCCTGCCCTTGCCGGGCAAGAGTGATTCCTTGAACGGAGCGGATTATATGACAAGAGCGAGATGCTACCGCTCAAAAAAAACTAATCCGCCCCCGTTAAACTGACACCAGACACTAAGGCAAAAACAGTGATAAAAACAGTAGAGGAGCGGCTTTTGCGGGATTTAATGTTGATTTTCACCGTTTCGTCACAATTTACAGAAAAACGTTTCGCCTCGCGCCAACATTAAAGGCTGGTCCCCGGAAGGGACATTCAGCCTTGTCAGATTAGATTTATTGTTAAAAACCCCGAGTAGGATTAGATTTTTTCACCCTTGGCCAGGGCCGGCAGCTCACCGTCCAGCCCCATGGCGGCCCGGATCACCTGGGTTTTGAGGGGCGTCAGGGCATCGACGGCCCGCAGCCCCAGCCCGCGCACCAGCTTCTTGAGCGGATTGCTGCCACCAAATAGCCGCTTGAGCCCTTCCATCGCCGCCAGCATGCGGGCGGCTTCGCTCTTGCGCCAGCGCTCGTAACCGCGCAGGTTCGCAAGCAAGCCTATGTCCGCGCCCGCGCGCTGGCTCTTGAGCAGTTGCTCGGCCAGGGCCGCCGCGTCCAGCAGGCCGAGGTTCACCCCCTGCCCCGCCAACGGGTGTATGGTGTGGGCGGCATCCCCCACTAGCACCAGCCGCTCGCGGGCAAAGTCGCGAGCATAACGGGCGGTGAGCGGGATGGCGCTGCGCGCCCCTTCCACCTTGCACAAGCCGAGCCGACCATCGAAGGCCGCCATAAGCTGGCGGTTGAACTGCTCCTCATCGCAGTCGCACAGGGCCTCGGCCCGGGCGGCGGGAATGGACCAGACGATGGAGCAGAGATCCGGCTGCCACAGGGGCAGGAAGGCGAGCGGCCCATCCGGGGTGAAGATCTGGCGTGCCACCCCGTCATGAGGCTCCGCAGTGCGCACCGTCGCCACCAGGGCGTGGTGGCCGTAATCCCAGCTAGTAAGCGGAATATCGGCCTGGCGGCGCACCCAGGAGTGAGCGCCGTCGGCCGCCACCACCAGCTTGGCCGAGAGGGCGCGGCCATCGTCCAGCAGCAGGACGGCCCCCGCCTCGCCGCATTGCAGGCTCTGGGCCCGCGCCGGGGTGAGCAGTTGGATATTGCTAGCTCCATTACTACCACCAAGAATGGCATCGAGCAGGGCCAGCTGAATGACCCGGTTCTCCACGATATGGCCGAGGGCCGACTGGCGCAGGCTGGCGGCGTCAAAATCGATATGGCCGAAGCTGTCTTGCTCCCACACCGCCATCTTGTCGTAAGGCTGCAGCCGCCGCCCCTCGATGCCGGCCCAGGCGCCGACCCCCTGCAATATGTGCTGGCTGGCGAGGCTCAGGGCGCTGACCCGGTTGTCTGGCGCCTCTCCGAGCGCGGGCTCGGGCAACTGGCCCTCCACCACGGCTACGCTCAGGGCGCTGTTTTTCAGGGCGGCGGCGAGCCCGAGGCCCACCATGCCGCCCCCTACTATAACCAGATCCACCGTCTGCATTTGCATCATCTATTCCTTCACAGGCCGGCCGCCTTGGCCACCGGCATCATCAATCAATTGGCAGGGGAGCCTGCCCTCATCTCGTCGTCTGGCTGACGAAGCCCAGGGTCTGGGCCGCCAGCGGCCCCTTGAGGCAGGCAAATCGCCCCATCAGGGAGAGTGCCAGGTTGCGGCCCGCCACCAGAGGGCCATGACCGTTGGAGAAGAGCTGAGCCAGGGACGAGGTCAGCCAGATGGTGTGGTCCTGATCGTCACGGCGCTGACGCCAGTAGCCGCTGAGCACCTCAAAGCTACCGATGTCCTCCCCGGCCGCGAGCGCCCTGGCCACCGCCTGGGTGAGCAGGTCGAGGTCGCGCATACCGAGGTTGAAGCCCTGGCCGGCGATGGGGTGCAGCAGATGAGCGGCATTGCCCACCAGCACGGTGCGCTGGGCCAGAGGATAGTCGGTGGCGCACAGGGCCAGGGGATAAGCGTGACGCGTGCCGGTGCGTTCGAAGCGCCCGAGCCGCCAGCCAAACGCCTGCTGCAGGCGGGCGAGAAAAGCGTCGTCATCCAGCCCCATCAGCTCGTCCGCCTGATCCCGCCGCACGCTCCACACCAGGGAGGAGAGCCCGTCCTGCATCGGCAAGAGCGCGAGCGGTCCCCCTTCGGTGAAACGCTCAAACGCCCGGCCGGCGGGATCTTCCGCCGTCTTGACCGTGGCTATGATGGCGCTCTGCTCGTAGTCAAGGCGGGTGACCGGCAGCTTGAAGTGCTGGCGCACGAAGGAGTTGCCCCCATCGGCCGCCACCAGCAGCCGGGTCTGGTAGCGCTCGCCACTGGCCAGGGTCAGTGTCACCCCCTCCGCCAGCGGCTCTATGGTCGAGAGCTGGGCCGGGCAGTGCATCCTTATCTGGGGGCAGGCGGCGATCCCCTGCTGCAACGCTATGCCCGCCGCCGACAACTCGATCACCTGACCGAGTGCCGGCAAGCCATATTCCGCCGCAGAGAGGTGAGCCTGGCCGAAATGGCCTCTGTCCGACACGTGGATATGGGTGATGGGGGCGCAGTGGGGGGCGAAGCGAGGCCAGAGGCCGTGGCGGCCGAGGGCCTCGCAGGTGCCCGCCGACAGCGCGATGGCGCGGGCATCGAAACCGGGATGGGCGTTGAGTTCCGGGGCGCTCGCCTCCAGCAGCAGGATCTGCAGAGGCTCGCCCCCTGCATCGCGCAGGGCCGCGAGGGAGAGCGCCAGCACGGCGCCACTCATACCGCCGCCGACGATGGCCACATCGACGTGAACCAATTCAGATTGAGACATGAGATGAGGGAGAGAAGCGAAAACGTGGACTCATGCTATCACAAAGCGGGGGTGCAGGATGCGAAGCCACGGGCAAAAACACGGTGCCGTCAGGGGTTAATCGAGCGCGACCCCAGCAGCCGTCACGACAGACCACAAAAGAGCAGAGCGCCACGGGGCGCTCTGTTTCATCTTTTTGCCGGCAAGGATCAATGCAGGGTTGGCGGGGTGCTCGGGGCATCCGGGCGCTTGCCGAACTCCTCGAACGCCATCATGACCCCGAGGCGCACGTGCTCGTACAGCACCAGGAAGGAGGCTTCGTTCTCCTCGTCCTCCTGATCGAACTCGGCAGAGACCTGGGTGATGCTGGCGATGTCCTGGATCATCTCCTGCAACTCCTCCGAGGCCTTGGAGAGCTCCTGCTGCACCACGCCAAACCCGGCGAGGAAAGCCTGGGACCAATCCACCAGGGAGTCGATGCGCTCGTCGAGCGGCGCCTCGTCGCTTGGCAGCAGCAGTTCAACGCCCTTCTGGGCCATCAGGCTCTCGATGACGCCGTGATAGAGATCGGTCATCACCTGGCGCACCGGGGCCGGCAGACCGAAACCGTCGTTGACCAGATCGTTGAAAGGCGGCAGCCAGCTCTTGTCGTCCAGCACCACACCACCACAGACCAGGCCACAGATCACGCCATGGGCCTCGACAGCCGTTGCCATCAGCTCATGCTGCTCCATCAGGTCGGCCACGGCCGCGTATTTCAGGGGGTTTGTTTTGCTCATCTAAGATCCGCTCAAAGTTCAGGCAAATATGCGAAATTTATGGTCAGGATCCTAGCATTCTCCCCCTTCCAGGGCCAGCAAGGCCTTGAAACTTCTGCATCTGCGCTATATAGTCCCGCCCAGTTGTCCACGTGGATAAAGGCGGAAATCAGCCCCGCCGTATTGAGGAAGGCATGAGCATAGAGGCCGTAGAAATCGTCATTTTGGGACGTCCCTACAAGGTGTCTTGTCCCCTGGGGCAACAGGATGCCCTGCGCCAGGCCGCCGACCAGCTTAGTGACAAACTTATCGAGCTGCGTCAACGCTCCAAGGTCTCCAGCAATGAGCAACTTGCTGTGATGGCGGCGCTCAATTTCTGTCATGAGCTTTGCCTTGAAAAAGAGAAAAACCACCAATACTCTGAGACCATGGACAAGCGGATCAAGATGCTGCAACGCACCATAGAAGCAGCCCTGATCGAGCATGGCCAGTATGGTGAATCCAGCGAACAGGGCCTGCAGCCCTAAGCGCACCGTTTTGAAATTCCCTGGGATGTTTGTCAGCCGGTTCAAGTCCCCGAGCCGATAATCATACCCAACAGGAGATCTATCTTCTGACTATTGCGCATGCTCGGCCCGACCGAGAAGCCTGCGGCCAGTTTAGATTTCCGCCTTGAACTCACGGTTCAAGGGCCCAAACCGGCAACGGCATTCCGGGGTACCAATAGCAAAAAGCCCGTCAGCATCTGACGGGTTTTTTTCTTTATCCGGATGGTGGATGACACTACCTCCCCTCACTCTGCCAGTCGAATCCTGCTGTTATATTGATTCCAGGCAGTGGTTCCCTCTGATACACCTCATCCAATGCCTATCTCCCGGCACGGGTCGCCCCCAGACATAAAAAAAGCCCGCCAGGGTGGCGGGCTTTTTGTGTGTTACCGAACCGGTCAGACGGCCATCTGCTCGTGGGGCGAGCCGTGGTGGCGCAACCAGGCGAAGCTCAGGGCCACCAGCAGCACCATCACCGTCATGATGGCCCCCAGGGTCAGCTGCCCCTGCATGGGGAAGCTGGCCGCCAGCAGGGTGACAATACCCGCCCCCAGGTTCTGCATGCCACCCAGGATGGCACCTGCGGTGCCCGCCTGACCCGGGAAGGGCTCGATGGCGCAGGAGGTGGCGGTCGGATAGAGGATGCCGCTCCCGATGAAGTAAACCGCCGCGCCACCCACCAGGGAGGCCGCACTCACCAGCCCGAACAGCCCCGGCACCAGTATGATGAGGGAGCCGAGCGCCAGGAAGGCGATGCCAAGGCGCATCAGCTTGCCCTGACTCAGGCGAAAACTCAGCTTGGCGGAAAGCCAGGCGCCAAACAGATAGCCGGGCAGCGGCAGCACGAACAGGACGCTGACGGTGCGGGCGCTCAGTTTGAGCACATCGCCGAGCAGCACGCCAGCCGCCGCCTCGAACACGGCCAGACCCGCAAAGGTCGCCATCAGGCACAGCAGGTTGCCCTGAAAGCGCGGGTTGCCGAGCACGTGGCGATAGGCGGCGCTGACCCGCAGCGGCTGCTGACGCGCCGATGCCGGCAGAGTCTCACCAAACCAGGCCAGCAGGGCCAGGGTGGTCACGGCGCCAAAGCCGAACAGGAACCAGTAACCGGCGCGCCAGTTGAACAGCTCGGTCAACCAGCCCCCCAGTACGGGCGCCAGCAGCGGGGAGAAGATCACCCCCATGCTCACCAGGCTGTTGGCCCGGTTTAGCTCGGCGCCGCTGTAGCGATCGCGCATCACGGTACGGCTCATGGCGCCGCCGGCACCGGTCCCCAGCCCCTGGATGAAGCTGCCGGCCAGCAGGGCACCGAAGTGCGGGATCAGCTGAATAGTCAGGGTGCCGACCAGGAACACCATCATGCCGATCAGCAGCACGGGACGACGACCGACTCTGTCCGACAGGGGCCCATAGACGAACTGGGAGAGCCCGTACGGAATGAGATAACAGGCCATCACCGCCTGCAACTGGCCGGAGGCTACATGAAAGTCCCCCGCCATCATGGGAATGGAGGGCACATACAGGGTCTGGGTCATCTGACCCACGGCGACCATAAGAATGGTCAGAAAAAACAGAGGATAGAAACTGTGCCGAGTCATAGCTGTTGTCCGCAAATCATCAAAACGCTGCCACACCCCTGGCAGAGGGCTGCAAGGGGATCCAAACAAGGGTCACTTTAGGGTAAAAAATCTGGCGGAGGACCCGCACCAGCCGGGAGCAGGACGCTCTCTTGGCTGCGGGCATATTAGTGATTTATGTCACAAAAAACGAACGAATCTTTATAATCTGCTTTCCCTAGTTTTTCTAATGTAACGGGGCATCTTGCCCCGTCGGCAATAAAAATCAAGCGGTTATGGGTGATATTACGGTATGGGAGGGGCCATCACCCAATGGCGAGCGCCTCTGGCTGCCTGTTGGGGGATGCGCGTCTCAGCTCGCCTCGCTCCAGGCTCAGACAGCGCTCCCCCATCCTGGCCGCCAGCGCGCCATCGTGAGTCACCAGCAAGAGGGCGCAGCCTATCTCGCCGAGGGAGGCATCGAGGCAGGCCATGGTCTGCTGCTGCGTCAGGGGATCGAGTCTGGACGTGGGTTCATCGGCAAACAGCAGCACGGGGCGCAGCAGCAGGGCCCGGATGAGCGACAGCCGCTGCAGCTCGCCCCCCGAGACCTGGTTTGACAAGCGGCCGAGCAGGGACGGCTCCAGCCCGAGACGTTCAAGGTACTCGACGAGGCCCTGACGGGGCAGCCGGTGGCGCGCCAGCAGATCATCGAACAGGGTGCCAAGGCGCACCCGACTGGCGAAGGCCTGCACCGGATCCTGATAGAGCTTCTGCCAGCGCTGGGGGGCTATCCCCTCCCGGCGCAGCACCCGCCCCCGCCTCGGTTGTTGCAGCCCGAGCAACAGGTTGCCCAACGTGCTCTTGCCCGCACCGCTCGGGGCCATGACCGCCAGCCGTTCCCCTTCAGCCAGCGTCACATCCAGCCCCTCAAACAGGGTCTGCTCCCCATAACCCATGCAAAGCCCCTCCCCCTTGAGCAGCCACTCCCCCTTGGCGGGGAAGCGGGGCGTCGGCCAGGCCGACGGCTCCGCCGCCAACAGCTGGCGGGTATAGCCATGGGCGGGTTGATGCAGCACCCGCTCGGCAGGCCCCTGCTCTATTACCTCGCCGCCCCGGATCACCAGCACCCAGCCCCCCAGCGCGCGGGCTAGGGCCAGATCATGGGTGATGGTCAGCAGATGCCGCTGCTGCGCCAGGTAGCCCTGCAGCATGCCGAGCAGGTTGGCGCGGGCCCCGCTGTCGAGCCCCTTGGTGGGCTCGTCGGCGATGAGCAGTTGCGCCTGCCCCTGGGTGGCCGCCGCGAAGGCGACCCGCTGGGCCATGCCGCCGGAGAGCTGATGGGGGAAGTGGCGCTCACTGCCCCCCAGTCCCAGCACAGCAAGAGAGGCTCTGGCTTGGCTCCGCCCCTCCCCCGGCGCGGCGAACCCGCCCTCTGCCACCTGGGGCTGCACCCGCATGGTGGGATCCAGCGCCAGCACAGGCTCCTGGGGCAACATGGCGAACTGTCGCCCCCACAGGGGGCGCAGCTCCTCTGCCGTCCCCAGGTTATAGTGGTGACCCGCCACCTCCAACTGACCCTGGCCGATAAGCGGTTCGGGCAAGGTGCCCATCAGGGCCTGGGCCAGCAGGGATTTGCCGGAGCCGCTCTCCCCGATCAGAGTCAGGGCCTGGCCGGGCGACAGGGTCAGGTTCAGTTCACGAAGCAGGGCCTGGCGGCCGTCGCTGACGCTCAGCCCCTTGACATGGATAGCGCTCATCTTGACTCCTCGGCTCGTGGTGATATGGACAGGACTCGTGGCAATGGGGATGGCCCCTTAGTGTGCAAGCCGAGCATGGCGCGCCTCCCGTTGATTGAGCAGCACCAGGGCCAGCAGCATGACTCCCATCACGGCGATGGGGGCCAGCAGCAGGCGTGGCGCCTCCTGATAGTGAGGCAGCGCCTCCGTCATCATCAGCCCAAGCTCAGGGGTGGGTGGCTGTATGCCCACGCCGATGAAGCCCAGGGTCGAGAGCGTCAAGATGGCCCCGGCGAGGCCAAACGCCATCATGGTCAGCAGCTGGGGCGCCAGCTCGGGCCAGAGGTGGCGGCGCAACACATAGCCATTGCCAAAGCCGAGCAGGCGGGACGCCTCCACCTGAGGGGACGCCAGCAGGGTGCGACTGCGCGCCCGCACCACCCGGTAATATTCCACCCACTGGGCCATGGCCAAGCCGAGATAGAGGATGGTAAAGCCGCCCTGGGCCATGGCGGAGAAGAGCAGCACCAGCAGCAGGCTGGGCAGGGCCAGCACGCCGTCCGCCAGGCTGCGCAGCAGCGCATCGACCCAGCCACCGCGCCAGGCGCTGAGCCAGCCAAGCAGGCAACCGAGCAGGGCGGCGGTGAGCACGCACAGGCTGCCCAGCAGCAAGGACAAACGGGTGGCCGAGGCCAGCCGTGCCATCAGGCTGCGCCCCATCTGATCCCGTCCCAATGGCTCTTGCCAGGAGGGCCCCGCCAGGAAGCGGGCGAGATCCTGGACCGCCGGATCGGACCAGACGAGGGGTGCCAGCAGAGCGAACAGCACTACCAGCAGGAGCACGGCCGCACCTGCCTTGAATGAGAGAGACATGATCAAGATTCCTTAGCGCCGCAGGGATCGATAAGCAGACAGAGCAGATCGGTTAGCGTGTTGAGCAGCACGAAGAGCGCGGCCAGCACCAGGACTGTGCCCTGCACCATGGGCACGTCGCGCCAGAAGACGGCGTGCACCAGCGCATGGCCGATGCCGGGCCAGGCGAACAGGCTCTCCACCACCACCACCCCTTCGATGAGCAGCACCAGTTGCACGCTGGTGTAGGCGATGATGCTGACCCCGCTGTTACGCAGCCCATGACGCCAGAACACCCGAGCCGGTGACAACCCCTTGGTGAGGGCGAAGCGGTAGTATTCAGATTGCACCACCCCCAGCACACTCTCGCGCACCACCCGGGCCAGCACACCGGACAGCCCCAGCCCCAGGGCCAGGGCCGGCAACCAGAGATTGTGACCCTCGCCGTGACCGGCGGCGCTCAGCCAACCGAGCTCGGCCGAGAGCAGCACCATCAACACCAGGCCAAGCAGGAAGGGCGGCAAGGCCCGCATCAGTACGCTCCAGGCCAGGGTCAGGCGATCGCAAAACCCGCCCGGGCGCAGGGCACTCAGGCTGCCAAGGGGCAGTGCCAGCAAGAGGGCCAGCGCCACGGCCGCCAGCGCGAGGGAGAGGGTCGCCCCCAGATGATGGGCAATCTCGCTCGCCACCGGCGATCCCGTCACCAAGGAGTTACCCAGATCCCCCTGCAGCAGGGCCCCAAGCCAGTCGCCAAAACGCGCGAGGGCCGATCCCGCCAGCCCCAGCTCGCTGCGCACCGCGTTGGCGGCCTCGGCGGTGACATAGTCATAGCCATAGCGGCCGGCGGCGATGCGAAAGGCGATGTCCCCCGGCAGGGATTGCACCAGCAGAAAGCAGAGGCCGGCGACCAGCAGCGCCACCGTCAGCGCCTGCACCAGACGCTGACCGAGGACACCCAGCACGGCAGCAACCGAGATCCCGCTCATCGATTCCCCCAGGTCAGCCGGGTGAGGTAATAGCTGCGCTCCTGGGGATCCAGCTCAAAACCCTTGAGATCGCGGTTCACCGCCGCGCTCTGGCGATACCAGGCAAGGGGCAACAGCGGCAGCTCCTGCTGCAAGGTGGTGGCTATGCTCTGGCGCAGGGCCGCCGCCTCAGCCGCCGGCACCTTGCCGCGCCCGAGGCGAGTCAGCTGCTCAGTGAGAGCGGTGGATTGCCAGTTCATCACCCCCCAGTCCGAGCCGCCCGGTGCTAGATCCCCCAGCAAGGTCACCAGGGGATCCGGCACCAGCGCATAGTTGCGGGCATAGAGACCGAGCTGGAGCGAGCCATTCTGATGGCCAGCCGGGATCTCGCTCGAGTTCCCCACCGCCACCTTGAGATCCACTCCCACCGCCTTCCACTGGGCCTGCAGAGCCGTGGCCAGCAGCGGCAACTCGGGGCGATCCGGGAAGGTGCGCAGGGTCAGGGCGAAGCGCTCATTCCCTTTTTGCAGCACGCCATCTGCGCCCTTGTGCCAGCCCGCCGCGGCGAAGACGGCCTGGGCGGCCTTCACGTCATAGGCAAGGGGCGTCAATCCGGGTTGGTGCCATTCACTCAGGCTCGGGGGGAAGAGCTGGGTCGCCGCCATCTCGGGATCCCGCAGCAAGGCAGTTGCCATGCCGACCCTGTCGGTGGCCAGACTCAAGGCACGGCGCACGACGGGATCGCTCAGGCGCGGGTCGGCGCCATTGAGCTTGAGCTGTATGGTGCGCGGCAAAGTCACCGAGGCGATGGTCACCTTGGGCGCCTGCTGCAGGCGGCGGATACTGACCGGATCCAGCCCCCATGCAATGTCGGCCTGACCGCTCTCGGCCATCAGGGTACGGCTCTCGGCGCGCCCGACCGTGAGATAACTGACTCGCTCGATGGCAGGTTTGGGGCCCTGCCAGCCATCGAAGCGGATGGTTTCGATGCGCTGGGGCTGCTGCAGGCTCGCGATGCGATAGGGACCCGAGCCTATCACCTGGGTCACCTGCCCCTTGTCGTCATAGGCGGCCCTGGCCAGGATCTGGGTACTGGGGTGAGCCAACACGGCGGCCAGGGGAGCAAAGGGCTCGTGCAGGCGGATGATCAGCAAATCCTCTTTTGCCTCAATCTTCTGGATCGGCACGCTTTGCAGCACGCCAGGTTTGTGCAAGGCCTGCTGCAACGCCCAGGCGGCCTGCTCACCCGTCACCACAGAGCCGTCGTGGAAATGGGCACCTTGGCGCAGGGTAAATCGCCACTGCAATCCATCGTCAGACACGGACCAGGCACTGGCGAGGCCGGGTTGCAGTTCCCCCTTGTCATCCACCTCTATCAGAGTCTCCGCCACCTGCAGGCGGGTGAAGAAGACCCCATTGCTGGCGGGATCCAGGCTGTGGATCTCCCAGGGCCCTACCATGGCAAGGGGCCTCGCCTCGGCCCCCATCACGGCCACCAAGGCCAGCGCGCTCCATCCTGCATAGCTGTATTGCTTTGTCATCCTGTCCATCCAAACGAAAACCATTACCAAATATATTTAAGTTTCGTTATAACATAACACTTAAGTCTGATAGAAATATTTTCTCGTGTTCGATGGATGCGGATATGGGGAGCCCACAACGCGGTCACGCAGGCAAACGAGTACCATCGCAAGGAGGCTTAGTGGTGCGGGCAAAGCAGGTTGGTTGCGGTGGAAATACGGCAGCAAGACAATGAAAAGGCCCCGTCTCGGGGCCCTTGTTACTCAGCGTCCCAACAGCTTCTGCACCCGCTGGGCCGCCTCTTCCGGCGTCTCTTCCTTGCGCGGTGGTATGTTGATGCCCTTCTGGCAGGCAGGCTTGGCGGCCATGCGATCCATCCAGGCCTGCAAATGGGTCAGTCCCTCGATGGAGATGCCGCTCCAGTCATAAATCCGCACCCAGGGCCAGGTGGCGATGTCGGCGATGCTGTACTCATCGGCGAGATACTCGTGGTGGGCCAGATGGCTATCGAGTACCTCGAACAGGCGGCGCCCCTCCTTCTGGTAGCGCTCGATGGCGGCCGGGATCTTCTCGGGGAAGTAGCGATAGAAGACGTTCGCCTGCCCCATCATGGGACCCACGCCCCCCATCTGGAACATCAGCCACTGAATGGCCTGGGAGCGGCGCTTGGGATCTTGCGGCAACAGCTTGCCCGCCTTCTCCGCCAGATAGATGAGGATGGCGCCGGACTCGAACACAGGGAAGTCGCCGTTGTCACGATCGACGATGGCCGGGATGCGGCCGTTGGGGTTGATCGCCAGAAAGTCGGGCTTCTTCTGATCCAGTGCCGACAGGTCGAGAGGGGTGACCCGATAAGGCAGACCCAGCTCCTCGAGGGCGATGGTGACCTTGAACCCGTTGGGGGTCGCGGCAGTATAGAGATCGATCATCATGGACTCCTTGATTATTCACACATGGCCGTCAGGCCTGGGCACTCGGGCGGGCACTGACCCGCTCATGCCAGGCCTGCAAATGAAGTTGAGCGGGGGCGATGCGAAGGCCCACCACCTTGCCAAAATCGATGGTGCAGAGGGCCAGAATATCGGCGATGGTGAAGCGCTCGCCGGCCACATAGGGCACCTCGACCAGCCGCTCGTCCAGCTTGTCAAACCAGAGCTGGGCGTTCTTCTTGCACTCCTCCCCCCACTCGGGGAAGACGGTCTCCCTGTCCTTGTAAAACCCCGTGATGTGGCGAAACGCCATGCCGGTGGGCAGCCAGAGGTTGAACTCGATGAAGCGACTCCACATCTCTATGGTCGCCCGCTCAAGGGGGGTGCTGCCAAACAGGTTAGGGGTGGGATAAAGCTCTTCAAAATAGCGGCAGATGGCAATGGTTTCACTGATATGGGTGCCATCATCCAGCTCGAGTACCGGGATGCGGCCGGCGGGATTCTTGGCCAGAAAGTCAGGAGCGAGATTCTCCCCTGCCCCCAGATCCACCTGCTGATAACTCATCTCTATGCCCTTCTCCGCCAGAAACATCCTGACCCGGCGGGCGTTGGGGGCGCGCTTTAGCTCATAAACCTTCATATCACTCTCCGTGGATACGACTCCTGTTCGCCGCGGCGCCTCGATAATGCACAAATGAGAATGGCTCGCGGCGGCGCAATACGGGTCAGTTATGACAAATATTGCGCCGCTTGAACAGTCTATAGGAGGAGATAGTGAACTAACTGAGCAGCCCGGCTGACTGGCGTTGTCGCAGCAGCGTGAGGCGGGAGAGGAGCGGGAAATAGGATTCGAGTTTGCTCTGCAGGACCCGGCTGCAGGCGGGATCCGCGAGCTCGGCCTCGTCCAGCACTATGCCGTTGGAGACGAAATAGAAGCGTGAGTCCCG
Source organism: Aeromonas lusitana (assembly GCF_002812985.1). Classification (GTDB taxonomy): domain Bacteria; phylum Pseudomonadota; class Gammaproteobacteria; order Enterobacterales; family Aeromonadaceae; genus Aeromonas; species Aeromonas lusitana. Next base: position 173,388 of record NZ_PGCP01000005.1, read on the forward strand.
CACATCCGGCCCCTGTTGCGGCATGGGCTCATGCGGGCGCTGGACCCGCAGGGGCAGCACCGGCAACCCCAGGGTGTTGCCCGCTGACCAGCTCAGCTCTGGCCAGGCGCCATCATCCCCCTCCAGCAGCAAGATGGCGGCCTCCCCTCGCTCCGGTTGCCATTGGCCCGGCTGGGCGACCCGCACCTCGCTGAAGAGTTCCCCATATCCGCTGGAGGCTCGCAACGCAGCCAGCACACCCTGTGTCGTCGCGGCCGACGGTTTTTGACTGACTAATGACAGATTCATGATTCACATCCCTATGCTCACCACAGCCTGTTATTCGGCTGCCGCGATAAGACTAGACCAAAATGAGCCTTTATTGGAGCCGTCAGATCTGGCAGTCATTAACATCCCCCGGCTCACGCATAACGGTTGCCATTCTTGAATATCTTGGTAAGATACCGCGTCCTTTTATCCCCCGTTCTTTAACATCCAGTGGTGAACCTATGCATCCGATGCTGAATATCGCCGTGCGCGCTGCGCGCAACGCCGGTCAAGTAGTAGTAAAAGCCTTCTCCCAGCCTGAGAACATCGAGGCCATGCAGAAAGGCAGCAATGACTTCGTGACCAACGTTGACCGTGACGCCGAAGCGGCCATCATTCATACCATCAAAAAATCTTACCCGGAACACAGCATCGTGGCTGAAGAGTCTGGTGAGATTGCCGGTACCAATCCGGATTACCAATGGATCATCGACCCACTGGATGGCACGACCAACCTGGTCAAGGGCATTCCGCACTTTGCCGTCTCCATCGCCCTGCGCGTCAAGGGCAAGACCGAACAAGCCGTTGTTTACGATCCCATTCGTGACGAGCTGTTTACCGCTACCCGTGGTAACGGCGCTCAGCTGAACGGCTACCGCATCCGTGTTGGCAAGGCCAAAGAGATGGCCGGCACCGTGCTGGCCACCGGCTTCCCGTTCAAGCAGAAGCACCACATCGAGCCGTACCTGAAGATGTTCCAGAGCATGTTCATCGAGTGTGCCGACATCCGCCGCGCCGGTGCCCCTTCCCTGGATCTGGCCTACGTGGCCGCCGGTCGCATCGACGGCTTCTGGGAAATCGGTCTGAAACCGTGGGAAACTGCCGCCGGTGAGCTGCTGGCCAAAGAATCCGGCGCCATCGTGACCGACTTCGTCGGTGGTCACAACTACGAGAACTCCGGCAACATGGTCGTCGCCAACCCGCGCGTCCTCAAAGAGATGCTCGGCAAGATCCGCGAGAACCTGCCGGAATCCCTGGCTAAATAAGTCCGCGTTGTCGTGAAAAAATGCCAGTCGGCCCAGCCGACTGGCATTTTTTATGGCCGTTAATCAGGAAAATGGGATAGATGAGCGAGGAGATGGGGAAGATGACACCAGTATGGCAGTGTGATATTTCACCTGATGGATGTTCTACAGCATAAAACGACAGGCTAACGAAGCCAGGCAGCCGAGTTCACTGCCTGTCAGATGGTGCCGTTGCGGCCCATGTTGATCACCACTCTCCGGTTCTTGGCACGGCCGCCTTCCGTTTCGTTGGAGGCCACGTGCTGCTTCTCGCCATGGCCCTCCACCGAGATCTTGCCCTCCTCGACCCCCAGATCCACAAACACCTGCTTGATGGCATCGGCTCGTTTTTCGGAGAGCTTCTGATTGGGCCAGCGCCCGCCGTAGCTGTCGCTGTAGGCGTCGATCACCACCACATCTATGCTCTTGTCCGCCTTCACATACTCGCTGATCATCGCCAGCCGCCTGCGGGAGGAGACCGACAGGTTGTCGCTGTTCTTGTCATAGGTGAGCACGCTGAAGGCGATGTCATTGAAGTTGTAGGGCAGCAGGCCGTTCAGGCAATCCATGAAGGCCTGGTACTTGACCCGGAAGTTGACCGAGGAGAGTGACACCCGCACCGGCCTGTCCTGGCGATACCAGTCGCGATACTGGAAGGTCGGCATGCGCCCCCCCTCCAGCTCGTCCAGCATGGTCCAGGCGGTCTGTCCCGCCACCAGGCCATCGAACTGCTGGTAAAACTGCAGCTGGCTAACCTCGCGTCCGGCGACCCCGGGTCGCCAGAGCGGAGGCATGATGCCAAGGCTCACCCTTTGGGTGCGCGCCTGGGGGCGTTGCCCCTTGAGTTCGAAGTCCAGATTGATCTTGCGACCGGCACGGCTGACGAAGGCCCCCGTGCCCCAGCGGGGAATGGGGTGCTCGAGCCGGCACTCCACCTGGGTATCCGAGGTCAGCCGCCAGACGGATTGATCCAGGCCGGCACCGAACTCGGTGACCCCAGCCTGCAACTGCATACTCACGGATATGCTGACCAACCCTAACACCCAAGCATTCAACGGCTTGTCCTCCAAACGATCTCGGATTAACTATCGGCAGGAGGCGGACAAGCTTTAGCAACAAAGCGCATGACAAGCAGAGAGGGGCGAAAGTGGCGGCATCAGCGCAGCCCGCCGTCGCCCGGGAGGGACAAGGGCACGCTTTTTTGCCATAATGCGCCCTCCTTTCATGTTGACCGAGATACCATGACCGACGCCGTTCACACTCTCAAGGGCCGTTTTCGTGGCTTTTACCCCGTCGTCATCGATGTTGAAACGGCCGGGTTCAATGCCCGTACCGACGCCTTGCTGGAAATAGCCGCCTCTACCCTCAAGATGGATGAGCAGGGCTGGCTGGTGCCCGACCAGATGTTTCATTTTCATGTGGAGCCGTTTGAAGGCGCCAATCTGGAGAAGGCCGCGCTGGAGTTCACCGGCATAGACCCTTTCAATCCGCTGCGGGGCGCCGTCAGCGAGAAAGAGGCGCTGACCGAGATCTTCAAAGGGGTACGCAAGGGGATGAAGGAGCAGGATTGCGGCCGCGCCATCATAGTCGCCCACAACGCCACCTTCGATCACGGCTTCGTGATGACCGCCGCCGAGCGAGCCGGCCTCAAGCGCAATCCGTTCCACCCGTTTGCCACCTTCGACACCGCCGCTCTCTCGGGTCTGGCGCTCGGTCAGACCGTGCTCGCCAAGGCGTGCCAGAGCGCCCGCATCCCGTTTGACAATAAAGAGGCGCACTCCGCCCTGTATGACACCGAGCGCACTGCCGAGCTGTTCTGTCATATCGTCAATCGCTGGAAGAGCCTGGGGGGCTGGCCGCCGGCCAACCCGGATGAGACCAGCGAGGCCGAGAGCCAAGAGTAGACTTGTGGTTCTCTACACAAACAGGCTGCCCCGGGCAGCCTGTTTGTTTTGAGGGGCTAACGTACTTGCCTCTGGTTTGACCAGAAGTCAGAGCGGGCGCCCGCCGCGAGTCAAATGCTGCCTCTGATCAACTTTGTGCCACAAGATGCTGCCAGATAGCCTATTTGGCCGATTTTTTTCTCGACATTTGTCACGTTTTTCGCAAACTAATCGCCTTTCACATGACAGACAGCAACACAATAAATAAGGAAATCAAATGAATCCTGTTGTTATCGCGGTGGCGCTGATGCTGGTGCTCAGCCTGCTGCGGATCAATGTGGTGGTCTCCCTCGCCATCGGTGCCATCGTGGGTGGCCTCATCGGCGGCCTCTCACTGGAGCACACCCTCAGCACCTTCAGCGGTGGTCTGGGGGGCGGCGCCGAAATCGCCCTCTCCTACGCCATGCTGGGGGCCTTCGCCGTCGCCATCTCCCGCTCGGGGATCACCGATCTGCTGGCCCGCAAGGTGATAAGCCAACTCGGCAAGGATGCCAGCAGCTCGCGTATCCTCTGGGTCAAGACCCTGCTGCTCACCTCGGTACTGGGGGTCTCCATCTCCTCCCAGAACCTGATCCCGGTGCACATCGCCTTCATTCCCATCCTGATCCCGCCCCTGTTGCACGTCATGGCCCAGATGCAAATCGACCGCCGCCAGGTGGCCTGCGTCATCACCTTCGGCCTGACCGCGACCTACATGCTGCTGCCGGTAGGCTTTGGCGGCATCTTCCTGAACAACATCCTGGCCAAGAACCTGATCGACAACGGTGTCGCAGTGGAGCACAGCCAGCTGCCGCTGGCCATGGCCATCCCGGTGTTTGGCATGTTCATCGGTCTGCTGATCGCCGTCTTCTTCAGCTACCGCAAGCCGCGCCAGTACGATCTGGACAAGATCCTGGCCGCCGAGCCTGAGACGGTGGATCTCAACCTCAATCACATCTGGGTGGCCCTGCTGGCCATCGCCGTGGCGCTGGGACTGCAGCTGATGACCAACAGCATAGTGCTGGGTGCGCTGGCCGGTTTCGTCATCTTCACCTGCGGCGGCGTCATCAAGTTCCGCGAGAGTCAGGACGCCTTCACCCAAGGGGTGCGCATGATGTCCCTCATCGGCTTCATCATGATCTCCGCCGCCGGCTTCGCCGCCGTGATGAAGGAGACCCACGGGGTCGAGAGCCTGGTGCAGGCCGTCTCCGGCATGATGGCCGGTCACAAGGGCATAGCCGCCTTCCTGATGCTGCTGGTGGGCCTGCTCATCACCATGGGGATCGGCTCTTCCTTCTCCACCGTGCCCATCATAGCCACCATCTATGTGCCCCTGTGCCTCCACCTCGGCTTCTCCCCGCTGGCGACCATCTCGCTGGTCGGCACCGCAGGTGCGCTGGGGGATGCGGGCTCCCCTGCCTCGGATTCGACCCTGGGGCCCACCTCAGGCCTCAACGCCGACGGTCAGCACGACCACATCTGGGACAGCGTGGTGCCCACCTTTATCCACTACAATATCCCGCTCATCGTCTTCGGCTGGATAGCCGCCATGGTGCTCTAAGCACCCGGCCAAGAGCACAGACGGATGCAATGCAAAAAGGCGACCTTAGGGTCGCCTTTTGTTTATCCAGTGCACGCGCAGTGTCAGGTCCACGCCACCAGGGCGGCACCAACCAGGTCGTCCCCATCATTCTGTCATCCGGCCAGCAGTGCGCGGCCCCTAATCTCGTACAGACAGACGACCTCGGCCCAAACCGATATTACGGTTGCCCGAGATAGAAGGCCGGCAGGGCACTGAGGACGCGAAAAGAGGTAAACCGCACCGCCAGAGGCGGACAGCGCCACCTCCACGCATCGCATCGCATCGCATCGCATCGCAAGTTGACGAGGGATCGCAGCAGACAGCCATAGCAATAGTGGTGAGAGCATTATGGTACTAAGCAGATGCGGGATATGCCGATTGCCATCAGAAGGCCCCAGCCAGGTCAGTTACTCCCCGAGCCAGAAGGCGGAATACGAGCCGCTATGGGCTGTGACCAACCCCCTAACAGGCAGCAGACCTTCGCATCGCATGGGAAACCTGCCCAGCTTGCCAACGGCTGGCAGAGGCGCATAAAAAAGGCCGCTCAATGAGCGGCCTTTTATCAAGGTAATCCGGGCTTAGCTGTCGCGGCGCTTGTTGCCACCGAACTTGCGACCCTTGTCGAAACCACCTTCACGGCGATCCTTGTTGAAAGGACGGTCGCCTTGCGGACGGTCACCCTGGGGACGACGATCCTTGTTGAAGGTGCGCTCCTTGTTGAAAGGACGGTCGCCACGGGGCGGACGGCTGGCGGTGTTGCTGCCGGCAGGCACTTCGGTGTAGCGGGTGATCTGCAGCGGGCGCTGGCAGACACGGGCCTTCTTGATCACTTCCAGCACGTCGGCGGTCATGCCCTTGGGCAGATCGACGGTGGAGAAGTCATCGGCGATGTCGATGTTGCCGATGAAACGGCTCTCGATGTTCGCTTCGTTGGCGATGGCGCCCACGATCTGGCCCGGCTTGACACCGTGATGGGCACCCACGTCTACGCGGTAGCGCTCCATCTCCACGTCCGGGTTGTCTTTCAGCGGACGGGGCTCCAGGGACGGCATGCGACGGGCCGGACGATCGCCACGGTCACCGAAATCACGGGCGCCACGGTCGTTGAAGTCACGGCGCTCGAAGTCACGACCACCACGATCGTTGCTGGCGTTCAGCAGCGGATCCGGGATGGAATCATCCAGCAGCAGCGGTTGGTCGCCCTGTACCAGCTTGGCCAGTGCGGCAGCCAGCTCCATCGGATCGGCAGAATCTTCTTCGATCAGCTCGTTCACCAGGTTGTGGTAGATCTCGAGCTCTTCACCCATCATGGTCTCGCGGATGCGCTCCTTGAACTTGGCCAGACGGTGCTGGTTGATGTCCTCGGTGCTCGGCATCTTCATCGGCTCGATGGCCTGACGAGTAGCGTGCTCGATGGCGCGCAGCATGCGGCGCTCACGCGGAGCCACGAACAGGATGGCCTCGCCCTTGCGACCGGCACGACCGGTACGGCCGATACGGTGAACGTAGGATTCGGTATCGTAAGGAATGTCGTAGTTCACCACGTGAGTGATGCGCTCAACGTCCAGACCACGAGCGACGACGTCGGTGGCGATCAGGATGTCCAGCTGGCCTTGACGCAGCTTGTCGACGGTACGCTCACGCAGCTTCTGCGGGATGTCACCGTGCAGGGCTTCACAGGCGTGACCGCGGGCAGCCAGCTTGCCAGCCAGTTCTTCGGCGGCATTCTTGGTGCGCACGAACACCAGAACGGCTTCGTAGGGCTCGACTTCCAGCAGACGGGTCATGGCGTCCAGCTTGTGCAGACCGGTCACCTGCCAGTAGCGCTGACGGATGGTGGTCGCGGTAGAGGTCTTGGACGCGATCTTGATCTCTTTGGGTTGCTTCAGGTGCTTCTGGGCAACACGACGGATCTGCTCCGGCATGGTGGCAGAGAACAGGGCAACCTGACGGGTGCTCGGGCACTGATCCATGATCCAGTCAACGTCGTCGATGAAGCCCATACGCAGCATTTCATCGGCTTCATCCAGAACCAGGGCACGCAGGCCGGACAGGTCCAGGTTTTTGCGACGGATCAGGTCCATCACACGGCCAGGGGTCCCGACGACAACCTGGGCACCGCGGCGCAGGGCGCGGGTCTGGGTTTCGTAAGAAGCGCCACCGTAGATGGGCAGAACGTGGAAATCTGGCATGTGGTGGGCATAGCGTTGGCACGCTTCGGCCACCTGCAGCGCCAGCTCACGAGTGGGTGCCAGCACCAAAATCTGAGTGTTACGGTTACCAGCTTCCAGACGAGACAACAGAGGCAAGGCAAAAGCAGCGGTCTTCCCTGTACCGGTTTGCGCCTGCCCCAGCAGATCGTGTCCCGCCATCAGGTGGGGGATTGCTGCGGCCTGGATGGGAGACGGGCGCTCATAGCCCACGTCCTGCAGCGCTTTCAATACAGGCGCGGCCAGTCCAAGCTCACTAAAAAGGGGCAGTTGTTCGGTATCAGACATAGATTCTTCCAGATTAAGGCAGGCGGCTAACACCGCGGAATAGCAAAAAGGCGGCGATTATAGCGCCACTTTGTTCTGCTGTCTTGAAAAATGTGATAAGCCTCTCAAGACGTTGGCAATTATAGAGGGATCTTGCGACTATGGCTTGCTTATTTTTCACTCATGGTGCGTTATTGCAGATCACTTCGCGCGCAATTCCTTGTCCTGCTTGTGTTTGAGCACCGCCATGGTCAGCCGACTGGTGCACAATAAACGCGCACGTTCATCCCGAATTTCTATCTGCCACACCTGAGTCGTCGCCCCCAGATGCAAGGGGGTACAGCGCCCTGTCACCTCCCCTTCCCGCTTGGCTCTCAGATGGTTGGCATTGACCTCCAGCCCGACGCAGTAGCTGTCCGCCCCGACCGCCATGTTGGCCGCGAGGGATCCCAGCGTCTCCGCCAACACTACTGAGGCGCCACCGTGCAACATGCCGAGCGGCTGATGGGTGCGATGATCCACCGGCATGGTCGCCTCCAGCCAGTCGGGACCAAAGCCGGTATAGAGAATGCCAAGATGGGCCATCAGGGTATTGCGGGAGCTGGCATTGAGCCCCTCCAGACTCATGGGCTTGCGCCAGATGGGGGCGTTGTCTTGACTCATGGTGGGCAGACTCCTTATGTGATTAATGAACAGGATCAATGGCTTGCCACTGACCATATCAAAACTGCCGTGCCATGCGCAAAAATGGGACAACAAAATGCCCCGATAGCGGGGCATTTTGAGACAGACAGGACTCGGCAGGTATAAGCCCCTTCACCAGGGGTAGGTGACCCCGGGCCACTCGTCCCAGGGGGTATCCCGTCCCGGCAAGCAGGGTTCAGACCAGTGCCATGTCTTGCCAAGCCAGGCGCGCAGCTCGGCTTCCAGCTCGGCATCCCCAAGGGGCGCATCGGCCACCTTCCAGAAGAAGAGCTCCACCTCCACCTCCGGCAGCACAGAGGGGTAGAGGTAGACCCCGCCCCAAAACTCGGGCTCCCGCTCCGGGCTCCAGAGGCCATAGGCGAAGGAGCGTTTGGCCAGAAACTCGGTGCGCTGCCACGCCAGATCGTCCTCATGCTGACCCAGACTGAAGCTCTCGGAGGGCCAGACATCGTTCGGGCGAAACAGCTGATGCAACTGCTCGCACTCGCGCAACATGGCCACAAACTCCACCACCGCCTGGGTCGGGCTGGTCGGCAACAGCAGGAAGCTTGGGTGCCGATAGGCTTGCGGCACCCGAAACCGCTTGGGTAGCGTCAGCATCAGAGCAGTTCCAGCAGGGCCTGCAGCGGATGCTTGAGTTTCTCCCCCTCCATCCGCTTCACCTGACTGCGGCAGGAATAGCCGGTGGCGAGGCAGCGCGCCTTCGGCAGGCGAGCGAGGGGCTCAGCCCAGCTAAGGCCATAGATCCCCTTGGAGTTTTCCACCTGCTTGGCGTCATGACCATAGGTGCCCGCCATGCCGCAGCAACCCACAGACACCGGCTGCAACCTGGCGCCAAAGCGGCTGAACAGGGTGCTCCAGTCGCCGTGGGTCGAGGGCTTGGCGGTCTTCTCGGTGCAGTGGGCGAACAGATACCAGGGCTCTCCCTCCCCTTGCCCGGCTACGCGAGTCTCAGGGGCGGGTAACTTGTCTGCTGGCAAGGAGAGCAGCCACTCCTGGGGCAGCATCACCTGGAAGTCGCCACGAGCCGGACCGAGGGCCTTGGCATACTCGTCCCGATAGCAGAGCACCAGGGAAGGGTCGACCCCCACCATGGGGATGCCCAGCGCCGCCATCTTGTTGAGGAACTGGGCGCTGCTTGCGGCGGTGCGGGCGAAGGCACGCAGGAACCCCTTCACGTGCTGGGGTTTGCCGTTGGGCTTGAACGGCAGCAAATAGGGCTGAAGTCCGAGTTTACTCGCGAGTTTAACCAGATCACGCACCACGGGCGCGTCGTAATAACTGGTAAAGGGGTCCTGTACGATAAGAACGACTTTTTGGCGCTGCTCGGGGCTCATGGCCTCGAGCCCCGGCAGATCAAAGTAACGGGCGCGGCTGTCACGTAGAGAGTCGGCCAGGGTCGGCACCGAGAGCAGGGGCACATCCACCATGCCGATGCTCTTCTCGGTCGCCTTCTGGGCCCACTCTTTTTCCAGGAAGAAGTTGACCAGCTTGGGTGCCTTGGCGAGCAGGGGCGCATAGCTTTCGACTGTGCCGACGAAGTAATCCTTGGGGCCGCGCAGGTAGCGGCTGTGATAGAGCTGCATGAAACGGGCACGGAAGCTCGGCACATCCACCTTGATGGGGCACTGGCTGGTGCACGCCTTGCACGCGAGGCACCCTTCCATCGCCTCCATCACCTCGTGGGAGAAATCATACTGGCCGCGGGCACGGGCCACCGTATTGCGCAGCTTGTCGACGATGGCCTTGATGCGCAAACCGCCGCTTTGCAGCTCAATCTCTTCACTCAAGGGATCGAAGCCCTGCTCCGCCAGCTGGCGCAGCCATTCGCGCATCAAGCCTGCCCGCCCCTTGGGAGAGTGGCGCCTGTCCTTGCTTATCTTGACCGAGGGGCACATGGGGGAATCGGTCTCGAAGGTGAAGCAGAGGCCGTTGCCGTTGCAATCCAGTGCCCGGGTGTAGCTTTCCCGCACGGCGATGGGGATCTGACGATCGAACTTGCCGCGCTTGGGCCCGTCCACCGACACCAGTTCGGCGCCGCTGCCATAGGGCACGCAGATCTTGCCGGGGTTGATGCGGTTATGGGGGTCGAAGGCCCCTTTCACCCGCTGCAACTCCTCCCACAGCTCGCCGAAGAAGGCGGGGCTGTATTCGGAGCGAAAGCCCTTGCCGTGCTCCCCCCACATCAGGCCGCCATATTTGGCGGTGAGCGCCACCACCTGATCCGAGATGCGTCTCAGCAATACTTCCTGCTCGGGGTCGCACAGGTCCAACGCAGGACGCACGTGCAAGACACCCGCATCAACGTGGCCGAACATGCCGTAGTCCAGGCCATGGCCGTCCAGCAGGGTGCGAAACTCCATGATAAAGTCCGCGAGTGACTCGGGAGGAACCGCCGTGTCTTCGGTGAAGGCCACCGGCTTCTTGCGCCCTTCGGCGTTGCCAAGCAGCCCCACCGACTTCTTGCGCATGGCGTAGATGGTCTCGATGCTCGGCAGATGGCTGCACACCTGATAACCGATGACCCCTACCTCCCCGTTCGCCAGCAAGCCGTCGATACGCCGGCACAGCTCGGTCACCTTGGCTTGGTGCTCGGCTTCATCGGTATCCGCAAACTCGACGATGTTGAGCCCCTGCAGATCCTTGCCGGGCACGTCCTGAATAAACTCTTTGACCGAATGCCAGATGATGTCGGCGCGAGCCAGTCCCAGCACCCGGGAGTCCACCGTCTCCACCGACAGGGCATGGGCCTGCACCATAAAGGGGGCATTTCTGAGTGCTGACGGGAAGCTGTCGTACTTGACGTTGACCAGGGTGCGGTAGCGCGGGATGGGGGTGATGTTGAGGCGAGCCTCTGTGATGAAACCGAGGGACCCTTCCGAGCCACACAGCACCCGGCTGACGTCCAGAGTATCGCTCTCGGGAATATAGAGGTGCTTGAGATCGTAACCGGTCAGGAAGCGGTTGAGCTTGGGGAAGGTCGCTTCTATGTCGGCGCGCCTCTCCTTGCCGATGCGATAGAGGGTGCGATAGATTTCCCCTTCCCGGTTCTCCAGTGCCAGCTTCTCTTCGAGCCGCGCGCCATTGACCGGCTCTGTGGTCATGAGATCGCCGTTCTCCAGCACGGCCTTGAGCCCCAGCACGTGATCCGAGGTCTTGCCGTACACCAGAGACCCCTGGCCGGAGGCATCCGTGTTGACCATGCCCCCTAAGGTGGCGCGGTTGGAGGTGGAGAGATCCGGCGAGAAGAAGTAACCGTGGGGCTTTAGATAAGCGTTGAGTTGATCCTTCACCACCCCGGCCTGGGCCCGCACCCAACCCTCTTCCAGATTAATTTCCAGGATCTGGTTCATATGGCGCGAGAGATCGACGATAATGCCGCCGCCCAGAGACTGGCCATTGGTGCCGGTGCCACCGCCGCGAGGGAAGAAACTCAAGGCGGCATAGGCGCTCTCCTGGGCCAATCTGAGCATCACCGCAATATCGTCCGCGCTGCGCGGATAGAGGACCGCCTCTGGAATAACCTGATAGACGCTGTTGTCCGTCGCCATCGCCAACCGGCTTGCATAAGACTTTTCGATATCACCACGAAATGCGCTGCGTCCCAATATGTCGAGGAACTGCAGGGTTGTGGATGACAAACTGTCCTGGTAATCGAGTCTCGGGATCATGAATCCTTGTTCCCTTCCTTTGCTTGATGCCGGAGTGCCGGCGACAACGACCGCCAGACCCGCCTCTCTCGGGCAGCCTTGGCCGGTCCGCTCACATGTGAGCCGGCAGTATATCAGCTAGAAAACCGCTTGCGCGCTCAATCTTCACCATTTGAAAGGAGGACTTTTATGGCTCATTACAGCCATGTTATCAGTACGCTTATTCGCACCGAAAAACAGGCTCTGACCCTGTCGTTGTTCGGCTGCATCGGTTTCGCCCTGTTCGGGATCGGCTACGGCCTGTTCGTCGGCTCCAACGCCATCATGCTCGATGGCATCTTCACCCTGTTCAGCATGGGTATGACGGGCCTCGGACTCATCACCGCCTACCTGGTCACCCGCCCCTCAGATGCGCGCTTTCAGTACGGCTACGCCCACTTCGAACCCATCACCAACGTCATCAACGGCACCATCGTCTTGCTGCTCTGCCTCGGCGCCTTCTATAGCGGCATCACCACCTTGCTGGACGGTGGGCGGGAGATAGACCTCGGTCACGCCCTCATCTACGCCGCCGTCTGTACCTTCTTCTGCGCCATCATCTACAAGGTTGAGTCTGCGGTTGCGGAGCGGATCGGCTCTGAGCTGGTGCGGGTCGACTCCAAGGAGTGGCTGGTCGACACCCTGCTGAGCACCACCTTGCTCATCGGTTTCGTGATCGCCATCGGCCTTGAGGCCATCGGTTACGGTCACTACAACCGCTACATAGACCCGATACTGGTCACCCTGCTGGCCCTGTGCGCCACCCTGATCCCCATCAAGGTGCTGGGCCGCAACCTGCGGGAGGTACTGAAAGTCGCCCCCAAGGGAGAAGTCACCCAGCGAGTCGAACACGAGATCGAGGCCCTGCGCCAGCGTCATGGCATCGAGTGCTACAGCCACCTGGCGAAAAGCGGCCGCCGCTTCGATCTGGAATTGAACATCCTGGTGGCGCCGGATCAGGAGTGGCCCATCGAGCGTCAGGACGCCCTGCGTCAGGAGCTCTGGTCCCGCCTCGGCGACACCCTGGGGGATGCCTGGCTCTCGGTCTGCTTCACCCGCGAGAAACGCTGGCTCTGACCTCTTACCCTCTCATGCCACGCGGGGCCTGGCCTCGCGTGGTGATGACGCGGCAAGATCCTGTACCTTTCGGCCGCTCACATCGCCCATCAAATAGTGCCCTCCACCCATTAACGCCTCCCCTTAATGTTGCATTTCCTCTGTCTTTATTCGCATTAATGTGACTGCTTACGTAAATAAGATGCAGCTCATCCTGAGTGCGTATCAATAACCATTAGCATGTACAAAACAATACAAAAATTTCGTTGCCAAAATTAAGTGCTGACGCTATTTATTCTCACCGCGAACGAAAGGATATTCGCCAAAGCACCTTGTTGTTATGCCTAAATAAAATAACAAGCAACATATTGTTAAACAGTAAAGGTAATAGTCATGAAAAAGATGTTCATTGCAATCGTCACCCTGGCAATGGCAGGCACGGCGAGTGCTGCCCTGCCCCAGTTGAACTATCAGTGCCCGGGCCAAGTCCAGATGCACAGCGATGAAGGCGGCGCTGTCTATATCAATGGCAAGGAGGCCAAGCTCAAGAAATACAGCGACGATTTCTATGAGGCCAAGGGCGCCGGCGTCACCCTCTCCATCAGCAAGACAGGGCAACAATACGACGTCTCCTACACCAGCAAGAAAGGCTCGGGTATTTGCCAGCCAAGCGCTGGAGCGTCCGGCAAGAGTGCAGGCGCTGTGGCTAAGAGCGCCCCCGCCAGCAAGGCCTCCCCGGCCGAGACCGCCTGCCTGAAGGCAGTGTCTGGCAAGACCAAGGTTCCCCTGACTCAACTCAAGGTCACCGAGGTGCTGGATTCCGAGGCAGGTGTGGGCGTCACCATCCAGGTGCCGGGTGCCGAGGCCCCCTGGTCCTGCCTCAGTGACAAGAAGGGACATGTGCAGGGTGCCGCCTATACCGGCAACGAATAACCCGGTCTGAGGGCGGTCAACTCGGACTCATCAAGGTGTGATCAACAAGGGGAGGCATGACCTCCCTGCTTTATTTTTATCCAGACAGTGTTGACGCGCCAAATAAAGAGTGACTCATCTGAGATTAGAGTCATTTAATATAACAACTCATAAAAATAGAGTATTTACCCAATATTAAATTAGATTGTAATAAACAAAGTGCACAGAGGTTGCGTAAATTAACGAAGTGTCATTTCTCATTGAGTTCATATCTTGATTAATACCATTTAAACACCGTCAACTTGCCCGGTTAATCTCACTCTATTGATGCCGTTATCCTCTTTTCTCCTGCGCAATGGATGCGACCTTAGCCTTCATAACTCCGCGCGTCACCTCGCCATAACAAGTCCCTTGCCAAATCAGCGACAACCGTTATCATCGGGGTTCATTTTTAACCGAGGTTTTATTGCCCATCATGGACAACCCCCGAAGTAGCCCTTCGTCTTTCCCCATCAAAGCCTATCTTTACCTGCTCCATCAGCGCCTCTGAACAGCCGCCTTGCACCGCCACGGCCCCTTGCCGTGACTGACATTTACTTCGTCTGTTTTGTATTGAGGTCATTACATGGAATTCTTGCTGGACCCCTCTATCTGGGTCGGTCTGTTTACCCTGATCATCCTGGAGATAGTGCTCGGGATCGATAACCTGGTGTTCATCGCCATCCTGGTGAAGAAACTGCCCCCCGCCCAACGGGACAAGGCCCGCATCATAGGCCTGTCGCTGGCGCTGCTGATGCGCCTGGGGCTGCTGAGCGTCATGTCCTGGCTGGTGACCCTGACCCAGCCCATCCTGCAGTGGGGCGAACTCTCCTTCTCCGGTCGGGATCTCATCCTGATGGGGGGCGGCCTGTTCCTGCTATTCAAGGCCACCACAGAGCTGCACGAGCGGCTGGAAGCCAAGCCCGAGCAACATGGCCAGGTCGGTGTCTACGCCGGCTTCGGGGTGGTGATCGCCCAGATCCTGGTGCTGGACGCCGTCTTCTCCCTGGACTCCATCATCACCGCCGTCGGCATGGTGGATCACCTCGGCGTCATGATGGCCGCCGTGACCATCGCCATGGTGGTGATGGTACTCGCCTCCAAACCGCTGACCCGCTTCGTCAACGCCCACCCGACCGTGGTGGTGCTCTGTCTGAGCTTCCTGCTGATGATAGGTTTCAGCCTGGTGGCGGAAGGCTTCGGCTTCCACATTCCCAAGGGCTATCTCTACGCCGCCATCGGCTTCTCCGTGCTCATCGAGTTCTTCAACCAGCTGGCCCAGCGCAGTGCTCAGCGTCATGAGTCCAGGCAGCCCCTGCGCGAGCGCACTACGGCCGCCATCTTCAAGATGATGGGGGGCAACAAGCGCAACCAGCACCTGCAGGAGGAGGAAGAGGAGCAAGATCAGCCCCTGCCCCCTGGTTTTGGTGAGGAGGAACGTTACATGGTGAGCGGGGTGCTGTCCCTGGCCGAGCGATCCATTCGTACCATCATGACCCCCCGCGCCGAGATGGAGTGGATCGATGTCAACGACTCCACCGACGAGATCCGGGCCCTGTTGCAGCGCGCCCCCCACAGCCTGTTCCCGGTCTGTGACGGTGGCCTGGACGACCTTATCGGGGTGGTCAAGGCCCGGGATCTGCTGTTTGCCCTGAACGAAGGCCAGTCCTTGAGCGAGCTGGCCCGCCAGAACGACCCCGTCATAGTGCCGCAGAGCATCAACGTGATCCGGCTGCTGGCGGAGCTGCGTCAGGCCAAAGGCAGCCTCATCCTGGTGACGGACGAGTTCGGTGTCATCCAGGGACTGGTCACCACCCACGATCTGCTGGAAGCCATCGTCGGCGAACTGCCGGACGAAGACGAGACCCCGGATGTGGTAACTGATAGCGAGGGTTGGCTTATCAATGGCAGCACCAACATCCATCAGGTGGAGCAGGCGCTGGGCTGCGACGGTCTGGTGAGCGAGAGTGACGAATACGTGACCCTGGCGGGCATGCTGCTCTCCCACTTCGGCAGCCTACCCACCCCGGGTCAGCAGCTGACACTCGGCCAGTTCTGCTTCGAGGTGCTGGCGGTGAGCGAGCGGCGCATCGAGCGGGTGCGCGTCACCCCGCAGGGCCTCTGACTCTCTGACGAGAACAGAGACCGCTGATAATGAGAGAGGGAGGCTATGTGCCTCCCTCTCTTTTTTCATCTCAGCTCCGCATACATAGAGGTGCTCGTCGTCACTACATCGCAATCTGATGACTTCTTTACTTGCTCCCGCGCTATTGCTGCACGACTTGCAATTCTCTTCTGCGGTTACCCCTCTTTTTCACAATGACATCCGAGGGTAGAGTCGCCTCAATCCCACCATGAGGAATTCAAGATGAGCCACGACAACCTGTTCTGCCCCCTGCGTCTGGGCCAGCTGCACCTTCAAAACCGTATCGTCATGCCCCCCATGACCCGCTCCCGCGCGAGCCAGCCCGGGGACATGGCCAACGCCATGATGGCAACCTATTACGCCCAGCGCGCCGGGGCCGGCCTCATCATAGGCGAAGGCACCCAGATAGATCCCCTTGGCAAGGGCTACGCCTGGACGCCGGGCATCTATAGTCCTGAGCAGGTCGCTGGCTGGAAACAGGTGACCGACGCCGTCCACGCCAAGGGGGGCACCATGTTCGCCCAGCTCTGGCACGTGGGCCGGGTCACCCACCCTGACAACATAGGCGGCGCCCAGCCCATCTCGGCCTCCGCCATCAAGGCGGACGGCGTCAAGGTGTTCGTCGACAACGGCAGCGACGCCCCCGGTTTTGTGGAAACCGTCACTCCCCGCGCCATGACCCAGGCCGATATCGACACCGTGGTGGGTCAGTTCCGCCAGGCGGCCCGCAACGCCATGGACGCTGGGTTCGATGGCATAGAGCTGCACGCCGCCAACGGCTACCTCATCAACCAGTTCCTGGACTCCGAATCCAATACCCGCACCGACAACTACGGTGGCTCCTTGGAGAACCGGCTGCGCTTCTTGAAAGAAGTGACCGAGGTGATCAGCGCCGAGATTGGCGCAGACAGGGTCGGCGTGCGTCTGGCGCCGCTCACCACCCTGAACGGCACCGTGGATGCCAATCCGGAGCAGACCTATCTGGCGGCTGCTCGCCTGCTGGGTGAGCTCAATGTCACCTATCTGCATATCGCCGAGGCGGATTGGGACGATGCCCCCCTGATGCCGGACAACTTCAAACAAGGGTTGCGGGACGCCTTCCCCAACACCCTCATCTATGCGGGCAAATACGACGGCGAGCGCGCGCGCGCCGCTCTCAAGGCGGGTTGGGCCGATATGATTGGCTTCGGTCGCCCCTTCGTGGCGAACCCGGATCTGCCGAACCGGCTGCGTCACGGCTACCCCTGGGCGCCCCACGATCCGGCTACCCTGTTTGGCGGTGCCGAGCAGGGCCTTATCGACTACCCCGTCTATCAGGCCAGCACTGAGCCACAACCAGCCTGAGCAAGCTGACGTGCAACAGCCCCCATCCGTGGGGCTGTTTGTTTTCTGCCCCGTGTGTCTTTTCCCTCCCGACTTCTGCCCCTGTGTTCCTTTCACCCATTGTCACCCCCTCTCTCTTTTATCAACCTCTTTCTCGCAATCGATTTCCCTGGCTGCGTCAAAAGCTGGGAGTCAATCATCACTTGTCTGATGGAGATCAAAAAGTCAGCCACGGGACAGGCAGATAGTGCTGCTATCTCACTCATCCATGGAGTTTCGGTTGTGAGCAGATCGCAATCCCGTTTGGCTGCCTCGGTGCCGGGGCGGCTTCGCATTCGGCAGGGCGCCGTTGACCCGGCCCAGCTCCGCCATTGGCAAGCCGAGCTGGCCACCTGGCCAGAGGTGCAGAGCACTCGCCTCAACCCAGAGGCGCGCAGCCTCATAGTGCAATATCACGTCGCCCAATGTGAGCAGGCCGAGATGGAGTCCAGGGTGCTGACCCTGTGCAACGGGCCCCAGGACATGCAAGCACATGCCAGTCGGCCGTCCGAAGCCGTCACGACGCAAGCCCCCAGACCCGCCAAGCGAGCCCATCGCGCCGCCTGGCGCCGCCGGGCCAACCGGGGAGCCAAGATCGCCGCCATGGTGGCGCTGCCGGTCTCCATCGCCCTGGTCTATGCGGGCAACAAGCGCCTGCACGCGGCCACCGGCTGGCTGTTTGTGGCCGCCCTGTCGGTTCACCTCGCCATTCACCGCCGCAATGTCTTCCACTGATGCACAGCAAACAAGGGCCATGCATGACACGCCTTGAACAGCTGCGGGCCCTGACCCGCCACCTGACCATAGCCCACCACATTCCCGGCCGGGTTCGCTTCAAACTCAAGCTGGGGGCGCTCGCCAGCCAGGAGCTCGGCCAGCTGAGCCAGGTCGGGCAACTCAAGCAGATGATAGAGACCATGCCCGGTATCCGCGATTTGAGGGTCAACCCCGCCGCCCTGTCGTGCGTGGTGGAGTATGACCCGGCAAAGATCCCTCCTCCCCTCTGGGAATCCCTGCTGGGCGCCGAGGAGTGCGAGCAGGTGACCCAGGCGCTCGATCGCATCGAGCACCATTACCAGACTTTCGCCCGCGGCTGAGCAGGCCGCGGCATCTCTGAATCAACAAAGGAGCATCAAGATGATCCCACTGATTGTCGGCGCCATCGCCGGCGCCCTGGCGATGCGCACCCTCCAGCGCTCTCTTCCCCGCAATCTTCCCCGCGCCGTGTCCACCACCTCGGTCGGCACAGTGAAAGCCAAACTGCGCGAGGCCTCCATCTCAGGCCTAACCACACTGGAGCACTCCTCCGCCAAACTGCGCCAGCATCTGAGCGAAACGCAGGAGCAGGTTGAGCCAGCCACCGCTGTGGCCGATCCCGCCAGCGACTCGCAGCCCGCCCAGCGGGAGTCCGAGGCATGAAGCCCCAGAGCCGCGAACTCGCCAACCACTTCGTGCGCGGCGCCGTGGCGGGGGGCCTGCTCAGCGCACTGCAAAACCGTGCCAACGCGGGCAAGGGCTCCCGTCGCACCATCCTGCGCCATTCACTGCAAGGCGGCCTGGCCGTGGCCACCGGCCTTGGGGTCGCCAACGCCCTCGAGCAGGGCAATGTACAGCGGGCCGGCCTGCTGCTGCTGGGGGGCGTCATCGGCATCGCCAGCACCGAACAACTACTGAATCATTCAAAGGAATAGAGACATGGGTAAGAAGAGCAAGAAGGCCTACAAGAAGCTGTTGAAGGCACAGATGGCACAAGGCAATGGCGCCCAGGCCGGCATGGGCCAGGCCCAGGGCTGGCTTGGCAAGTTGCAGGGCAACAACACCCAGCAACTGCTGCTCGGTGCGGCCATCGGTGCGGCGGCCGTCTATGTGCTCAGCAACGATGAGCTGCGTGAGAAGATAGTGCGCTCGGCGGTACGTCTCTACAGCGACATCAACGGCGGCGTGGCCGAGCTCAAGGAGCAGATGGCCGACATGCAGGCCGAGCTGCAGGCCCAGGGCGGCGAGCAGAATGAGTAGCGAGCTCGCCACGCTCGCCTCCCTGCGTCAGGTACATCTGTGCCGGGGACGGGTGCGCTGGCACTATCGTCGCTCATCAGGGCAGCCCCTGGACTGCCAGGGGCTCAGCTACGCCATCGCCGATCTGGCCGGGGTGCTGGCGGTCAGGTTCAATCCCAAGGCCAGCTCCCTCGTTATCTCCTTTGACTGGCGGGTGACTGAGGCGCAGACCCTGGCCGAGCAGATCCTGGCGCTCACCCCGCCCCTTGGCCGGATCGGCTTTACGACCCCGGCGCCTGCTGCCGTCAGTCGCACCCGGCTCGCCACCAATCTGGCGGCCCTGCTCGGGGTCAACCTGCTGCCGGTACCGCTGCGCCTACCCCTCTCCTTGCTGATGGCGCTGCCGGTGCTGCGCCACGGCGCCGGTGAGCTGGTCTCCCGCGGCCTCACCTCCCATGTGCTGGAGGGCATGGCGGTCTCCATCTCCCTTGGCAGCGGCGATTATCTCGCGGCCAACACCACCTCCTTCATGCTGGAGCTCGGCGAATATCTGGAAGAGTCCATCTCCAGGCGATCCGATGACATGCTGCGCGAATTGCTCAAGCCCGCCAGCGACGAGATCTGGGTCGAGCGCGGCGGGGTGGAGATCCTGGTGCCCGCGAGCGAGGTCGAGGTCGGCGAGACGGTGATCGTCGCCACCGGCATGGTCATCCAGATAGACGGCACAGTGCTCGGCGGCGAGGCCTACGTCAACGAGGCCTCCATGACAGGCGAGAGCCGATCCGTTGCCAAGGCACGCGGCGACGCCGTGATGTCCGGTACCGTGCTGGAAGATGGGCGGCTTCGCATCTACGCCGAGCACGTGGGCCAGCGCACCGCCGCCGCCCGCATCGCCGACTATGTGCAGCAATCCCTCACCGCCAAGAGCGAGGTACAGTTGCAGGCCTCCCAGCTCGCCGACAAGCTGGTGCCGAGGGTACTCGGGCTCGCGGGCTCGGCCTTCCTGCTCAGCGGCGACTGGCGCCGTGCCGCCGCCGTGCTGCAGGCGGACTACTCCTGCGCCCTCAAACTCGCCACCCCGGTGGCATTCAAATCCGCCATGTACGCCGCCGGCAAGGGGGGCATCCTCATCAAGGGGGCCACGGCCCTCGAGCGCCTGGCCGAGGCCGACACCTTCATCTTCGACAAGACAGGCACCCTGACCAACGGGGATCTGGTGGTGACCGACTCTGTCACCTTCGATTCCGCCTACACGGCAGACGATCTCATCTGGCTCGCCGCCTCGGTGGAGGAGCACTACTTCCACCCCCTGGCCATCGCCGTGGTGGAGGCGTCCCGCAACATTCAGGGCCGCCACTTCGATCACACAGAAGTGGAGTTTATCGTCGCCCACGGGGTGGCGAGCGAGATCGATGGCAAGCGCATCGTGGTGGGCTCGCGCCACTTCGTGGAGGAAGATGAGGGGATCGACGTCAGCCCCTGGGCCGAAACCCTGCACGGCCTCTATCTGGAGGGCAAGACCCTGCTCTACATCGGCTATGGCGGCAGCCTCATCGGCGTGCTGGCCCTGCGCGATACCGTGCGTGAGCAGAGTGCCGCCACCCTGGCGCGGCTGCGCCAATCCGGGGTGAAGCGCATCCTGATGCTGACCGGGGATCACCACGACAGGGCCCAGGATCTCGCCGACCAGCTTGGCATCGACGAGGTGTTTGCCCAGCTGCTGCCGGAGGAGAAGGCCAGCATCATAGAGCAGCTGACCTCGGATGGATCGCGTATCGCCTTCGTCGGGGATGGCATCAACGATGCGCCGGCGCTGGCGGGGGCCCACGTCGGGATCGCCATGCAAAAAGGGGCCGATATCGCCCGCATCTCCGCCGATATCGCCCTGCTGCAGGACGATATCAGCCGGGTGGCCGATGCCCGCGAGCTGGCGTGCGCCGCCATGGGGCTTATCCACGACAACTACCGCATCACCATAGGCGCCAACACCGCCATCCTGGGGGCGGCGGCGGTCGGCCTCTTGAGCCCCATAGTCGCGTCCGTGCTGCACAACGGCACCACCATCGGCATCCTGCTCAATGCCCTGCGTGGCCGACACTGACTAGGCTCCGGATCGCCAAGGCTCGTATCACACAGGGCTCGCCACGGCGGGCCCTGTGCTTTTCCGGCATGTTTACAAATCCTCTAGCCAGATCGTTTCACCCGGCGCAGATAGCCCATCGCTCTTGGCTATCAACGCTCTTAACCCGCAATCTTAACCGGCACACCCAGCCAAGCGCTCTCGGTCAGACACGATCAACCAGGCAGGGCATCGTGGCAGGCCCCGTGGGCACGAATGTCCCGGGTGAGCCGCGCCTTGTCCGCCAGGCTCAGCCAGCTCGCCTCCACGGCGTTGAGGGAGAGACGACACAGCTGCTCCCGGCTGGCGCCGAGATCCCGGGCGAGAGCCTCGAAATTGGCGCCGAGATAGCCGCCGAAATAAGCAGGATCATCTGAATTAATAGTGATACACAGACCTTTCTCTAGCAGAGTTAGCACGTTGTGCTGCCCCATATCCTCGAATACCTTGAGTCGCACGTTGGACAGGGGGCAGACTGTGAGCGGCAGCCGGGTGTCGGCGAGATAGCGCAGCAGCTCGGGATCATCGACGCAGCGTACCCCGTGATCGATGCGCCGCACCTGCAACTCGTTGATGGCCTGCCAGATGTAGGCCGCCGGCCCCTCCTCCCCGGCGTGGCACACCACCGGCAAGCCGAGCGCACGGGCACGGGCAAAGACCCCAGCGAACTTGGTCGGCGGGTTGCCAAGCTCCCCCGAATCGAGCCCCACCCCGTGAAGGCGGGCGAGATGGGGTTCGGCCTCGGCCAGGGTGGCGAAGGCCGCCTCTTCGCTCAAGTGACGCAAGAAGCTCATGATGAGTCGCCAGCTGATGCCGAAACTCTCCTCGCCGGCCTGCAAGGCCCTCTCTATGCCGCCGAGCACCACCTCGAAAGGGATGCCGCGGGCGGTGTGGGTCTGGGGATCGAAAAAGATCTCCACGTGCACCACCTTGTCCGCGGCGCAGCGTTTCAGATAAGCGAAGGTGAGATCGAAGAAATCCTGCTCATGGATGAGTACGCTGGCGCCCAGGTAGTAGAGGTCGAGAAAGGATTGCAGATTGTCGAACTCGTAGGCAGCGCGCACCGCCCCTACGTCGGGCCAGGGCAGGGTCAGGCCGTTGCGGGCGGCCAGGGCAAACATCAGCTCGGGCTCCAGGGTGCCCTCGATATGCAGGTGCAACTCCAGCTTGGGCAAGCCGGCAATAAAGTGTTCCATGGTGACGGCTCCATCGTCGAACCCTAGGGTCATGCAGGCGCACTCGGTGTGCGCCTTCCTTTGCCATCATTGTGCACCCATCTGGCGCGCCGGGGGAGACTTGTCATGAAACCGACATATAATGGCGGCACAAAAACCATAACTGATTGAAGATATTCACAGTTGGCGTCGCTTTGCGCCCTGCTGCCCTACGAGGAGTACCTATGAAGAAAAACGTCATCTGCGATATCGACGGCGTCATACTGCACAACAACGATCTCATCCCGGGGGCCGACCGCTTCGTTCACCGCCTTCTGGAGCAGGGCAGCAAGCTGTTGTTCCTCACCAACTACCCGGCCCAGACCCAGAAAGATCTGCAGAACCGCTTCCGCTCCGCCGGCATCGAGGTGCCCGAGGAGTGCTTCTACACCTCCGCCATGGGCACCGCCGACTTCCTGCGCCGCCAGGATGGCAAGAAGGCCTATGTGATCGGCGAAGGAGCCCTGACCCACGAGCTCTACAAGGCCGGTTTCACCATCACCGATATCGACCCCGACTTCGTGGTAGTGGGCGAGACCCGCAACTACAACTGGACCATGATGCAGCTCGGCGCCAAGTTCGTGGATCAGGGGGCGCGCTTCATCGCCACCAACCCGGACACTCACGGCCCCATGATGTACCCGGCCTGCGGCGCCCTCTGCGCCCCCATCGAGCGGATGACCGGCAAGAAGCCCTTCTACGTGGGCAAACCGAGCGCCTGGATCATACGCGCGGCACTGAACCGGATGGAGTCCCACTCCGACGACACCATCATCATCGGCGACAACCTGCGCACCGACATTTTGGCAGGCTTCCAGGCGGGGCTTGAGACCGTGCTGGTACTGTCCGGGGTGAGCAAGGTGGCGGACATAGACCGCATGCCGTTCAGACCGAACCACATCTTCGACTCAGTCGTCGACATCGATATCGTCTGATCCCCTTTGGGCCGCCGCGCGGCCCCCTTGGCAAGGCCGGGCAGATCGTTTAACTTAAACGCAACATCGTTAAGAAAAGTAAACAACCACGGGATCAGGACGATCCCTTGCCCCCACCCCCTTGCAAGGAAGCTCCATGAAAAACCTAAATGACTGGATCCTGCTCAGCGATCACTTCGTCTCCCCCACCCCGCTCACCCCACCCAGCGATCGCATCAAATCCGGCAATCCAAACCAGACCCTGTGGAATCACTATTCCGACCCGAGCCAACAGTTTCACGTGGGCTTCTGGGCCTGCGAGCCCGGCCGCTGGGCCGTGCGCTACACCGAGCACGAGTATTGCCAGCTGCTCGAAGGCGAGGCGCTGATCCACGACAGCCAGGGGGGCAAGCTGCATCTAACCCCGGGCAGCCAGTTCGTCATCCCGGCGGGCTTCGTCGGCGAGTGGGAGACCCTGGTCGCCTGCCGCAAGCTCTATGTGATCTTCGAACCCGCGGCGACTTGACGCCCCCGTCAATCCATCCCCTTTTCCCGACCCGCTTTCCATGCCGCCAGCTTGACGCTCGCGGCATGATTTTGTGCGGTTTTCCCGCTTGCAAAAGGGTTTTGCGCTAGGCATTGTGATTGGCGAGGAATGTAAATGGAATTTCGAGCCCAAACGTGGGGGGCTCATATAAAAATCAATGAGGATTACCGCCAATGTGTTCTATTTTCGGCATTCTGGACATCAAGTCTGACGCAGCAACCCTGCGCAAATCGGCGCTGGAGATGTCCAAGCGACTGCGTCACCGCGGACCCGACTGGTCCGGCGTCTACAGCTCGGACAAGGCCATTCTGGTGCACGAGCGTCTGGCTATCGTGGATCCGGGCAACGGCGCCCAGCCGCTCTACAACCCCGAGCGCACCCATGTGCTGGCCGTCAACGGCGAAATTTACAACCACAAGGAGCTGGAGAAGGGCCTCAAGGTCGACTTCCAGTTCCAGACCAAGTCTGACTGTGAGGTGCTGCTGGCACTTTACAAGGAGAAGGGCCCCGCCTTTCTGGACGATCTCAACGGCATCTTCGCCTTCATCCTCTATGACGCCGAGCAGGATGCCTACCTGATTGGTCGTGACCACATGGGGATCATCCCGCTCTACACCGGCCGCGACGAGCACGGCAACTTCTATGTCGCCTCCGAGATGAAGGCGCTGGTGCCCGTGTGCAAGAGCGTCGAAACCTTCCCGCCGGGACACTACCTGTGGAGCAAGGACGGCGAGCTTAAAACTTGGTACAAGCGCGACTGGATGGAATACGGCGCGGTCGAGCAGAACGTCAGCGACAAGGCTGAACTGAAAGCCGCGCTGGAAGCGGCGGTCAAGCGCCAGCTGATGTGCGACGTGCCCTACGGCGTGCTGCTCTCCGGCGGCCTGGACTCCTCCGTCATCTCCGCCATCACCAAGCTCTACGCCGCCCGCCGGGTGGAAGACGATGACAAGAGCGAGGCCTGGTGGCCCCAGTTGCACTCTTTTGCCGTGGGTCTCGAAGGCTCGCCGGACTTGGCCGCAGCTCGCAAGGTGGCCGATCACCTCGGCACCATTCACCACCAGATCCACTTCACCGTGCAAGAGGGCCTGGATGCCCTGCGGGACGTCATCTATCACCTCGAGACCTATGACGTAACCACCATCCGCGCCTCCACCCCCATGTACCTGATGGCCCGCTATATCAAGGCGATGGGCATCAAGATGGTGCTCTCGGGCGAAGGCTCGGACGAGCTGTTCGGTGGTTATCTCTATTTCCACAAGGCGCCGAACGCCAAAGAGTTCCACGAGGAGAACGTGCGCAAGCTCGCCTCCCTGCATCTGTATGACTGCCTGCGGGCCAACAAGTCCATGGCCGCCTGGGGCGTGGAGGGCCGCGTGCCCTTCCTCGACAAGGAGTTCATGGACGTGGCGATGCGCCTGCAACCCGCCGACAAGATGTGTGGCAAGGGCAAGATCGAGAAGCACATACTGCGGGAAGCCTTCGAGGAGCTGCTGCCCCACGAGGTCGCCTGGCGCCAGAAGGAGCAGTTCTCCGACGGCGTGGGCTACTCCTGGATTGACAGCCTGAAAGCCATGGTCGAAGAGGAAGTGACGGATCAGATGTTCGAGGCGGCGGCATTCCGCTTCCCCATCAACACCCCGCTCACCAAGGAGGCCTACTTCTACCGCGCCATCTTCGACGAGCACTTCCCGCTGGAAGCCGCCGCCCGCACCGTGCCCTACGGCAAGTCGGTCGCCTGCTCCACCCCGACCGCGCTGGAGTGGGATGCCAAGTTCAAGGAGATGGCCGACCCGTCCGGTCGCGCCGTGATGGACGTCCACCAGCAAGGCTACTAAGCGCATCATCTCCCATCGAGACAACCAAGCCCCTCCCATCGAGGGGCTTTTTCATGGGCGTCTTCGTGGCTTAACAATGCCGTTTTTCGTATATCCCATGTCCCTGTAGTTCTTGGCGACGGGGTTCGTTCGTGTCACATTATTGCTGCTTGGAAGCAACCCATAACGACACAAGGAAGAGACCATGAAACGACTGTTACTGCCCCTGATGCTGGGTACCGCCCTGTTCAATGGCGCGGCTCAAGCGGCCGATCACCTCTGGGCCAAGGGGCTGCCCGATTACAGCCAGGGCTATGACGAGCAGCGGGATCCGGTAAAAGACCTGGCGGCCGCCAGCGTCAGGGCCGAGCAGGAGGGCAAGAAGGTGTTGCTGCTGGTGGGGGGCGAGTGGTGCAGCTGGTGCCAGGAGATGAACCAGTTTCTGGACAGAGAGCCCAAGCTTGCTAGCCAGTTCAACCAGACCTTCGTGGTAGTCAAGGTGAACGTCAGCAAGGAGAACAAGAACCAAGCCTTCCTCAAGGCCTATCCCGAGTATCTCGGCGTGCCCCACTTCTACGTCTTGAATGACAAGGGCAAGCTGCTGGAGTCCTTCAATACTGGGCTGCTCGAGAAGGGCAAGAGTTACGACAAGGAGAAATTCGGCAAGTTTATCGCCTTCTTGACCGCCCGCGGCTAAACACTCCCGAATCAAGGCCCCGCACGCTCGGTTGAAAGGACGGGGCCACTGTGCAATTTTCGTCGAACACTTCCCACTGGTTGTCCCGCTCGTACCGTGCTTTGCGGCAAGTTGGTCTCCTGCCCCACTCCGACCACGATCGAGTGAGATGCCAGATTCAAGTAGATAGCCGACCTGTCCAGTCGCTCCGTGATGAACATCCACCAACAAAGCTGTTAAGCCCATAGTCTCCCATCTAGATCACACGACTCAGATCCTAAGGATGCAACTTTTAACTATTTGATTGCACCAATAAAAACCACACTGATGACATTAATGTTAGTATGATTGGCGTATTTTTTTATTATTCCGCTACAATCACTCAAGCGGTTTATAAAAAGGTCTTCTTTATCGGTGGAATTCAGGTGCTAGTTATTCCCTGAATTCATTCCATAAAGCACTAGCAGCCTCATATGCAAAGGATATGCAACATGAAAAAAATCATTACACTACTATTAACATTTCTCACCTCAAGTTGCTCTTCTTATTTCACTGCAAGACCACCAGTAATTGAAGACAAGGTTGGTTTAAGTGGCAGAGAAATTGTTGGGACATTGTCCACTGCACCGGACTATCGTGTTGTTTATGTAAAACTGGATGATAAAGCAAAACTCTGTGCCGAAGCCTCTCCCGATGCTGGCGCACAGTTTGCTTCAACCTTTGCATCAGCATTAACAGCTCAAGTGTCTGGGACGACAACCCCTCTTAGTGCTGAAGCAACAGCCAATTTAACCGTAGCAATGAAGCAGTTATTCAGGCGAACACAAGGTGTCCAACTATATAGGGATGGAGCTTTTGCGCTTTGTAACTTATATCTAAACGGAGGCATTGAGAAACCTGAATATTATTTGGAACTTCAAGCATTGAGAATGTCAGCAGCCGAACTTATAAAACAAGAGATACCTTATATTGAGAAGCTAGGTGTAGATCCAATACAGGCGCCAAACATATCTACAGTTCCTGCCGATGGGCATGGCAAATAAAATTAACCAAATTAAATGCATCGTTTAAACAGGGTGTGATTGGCTTTCACGATTACCATATTTAGGGCCCTTGCTTATAATTAAACATATTGAGTGATTACTACTGGAAATAAACTAAAACCAACTTACACCTTCGTTTTAAACACTATATAGAAGCTGATTTATTTAGTCCATTTCCATTCTTCGCATATTGCCAGCTTCGTTGAAACTTACTGAGAGATATCAATCGTGGCACCGTTAATTGATCTGGAGACAACGACAACAACACAGGAAAAGGGCGATAGATATTATCGCTGATGCTGGGATACCCGCGGTTTCACGGTGCTGATCACGCTGTCGACCACCTCTGAGCCAGCACGGCTAGGGCGGTTATGACGAGAAGAGGGATTCTATACAAAATTTCTGCACCCACAATCAGGGCGTAGCAAGAGTGCAAGCTGGTACGCGACAGTTGGTGCCAGTAGCGGAGCTGCTTCCTGGGCCCAGGGCCCAAGACGGCCCGCGGCTAAATGCTCCCGAACGCTCGGTTGAAAGGACGGGGCTCTGGTTGCGTATGTCGTCATTGACCGAGGGGCTCAACATACGATTGCTGTTGATTGGGACAGTTAGCGATCGGTCAGCCATAGCCATTGATTTACCCCCTTGCCCGATGGGATGCTTCCTCGATGGACCCCATCGGACAAGGACGAAAAGATGTTACGGATATTGGGCAAGGCCTCGTCAATCAATGTGCGCAAGGTGCTCTGGACCTGCGCCGAGCTGAACCTGCCTTTCGAGCTGGAGGAGTGGGGATCCGGCTTCAAACCCACCGACACCCCCGAGTTCCTGACGCTGAACCCGAACGCCATGGTGCCGGTCATTCAGGATGGTGACTTCACCCTGTGGGAATCGAACACCATCATCCGCTATCTGGCCGCGCGCTACGGCGATGCCAGTCTCTATCCCACCGAGGCACGTGCGAGGGCCTGGGTCGATCAGTGGATCGACTGGCAAGCATCGGACTTGAACCGCTCCTGGAGCTACGCCTTTATGTCGCTGGTCAGGCACTCGTCCTTGCATCAGGAGAGCCAGGCGCTCAGCGCAAGTTGTGCGGATTGGTCCCGCTATATGCAGATCCTGGACAAACAGCTTCACTCCACGGGGGCTTATGTGGCGGGGAGTCACTTTGCACTCGCCGACATTCCCATCGGACTTTCGGTCAACCGCTGGCTGGAGACGCCGTTTGAGCGGCCATCACTGCCGGCGGTGAATGACTACTACCAACGATTGAGTGAGCGGCCCGGATTCAGGCTATATGGCTGTAACGGAACGCCATGAGATGAGTAAAACGAAAGGGGAACGGCCGCTTTGAAAGCTGCAGGCTGGGCGGGGTTGCCGGCCCAGCCTACACATCCAATCTCAGACCTGCGCACACAGCTGACTCGTGTGACAGACAGGTACCAATTAGTCGCCCTGCTTATGTTTATGAGGCTTTAGCGCTGGATGCTCCTTTTGCTTGTCAGGAGTCACTCTTTGCCGCTTATCTGGCGTTCCATCTTCATTCTTTCTTTTCGGGCCAGGTTTTATTCCCATTATCAGTTCCCTCTAACGTTGGTTTGAATGAAGAATAACGACTACACCTGCGCATCCGGCTGATTGGCGGGGGCCGCCTGGACAAAGGCCTGCAACTGTTCGCAGTTCGCGACGATGCGGGCAATGGTGGGGTAATCGTCCAGGGTCATGTTGAGGCGGTGAGCGTTGTAGACCTGGGGCACCAGCATGCAGTCCGCCAGAGTCACCTCGTTGCCGACGCTGTAGACCCCGGCCGTGGTCATCAGCAACTGCTCGAGGGCGGTGAAGGTCTCGTCAATCCAGTGGCGATACCAGGCATCGCGCGCCGTCTTGCCCTGCCCCAACTCCTGCTCCAGGTAGTTGAGCACCCGCAAATTGTTCAGGGGGTGGATGTCGCAGGCAATCATGTTGACTATCTGGCGCACCCTGGCCCGATCCAGCGCCGCCGTCGGCATCAGAGGATGGGCGGGATAGGTCTCGTCGAGGTATTCCATGATGGCAACGGACTGGCCTATCTGCACCTCGCCGTCGATGAGAAAGGGCACCAGCCCCTGGGGATTGAGCCGTCGATAGGCCTTCTCTTTCTGCTCACCCTGTCTCAGATTGACCGGATGTTGCTCATAACTCAGTCCCTTGAGTTGCAACACCAAACGCACGCGAAAACTGGCCGATGAACGCCAATATCCAAACAACTGCAGCATATTCTGTCCCTGTGATGGCAGGTGTGTGCCACCTGCCGTGTCGCCCGCCGACCCTGTCGCCGGCCCAGGCTTCCTAGCTCGTCTGGCTGGCATCCCCTTGCGTGACACGCTGCAAAATGGAGCCAAACAGACTCATCCCGTTGCGATCCTGCATCGCGATGGACACTGTATCACCAAAGCGCAGGTAGGGTGTAGTGGCCTGACCCGACTCGATAATTTCCAGCATGCGCAGCTCGGCGAGGCAGGAAGATCCCGCGCTTCTGTCGTAGTTGGAGACGGTGCCCGAGCCTATGATGCAGCCCGCCCCGAGCGGCCGGGTTTTGGCGGCGTGGGCAATCAGCTCGAAGAAGTTGAAGGTCATGTCGAGCCCCGCGTCCGGGGCGCCAAACAGGGCGCCGTTGAGGTGGGTCAGAAGCGGCAGATGCACCTTGCCCTCACGCCAATCCTGGCCCAGCTCGTCCGGGGTGATGGCCACCGGCGAGAAGCTGCTGGAGGGCTTGGACTGGAAGAAGCCAAAGCCCTTGGCAAGCTCGCCGGGGATGAGGTTTCGCAGGCTCACATCGTTGACCAGCATCAGCAGCTTGACATGGGTTGCCGCCCCCTCCTTGCTCACCCCCATGGGTACGTCATCTGTGATGACGGCAATTTCCGATTCGAAATCGATACCCCACTCCTCCGAACCCATGACAATAGGGCCGCGCGGGGCCAGGAAGCTGTCCGAGCCCCCCTGATACATCAGGGGATCGTGCCAGAAGCTGTCCGGCATCTCGGCGCCGCGCGCCTTGCGCACCAGCTCCACGTGATTGACGTAGGCACTGCCATCGGCCCACTGGTAGGCGCGGGGCAAGGGCGAGAGGCAATCGGCCTCATCAAACGGGAAGGCATCGGCGCGGGCGCCGTCGTTGAGCTCCCCATACACATGGGCAAGCCGGGGGGCCAGCTCGGCCCACTCGTCCAGGGCCCCTTGCAGGGTCGGTGCTATGTCCGCCACCCGGACCGCGCGGGCCAGATCCCGGCTCACCACCACCAGGGCGCCGTCGCGCTTGCCGTTATTCAATGTTG
The DNA here is from genome assembly GCF_002812985.1 of Aeromonas lusitana. Lineage (GTDB taxonomy): Bacteria > Pseudomonadota > Gammaproteobacteria > Enterobacterales > Aeromonadaceae > Aeromonas > Aeromonas lusitana. Next base: position 204,227 of record NZ_PGCP01000005.1, read on the forward strand.
CGAGTTTCATGACAGATCCTTATTTACCACTTTGGGCGAGTTCGGGGCGCAGCCAGCTGTTGACGTAACGGATGTTTTCCACCCCTTCGCACAGGCTGCCCACATTCAGGGCATCTCGGGTGTCCAGCATCACGGCCACCTCGTCGGTGAACTGCTTGGCGTGGGCGCGGCCGGCCGCAAACGCCTTGGGATGGGGGCCGTGAGTGAAGCCGGCGGGATGGAAGGTGACCATGCCCTTCTCTATGTTGTCCCGGCTGAAGAAGTCGCCAGCGTGGTAGAAGAGCACCTCGTCGAAGTCATCGTTGCTGTGATAGAAGGGCACCCGCAGGGCGCCGGGGTCGCTCTCGATGGGCCGCGGCACGAAGGTGCAGACCACGAAACGGCTCGCCACGAAGGTGGAGTGGGCCGAGGGGGGCAAATGGTAGCGATGGCTCATCAGCGGGCGTATGTCGCGCCAGTTGAGGCGTACCACGCACAAGTCCCCGTGCCAGCCCTGGGCATCCAGTGGATTGAACGGCCAGGTGACGACCGAGACCTGATTGTGGCGCTTGATCTGCAAAGACCAGGGATTTTCGTCCTGCTGAGCGAGGAAGACGTCGTCGATGGCCGGCACGTCCAGGGCCGCCGGATCGAAGATGGCATGATTGCCCACCAGACCCTTGTCCGGCAGCTGATAACTGTCGTCGGTTGCCTCTACCATCAGGATAAACAGCGGTTCAGTCGGCTCGATACGCCACATTGTGCCGCGAGGGATCACCACATAGTCCCCATCCCGCACGCTCAGATGGCCGTAGTCGCAGTAAAACTCGCCACGCCCCTCGTGGATGAACAACAGCTCGTCGCCGTCGGCGTTGCGCACCAGAAACGGCATGGGCTCGCTCAGGCGCCACACCCGGTAACGGCAGTGGGCGTTGTGCAAAATGTCCGGCATCACCCAGGGGGAGAGTGAGCTTATCTCCTCGGTCAAGCCGTTCAGGTCAAAGGCTCTGGGCCGCAGCGGCCCTTCCCAACTCACCCAGTCGGTGGGGGCATGCTTGTGGTGCATGTGAGTGGCCGGGCCGAAGAAGCCGGAGCGTCCGAGCTCGCGCTCATAGATGGCCTGCTCCGGCAAATCGGCGTGGGCCTGGCGGGAATGGGTCCCCTCCCGGTGAGGAAAGCTAATCCAGTTACGCATGGCAACCTCCTGCCCAGGCGTGAATGTGGCTGTGATTACGCATCGTGGAGCTCCCCGTCCTTCTCGCCGTGCAGCACGCCCCGGCGGATCTGATCCAGCTCGATGGATTCGAACAGTGCCTGGAAGTTGCCCTCCCCGAACCCTTCGTTGCCCTTGCGCTGGATGATCTCGAAGAACACGGGGCCGATGACGGTGTCGGTGAAGATCTGCAGCAGTATGCCGTCCTTGGTCGGCGAGCCGTCGATGAGGATGCGCAGCTCACTTAAAGCCGCCAAGTCTTCCTGATGGCCCTCGACCCGCTTGTTCACCTGTTCATAGTAGGTGTCCGGGGTCGGCATAAAGCCGGTGCCGCGGCCACGCAAGGTGCGGATGGTCTGATAGATGTCACTGGACGCCATGGCGATGTGCTGGATCCCCTCCCCCTTGTACTGGCGCAGGTACTCCTCGATCTGGGACTTGTCGTCGGAGGACTCGTTGATGGGGATGCGAATTTTGCCGCAGGGGGCCGTCATGGCACGGGAATGCAGGCCGGTCAGCTTACCCTCGATGTCGAAGTAACGAATTTCACGGAAGTTGCCGATCCGCTCATAGAAATTCGACCAGACATCCATGTTGCCCCGCTGCACGTTGTGAGTCAGGTGATCTATCTCATAAAGCCCGGCATCCACCTCGGCCATGCGCGCCTGCCAATCGGGGTAGAAGACGAAGTCCACGTCATAGATGGAGCCCTTGTCACCGTAGCGATCCACAAAGGAGAGCGTGCTCTCGCCTATGCCGTAGATGGCGGGGATGTTGAGCTCCATGGGCCCAATCTTGCCGACAAACGGCTTGGCCCCCTTGGCGATGGCATACTGCTGGGCGCGGCCCGCATCGCTCACCCGAAATGCCATGCCACAGACGCTCGGCCCGTGCAGGCTGGCAAACTGCTCCGCCTGGGAGTGGGGCTCGGCGTTGACCACGAAGTTGATCTCTCCCTGACGATAGAGCCAGCACTGCTTGTGCTTGTGCTGGGCCACCTCGGCAAAGCCCAGGGAGACGAACAGCGCCTTGAGAGCGGCGATGCCTTTGGCGTTCGGCGCAGTGTACTCGACGAATTCGAAGCCGTCGGTACCGAGGGGGTTGATGGTCTGTGCACGAGAAGAAGAGGTGGTCATGATGCGCTCCTTGCTACGGCCCCGTGGCCGCTTGCCGATGATGGATGAAACCGGATTGACCAGGCCGTCGAGCCAGTGCCCGGACCCCGTCAATCACGAATTGTTAATGCCTTGTTTCATTAGAGGCAGGGGCGCGGCAGAAGAGAAGAGGCGGGGTGCAGATAGTTTTTTGGGCGAATGCCGGGAGAGATGTAAACAAGTTGTGACATTGAGAGTGCGGCCTTGTGGATCCCCCGCCAGAGACCCACAGGGCTGTCAGCTTTGCCTTACAGGGACCAGGATTTGGGCTCTATTTGAGGCACGCTCACCCGCGCGGTTTGCAACCGCGCCGGGGTCGGATTGATGAGCCAGGCCTGCTCTCCCAACACCAGCAGCGGCAGATCGTGCAGGCTGTCGCTCAAGGCGAGAGAGGGCTTGAGCGCCAGGATCTCCGGTAGGATCTTGTGCTGCCCATGGCAGTAGAAATGGGGCACCAGACCACCCCAGCGATAGTGCATGCGCGAGCCCAGGATGCGGCGAGGTAACTTGCCGGGCAGTTGCCGATGGAGCTGCGCCCGCACCAGGGCGCGGGGGCTTGCCGAGATGACCCAGCAGCGATCCCCCTCTGTCATCAGCAAGGTCCGCGCCTCTTTGTAGAGGCCGGGCCGGGTGCGGCAATAGGCCCGCACCAGTTTGCGCCAACAAAGGGGAGATAGCCCAAGGGTGATGGCCCACCAGATCAGCGAAATGCCCCAGCGCCGCTGGTGTGGCAACCATCGGCTCGGCAGCAGATAGATGAGGCCCCCGAGAGCGATGACCGGCAGCAACAGCACCGGCCAGATCCGGCGGCGCAGGATATAACGCAGCAGGCCCGCATGGCTGTCATCCGGCGCCAGGGTGTCGTCAAAGTCCGCCAGGATCCAGCCCTCTGGTGGCCACTCGAGCGGCGACACTGCGGACGAGACGCTCATTCTGCCAGCCCGGCGAGGATGGCGTGCAGCTCTAGCAGCATAAACAACTGCCCCTCATCCGGTGGGCAGACGAAATCAAATGCTTCCTCCCCCAGAGAGAAGGAAAGACGCCAGGCGTGCAGATAGCCGCGATCTCCTGCTGTACCGCCGTAGCGCTCATCCCCGAGGATGGGGGCACCAATGCTCTTCATGGCCACCCGGATCTGGTGGGTCTTGCCGGTCTGGGGCTTGATGCGATAGAGCCTCAGCCCCTCGCGCACCGGCGCCGAGTCAAACCAGCTGATGGCGGGGTTGTCCAGGGTGCGGGCCAGCAGCCAGCTGCCGCCACGCCCCTTTTGCATGTCGCCCTTGACCCAGCCCTGCTTCTTCTTGGGCTTTCTGTCCGACAGGGCCAGATACTGTTTGCTCACCCGCCGCTCGGCGAACGCCATGCTCAGCGCCCGGTTCGCCGCCGGGGTGCGGGCCAGCAGGACCAGCCCAGAGGTCATCTTGTCGAGTCGGTGCACAGGGTAGAGCTCCAGCCCGGTGTCGATGCGGACCCTATTCACCAGACCGGGCTCTCCCCCCTCGTCATGCATGCCAATGCCTGGGCCCTTGTTGATCACCATAAAATCTTTCTGCTGCGACAGTATCCGGTACATCTAGAACCCTTTAGAATGACAATTATTAAAAAAATGTGAAACGGGCCAAAGGCCACACCCCATAGACCTTCAGCACAAGAATCGCACGGATGAAGAGATGCTTGTTTTGGCTGCTATCGATCGTTGCCAGCTACGCTTCCCCCCTCCTGGCCAGTGATCAGGCCGGCTCATCCCCTGATCAGGTGGTGCTGCAACTGCGCTGGCTGCACCAGCCCCAGTTTGTGGGCTATCACATGGCCAAGGCCAAGGGCTTCTATGCCGACGTCGGACTGGACGTCGAGATAAGGCCTGGCGGCAAGGGGATAAGCCCGGTGCAGGAGGTGCTGGCCGGGCGCGCCGACTTCGGGGTCGGCAATACCGAGGTGCTGACCAGCTACGCCAACGGTCAACCCCTGCTGGCCCTCGCCTCCGTCTATCAGCATTCGCCATCCGTCTTCCTGGCCCGCCGTGACAGCGGCATTCTCACCGTTGCAGACATGCGTGGCAAACGGATCATGATGTTTCCAGGCCATCAGGATGCCGAACTGCTCGCCACCCTCTACTATCAGGGGCTGCACGAACGCGAGCTCATTCCCGTGCCCACCTCGGTCAACATCGACGACTTGATCACCGGCAAGATAGATATCTTCAACGCCTATCTCAGCAACGAGCCCTTCTATCTGGAGGAGCGCGGGGTGGCGGTTTCCGTCATCAATCCCCGCAACTACGGCATCGATTTTTACAGCGACATCCTGTTCACGACCCAGGCCGAGGATCAGCTCAACCCGGATCGGGTGGCGCGGTTTCGCGCCGCCAGCCTCAAGGGCTGGCGCTATGCCCTCTCCCATCCGGCCGAGGCCATCGCACTGCTGCGCCGTGAATACGGCGTCCAGCGCAGCCAGGCCCACATGGAGTACGAGCTCCAGATGAGCAAGGAGATGATCCAGCCGCTCTATGTGGAGATCGGGTATATGAATCCGGATCGCTTCGCCCACATCATGGCCCAGCTGACCGAGATAGGCCTCATCCCAAGGCCCACGCCGCTGACGCATTTCCTTTATCAAGTCCCCTCTCAGCAGTGGATATTCTGGCGTCCCTGGTTCTTGCTGAGCCTGGGGGTCGGCGCCCTCATCTTGCTGCTGAGCATTTATCTGTTCATCAGCAACAAGCGGCTCAACCGGGAGGTGGCCCTGCGAAAGCTCAGAGAGCAGGAGATACTGCAGCTCGCCCGCCGGGATCCCCTCACCGGCCTGCCCAATCGGCTGAGTCTGATGGAGCAGTTGGAGGCCCAGCTGCTCGGCGCCAACCCGGGTTGCCTGCTGTTTTGCGATCTCGATGACTTCAAACGCATCAATGACAACTTCGGCCACAGCCAAGGAGACGCCATCCTCTGCCAGCTGGCCCGGCGCATCCAGGATGCCATCGGCCACCACTGTTTCTTCGCCAGACTGGCGGGGGATGAATTCATTCTGCTGCTGCCGGACCATAGTCTGCGCCAGGCGCAGGACGTGACCGAGGTGATCCGCCTCGCCATGCATGCACCGTTCAAGCTGGAGGCGCACGCCCTGCAGGTCGGGATCAGCATAGGCGTCAGCCACTACCAGAGCGGCTGGAGCGCCGAGCAGTGGCTCATCCAGGCGGACAGGGCCATGTACCACGACAAGAGCGGCACCCTCACCGCCCTGGCGTAGCGCCCCCGCTAACACCCTATCACCAACGCAACGAGGCCACCCCAGGGTGGCCTCGTTGCGCACTGATGGTATCCAGGCTTTAGCCGAAGGTCTGCCCCAGGGATTTGAGCTGACGCGCCTTGGTGAGCAGGATGTCGCTCGAGGCATCCATGTCCTGCATCTTGCTGCTGTTGGTGTGGGAGTGCTGGGAGATGATGTTGACGTTCTGGCTGATGTCTTCCACCACCGCCTGCTGCTGCTCCGCCGCCGCCGAGATCTGGGTCGACAGGTCGACCACCTGCTCTATCTCCGCCAACACCTGATGCAGGCTCTCCGATCCCTGTCGGGTCAGGGTCACGCAGGATTGGGTCTGCTGCAGATTCTGCTGCATCATGCCCTTCCAACCGTTCAGGGTGCGCTGGATCTGCCCGATACTGCCCTGGATCTGCTCGGTCGCCCTGTGGGTGCGGGTAGACAAGGTACGCACCTCGTCGGCCACCACAGCGAAGCCACGGCCCTGCTCGCCGGCCCGCGCCGCCTCGATGGCCGCGTTGAGAGCCAGCAGGTTGGTCTGATCCGCGATGCCCTGGATCTCGTTCATCAATACCCCGATCCGATCGGACTCCTCCGCCAGCGCCACCGCGGCGCTGAAGGCCTGCTCGGCCTGGGTGGCGAGCTCGGTGACCCTGTGCTGGGTATCCGCCAGCTGCTTGTTGGTGTGCTGGCAGTGCACCTTGGCCTGGGCTATCTGGTTGTCCGTCTCCTGGATGTTGCGGGCGATCTCGTGGGCCGTTGCCGCCATCTCTGTGATGGCGGTCGCCACCTGCTGGGTCTGGATGTCCTGCTCGGCGATGTCGGCGCTCGCCTCGCTGGACGCCGTCTTGAGGTGCACGGCCAAGTCCTGCAGGGAGAGGGTGGCATCGTCCACCCGCCCGAGCACGGTGCGGATCCTGGCTTGCAGCAACTTGAGATGAAAATCGGCGATGGCGCTCGGTTCATTGCCCGAGTAGATGAGCCGGGTCAGGCTGTCATACTCCTGGGTCAGTTGCCGCAGATAACGCGGGGTGGTGATGATCTCGTGGCGATAGATGAGGCCGAGCCACAGCAGAGGCAGCAGCATGAACAGCGGCTCCCATCCCCCCAGCAGATAGGCACCGGCCGCCAGCATCAGCAGGAGCCCGGCGATGGCCAGCCCGTGCCGCATCTGGCTAAGGGACAAGCCCGCCTTGCGCTCCCCCCGCTCGATGGCCCTCAGCCGGGTGTAGGTCCGCGTTGCTATGGCCTTGAGTTCGGGCTCGGCGCGGCTGCGCACCGACTGATAGCCGCTGATCCGGCCCTGCTCGAAGATGGGGGTGACATAGGCATCCACCCAGTAGTAGCGCCCGTCCTTGCAGCGGTTCTTCACCATGCCGCGCCAGGGTTTGCCTTGCTTCAGCTTGCCCCAGAGATCGGCAAACGCCGCCTTGGGCATGTCGGGGTGGCGTACCATGTTGTGGTGCTGGCCTATCATTTCGGCCTGACTGTAACCCGCTACCCGGCAAAAATTTTCATTAGCGTAGGTAATCACCCCCCTCATATCCGTGGTAGATACCAGCTGCTCATTGGCAGAGAAATCCACCTCTTCATCAACAAGATGTATCTGCGTTCTACTCATGGCACACGCCTCTTATGTGATAACTCAATTAGCGTAGTCAAGCCACCATGCCCAAGCAACGCGGCCCCTCAGCCGGTGGGGACGACTGAGGGGCCGCGTGGCGGTTTTATGATGTGGCGCTCAATTTCTGCTCACTGCCTGTTGCTCGTGCTCCCGAATAAGCTTCTTGTTTACCTTGCCGACACTGGTCTTGGGGATCTCCTGCACGATGCGGATCTGGCGGGGAATGGCCCAGCGATTGATGCGGCCACTGTCGACGAATCTCTGCAGGTGCGCCTTGATGGCCTCGGGCTCTAGCAGCACCCCCTCCTTGCCGACCACCAGCGCCAGCGGGCGCTCGCCCCACTGCTCATCGGGCACCCCTATTACGGCCACCGCGTGCACCTCGGGGTGCGCGCTGATGAGGTTCTCCAGCGCCAGCGAGCTTATCCACTCTCCCCCCGTCTTTATCACATCCTTGATGCGGTCCTTGATCTCAACCGTGCCACCCGAGGTGATGGAGGCCATGTCCCCGGTGTGCAGCCAGCCCCCCTGCCAGAGCTCGGCTCCCTTTTCCGGCTCCTTCAGATAGCCCTGCGCCAGCCAGGGGGCGCGCACCACGATTTCCCCCATGGTCACCCCATCGTGCGCCACTTCCTGTCCCTGCTCATCGAGGATGCGCAGATCCACCAGGGGGATGGGGGTGCCGGTGCGGATCCGCAGGGGCAACTGATCGTCCATGGGCAAGGCCAGTTCTTCACCTGTCAGGTGTACCACGCACAGCAGCGGGCAGGTCTCCGACATGCCGTAACCTGCCTGGATCAGGATCCCCTGCCGGTGAGCCTGGGTCGCGAGCCCGAGGGGCAGTGCGCTGCCCCCCAGCAGCATCTTCCAGCCCTGCATAGAGGTGTGTCTGGCTTCCTTACAATCGAGGATCATCTGCAAGATGGTGGGCACGCAGTGGGAGAAGGTCACCCCCTCGTCCCGATAGAGGCGCACCAGCTTGTCTGGCTCGTAGCGGCCTGGGTAGACCTGCTTCACCCCCAGCATGGTCGCCGCATAGGGGAAACCCCAGGCGTGGACGTGGAACATGGGGGTGATGGGCATGTAGACGTCATCGGATCGCAGGGGTGCCTGACCCGTATGGGCCGCCAGGGTCAGCTCGTTCAATGTGTGCAGCACCAGCTGACGATGACTGAAGTAGACCCCCTTGGGATCCCCTGTGGTGCCCGTGGTGTAGAAGAGGGTCGCCACCGAGTTCTCATCAAACTCGGGAAAGTCGTAATGACAGTCAGCACCGGCCAGCAGGGTTTCATACTCCCCGAGCAGGGGCAGACGGCTTGGGGGCAGCTCGCCATCGGTCAGCCGGATGTAACCCCGCACAGTCGGCAACTCGTCCTGAATGCCGGCCAGCATGGGCAGGAAGTCGTCGTGCACCAGCACCAGGTGATCTTCCGCGTGGCTCATGGTGTAGGCGATCTGCGCCGGCGAGAGGCGCACGTTGACCGTGTGCAGCACGGCGCCAATCATGGGCACGGCGAAGAAGCACTCGAGGGAGCGATGGCTGTCCCAGTCCAGCAGGGCGACCGTGTCGCCGGGCCCCACCCCCGATGCCGTCAGCAGGTTGGCAAGGCGATGGATCCGTTGGTTGAGGGTGCGATAGTCATAACGCAGACGGTCTGCGTAGACTATCTCCTGCTCGGGGTGATAGCGCACACCCGACAGCAGCAGGCTCTTGATCAGCAGTGGATAAGCATGGGCTCCCTGCGCGGGCGGTATGATCCGGGTCTTCACCATCTTCACTCCTTGTAGATGCATGTTCACGTCCTGATGGACGGGGAAACTCGGTTCCCTTGTCGATATGGATGATCAGGCGCCAAGACGCGCCAGCAACGTCCAGGCCAGGGGCCAGGGGCCGAAACCACTGGCCGGATTGAGGTGCCCAACGGCCCCGGCATCCACAAGCTCGCTCCCCCACTCCCCGGCCAGGGCTCGGACAGCCGCCGGACTCGCCAGGGGATCATTCTGGCTCATGACCATCAGGCTCGGGAACGGCAGCCGAGCCCGTGGCAGCGGCTGCCAGCCACCGGCCATCATGGCGGCCTGGCTGGGGTACGGGGCTGGCCAGCTGACATCCAGATCCGGCGGCGTCACCAGCAGGACACCCGCGATGGTATGGCCTTTATCAGCATATTGCGCTACCCAGTGCGCCACCATCAGCACACCTGCACTGTGAGCCACCAGGATCACAGGACCCTCTATGGTGGCCAGCGCCTGCGCTATGGCCTCGACCCTGGCCTGGCAGCTGAGTCGATCCGAGGTTAAAGGCGGCACTGTGACCACCTTGTCCAGGCCGGCGGCGAGCCGCGTCTGCCAGTGATCCTCCATGTGATCCCGCAGGCCGGGCACGATCAGCACGGTCGCCCTGGGTTGCCATTCCTTCATCTTCGCCCCTTCTCCTGGCGCCCGGCGATGGCCGGGCAGTCATGAGAGCCACACTAAGGCGCCCGGTTTTTGGCTGCTTTACCTTGGGTGCCATGGACTTGTCTTTTTACGACAGGGGCACTGGCTGGCAGCAGAAACCACAGACAAAAGGGGGGAGCAGCTGAAACCTACGACTATTGATTACTAACACAGCAGTTAATAGCACTTCCCACCATGTAAATGAAATGATAAAAAACAGTTAACAACCAGCAGATGAGCTGTCGCCATGGGAACTGCATCATGACCCTTCTAGCAAGAGCCGCTACCCTCACCAATTATCTCGACGTCGCCAGGCAACTGGGCCTCAACACCCCCAGCCTGTTGTCTCAGGCCGGACTCAGCGCCTCCATTCTGGATGTCCCGAACCAGCGCATCCCGGTCGCCACTGTGGTCAATCTGCTTGAGCTGACGGCCCGCACCGGCGGTTGCCAGAGCCTGGGACTGCGCATGGCGGAGCATCGCCAGCTGTCGGATTTTGGCGAGGTCAGCCTCTTGCTCAGCTACCAGCCCAACCTGCGTGACGCCTTGCAGGTGATGGTGCAATACATCCATCTGTTCAACAATGCGCTGGCCATCTTCATCGAGGAAGCGGGCAAGACGGTCATCATCCGCGAGGAGATCATCACGGATGCGCCCATGCCTTCGCGCCAGGCCACCGAGCTCGCGGTCGGCGTCATGTTCCGCTTCTGCGCCTCCCAGGTCGGGGTCGGGGCGAACTGGCACCCCATCAGCGTCAACTTCACTCATGGGGCGCCGGCGGATCTCTCCATCCACAAGCGCCTGTTCGGCTGCAAGCTGGAATTTGGCAGCGAGTTCAACGGCATCGTCTGTCAGTCGACGGATCTGGATATCCCCAACCCCCTGGCGAATCAGGCCATGGCCCGCCACGCGCGCCAGTACCTCGATACCCTCATGGTGGAAACCCAGCAATCCCTGCTGACCGACGTGCGCAAGGCCATCTACCTGCTGCTGCCCATGGGGCGCGCCACCATAGAGCAGATAGCCCGCACCCTTGGCATGAATGTGCGCACCCTGCAGCGCCATCTGGAAGAGAGCGGCGCCACCTTCAGCGAGCTCATCAACGACGTGCGCCGGGATCTCGTAATGCGCTACCTGCAAAACTCGGGGTATTCCCTCGGCCACATCGCCGACATGCTGGGTTACTCCATGCCAAGCTCCTTCACCCGCTGGTTCAATGCCCAGTTCGGCATGCCGCCCGCCACCTGGCGCTCGCGCAACAAGATAGTGCCCAAGCTGGCCCAAAGCGCCCATACCAGCCTGGCTTACGGCTAGACCCCCATTTCCTTCGCCAGACGCACAGAGGGAGGCATTTAGCCTCCCTCTGTGCATTTCGCTCCTCAAGGCTCGTCACTCGTCATCGACATCCACACGAAGAGGAGACGATGAAGGCGCTATCGCGAACCCGCATGCATTCCCTTTTCCACCCTGCCTGGTGTCCATTCATCTGGCCCCTCATAGCACCCGAAAAAAAGAGGGAGGCTTGATGCCTCCCTCTTTGTATTCAGCTTGCCGCCCGTCAGCGGGCATCGGCCGGCAGTGGATCCGCCGCCATCCTCGCCTGGGGCGCGCCGGCGTCGGCGCTCGCACGGGGCGAGGCCTGCTCCCCGGCCTCTGCCAGGGTGGGCCTGGTGCCACGCAGCAGGAAGTAGGAGAGCGCAGGCACCCCGATCAGGGCCCCCAGCATGTTCCACAGGAACATGAAGGTGAGCAGGATCCCCATATCCGCCTGGAACTTGATCGGCGACCAGGCCCAGCCCACCACACCGGCGGCGAGCGTGATCCCCACCAGTCCCACCACCCGGCCGGTGAAGGCCACGGCGTTGCGGTAGGACTCCACCAGAGAGAGGCCCTGGCGCTGATAGTGCAACTGCACGCTCAGCAGATAGAGCGCATAGTCCACGCCTATGCCGACCCCGAGCGCGATCACAGGCAGGGTCGCCACCTTGACGCCTATGCCCATGGCCACCATCAGCGCCTCGCACAGTACAGAGGTGAGCATCAGGGGCACCAGGGCCACCACGGTCGCCCGCCAGCTGCGGAAGGTGATGAGGCAGAAGACCGTCACCGCCAGATAGACATAGAGCAGCATGGTGCGGCTCGCGGCATGTACCACCTCATTGGTGGCGGCCTCGATGCCGGCGCTACCCGCGGCGAGCAGGAACTGGCGATCCGCCGTGCTGTTGTCACGGGCAAACTGGTCGGCGATAGCCACCACGCCGCTCAGGGTCTCGGCCTTGTGATCTTTCAAGTAAGCAATCACCGGCATCAGGGAGCAGTCGGTGTTGAACAGCTCTGGGCTGTTGACCGAGGCCTGCTGGGCGGCGTAGTTCAGCACGTTCTGGTTGCGCTGTATGCTGGCGAGCTTGGGGTTGCCCTCATAGGTGCCGGCGGTGATCTGGCGCACGGCGTTGACCAAGGAGGTGGTGGCCTGCACGCCGGGGTGCTGCTGCAGCTCCCAGCCCAGGCGATCCGCCAGGATCAGGGTCTTGTAGTCGAGACACCCCTCCGGCGCCGTCTTGACCATGACAGCAAACAGGTCGCTCGAGAGCGCATAATGGCCTGTGATATAGCCGTTGTCCTTGTTGTAGCGCGAATCCGCGCGTAGCTCGGGGGCACCGCTGTCCAGATCGCCGACTTTCAGGTTCAGGCTCACCAGGTAGCCGCCGATCCCCATGGCCAGCCCCAGCACCACCACCACGGTAGCCCACTTGCGCTCGGTGCAGCTGTCCAGCAGATCCCAGAGCCGGCCAAAGCCCTTGTGGGCGGCGGCGTTGTTTTCCATTCGCAGGGCCCGCTCGGCCGCCTTGCGCCCCACCCCCACATAGGAGAGGGCCACCGGCATCAGCAGGAGGGAGGTGAAGATGAGCACGGCCACACCTATGCTGGCGGTGATGGCGAGATCCTGGATGACGGGGATGTCGATCAGCATCAGCACGGCGAAACCCACCGCATCGGCGAGCAGCGCCGTGACCCCGGCCAGGAACAGGCGGCGGAAGGTGTAGCGGGCGGCTACCTGGCGATGGGTGCCACGGGCTATGTCCTGCATGATGCCATTCATCTTCTGGGCCGCGTGGGAGACCCCGATGGCGAAGATGAGGAAGGGCACCAGCACGGAATAGGGATCGATGGCATAGCCGAGCCAGGCGACGAGGCCGAGCTGCCATACCACTGCAATCAGGGAGCATCCAACCACGAGTAACGTGCTGCGTACACAGCGGGTATAGAGGAAGATGATGAGGAGCGAGGTCGCCACCGCCAGGGCGAAGAACATGATCACCTGGATGAGGCCATCGATGAGATCCCCCACCAGCTTGGCAAAACCGATGACCCGGATCTTGTACTTGCCCGTCCCCTCCTCTCCCGCCTGATGGGGCTTGCCATCGAACTCAATCTGGTCGCGCAACTGCTCGATGCGCTGGGAGAACTCGTGATAGTTGAGGGGCTGGCCCGTGGCCGATGCCTTGTCCAGCAGGGGCACTATCAGCATGCTGGACTTGAAGTCGCTCGCCACCAGGCTGCCGACTATACCGGCCCGGTTGATGTTCTGGCGCAGCTGTTCGATATCGGCAGGCTTGCCCTGATAGGCGTCCGGCATCACGGGGCCGCCCTGGAAGCCCTCCTCTGTCACCTCGGTCCAGCGCACCGCCGGGCTCCAGAGAGACTTCATCCAGGCCCGGTCGACCCCTTCGGTGAGGAACAGCTCGTCGTTGACCCGCTTGAGCACGCCAAGATAGTCGGGATCGAAGATGTCTCCTTGGGTGTTCTCCACCACCACCCGTACCGAGTTGCCGAGGCCGCGCAGTGACTGGCGGTTTTCCAGGAAGTTTTTGATGTAGGGCTGGCTCTGGGGGATCATCTTCTCGAAGCTGGGCCTGAGCTCCAGCCTCGTCGTCGCCATATAGCCCAGTACCAGGGTCGCCAGCGTCATCAACAGCATGAACAGGGGTCTGTGGTTGAACACCAGCCGCTCCAGCAGGTTGCCGGAGCGCCGATCGAAATCCGCCAGATCGCGGATCACCGGCATCGCATCTTGCTTCACATGGCTCATATCTGGGTACTCTCTCGTTATTGTTATCCAGCCACCCTTGGGCAGCCGTCCATCATTTGACGGCTCTATTTGACGGCCAGAGTGCGCACGCCGCGGCTGCCCACCAGCGCCAGGGCGCCATCTTGCGCCAGGGCGGCCCCCGCCACGGGTGAAGGATCGCTCTGGGGAACCAGCTGCAACGGCTGATTGCCATCGACCCGCAGCAGGTGCCCCGTCTGGGTGAACAGGCGCACCTGACCGCCCCCGTCTTGCACCGCCGCGCTGATGCTGATGGGCAGCGGGCTCGCGAGCCTGGTCCAGCTCGCCCCCTCATCCGTGCTGCGATAGACGTGGCCGCGCAGGCCATAGACGATCACCTGATTTTCCTGGCCGATGAGGCCAAAGAAGCTGCCCTCGTAGGGGGACGGCAGGGCCAGGAAGCGCTGCTGCCCCTCATCCCACTTGCGCAGCAAGCCCTGCTCGCCGGCGAGGTAGAGGCCGCTGCCCGCTTGGGTGATGGCATTGAGATGCAACCCTTGCGGGTTGTCGGTGCGATCCTGCATCGGCGTCCAGTGCAGGCCTCCGTCGTCGGTGCGCAGGATCAGGTTGAACACCCCGACCACGTAGCCCACCCGCTCATTCTGGAACCAGACGCCGAGCAATGGCTTGTCGGCCCCCTCCTCCACCAGACGTTGCCCCTCTTCCACCAGCTGGGGCCAGAGCTCGCTCTGGGGTTCAGCCTTGGCGAGTGCCGAGTAATGATTGAGCACCAGATCGCCTATCTGGCGGCCATCCAGCTGTTTTTGCCAGCTGGCGCCACCGTCCTGGCTGTGCAACACCACTCCATCCCCCCCCACGGCCCAGCCTTGCAGCCGGGTGGGGAAGACGACGGCGGTGAGATCGACGCTCACCGGCACGCGAGCCTGCTGCCAGTGCAGCCCCTCGTCGTCGGAATAGAGGATGTGACCTCTCTGCCCCACCGCCACCAGCCGGTTGCCAGCCCTGGCCAGACTCAATAGAGGGCTGTGCTCGGCCAGGAGGCTGGCTTTCGCCGGCAAGTCCAGCACGTCCACATAGTCGGCCGCCTGCCCTGCTTGCACGCCGGCGCTCTGCATCAGCAGGGCGCAGCACATGAGTGGCGCCAACGTCTTGAATGAACCCATACCACGTCCTTGTCTTGAGCTGCGTCCAAGCACATGAGCCTGGATGCCAACACCGGGGAGCCCGCTTCGCCAATGGCGAACCGGGCTCCCGCGACTGCCTAGCGGATCCCGGCGCCAGCCAAGGACTCCGGCGACCACTTCGCCTTGGACAGGGAAGCGCCGTACTTGATGCCCCCATGGGGTCCCACCACACCGTTGATGTTGTAGGTACCCGCCACCAGGTCATAGATCATGAAGGGGGTGGCGTCCGGGGTCTGCTTGTCGTAGCTCTGGCTGAGGAAGGCGAAGGAGCCGCGATAGAGCTGACCACGGGCGTCGTACTGATCCGAGGCCAGGGCCACCCAGCTGTCTTCATCCAGGTAGAAGCGGCGCTTGGCGTAGATGTGGCGCTCACCGGCCTTGAGGGTTCCCTCCACCACCCAGACCCTGTGTTTCTCCCAGCGCACCTGATCCGGTGAGAGGAAATTCGGGGTGGTCAGGGCCTTGGCGTCGGGCTGATAGGTGAGCTTGTAGGTGTTGTAGGGGACTATCATCTCCTGCTTGCCCACCAGCTTCCAATCGAAGCGGTCCAGCGCCCCGTTGAAGACGAAGACGTCATCATAGGTGCCGGCCCCAGATGTGCCCGGATTCGGGGTATCGTAGGCCAGGTTCGGCGCCAGCTTGACCCGGCGCTGACCCGGCAGGTATTGCCAGGCCTTGCGCGGCTGCTCAAGGGGGTTGGCGGCATCGCGCAGCATGATGGCCTCACCGGCGCGGCGAGCCGGGCCCGTATAGTAGAGCTTCATCTGGTAGTAGGTGTCCTTGGCCGAGATGGGCTTCTTCATGTCCTCGTAGATGGCGTAGTTGATAAACGCCTGCCCCGTGGTGGAGAGGGCTGCCACCCCGGCGGAATCCACGTTCCAGGAGTCATATTTGGTGGCGATGTTCACCCCCTGATAGCGCAGCAGGAAGTTCCACATGGCTTCGGCCCCCGTCTTGGGGATGGGGAAGGGAATACCGGGCAGCACCTTGTCCACCGCCATCCCCCCTTCCAGGGTCTTGGCGTTCAGGGCGTTCTGCCTGGTGTTGTCCAGCACCGCCTGGGGCAGCGCCACGCTGCGGTGGGTCGGGTAGACGTCGACACGAAAGTCAGGGAAGCGCTTGAGCAGCTCCGCCGTGGTGGCGGTCAACAGCCCCTTGTACTGCCCCTCGTTCTTGCCGTTGATCACCAGCAGGGGTTTGTCGCCGGCATAAGGGTCCGGGCGCATGCTGTCACCTGCCTTGAACCCGGCGGGAGGCGTGGTCAGGCCGCCGCTGTAGGCGGGGATGCTGCCATCGGCGTTGGCCCCTGCCTCTGCGCCTATCTGGGTCAGATTGCTGCCAAGCTGCTGGGCTTCGCTGGTCGAGACGGCTGCCAGGGCCTGGCCCGCGAGGGCCAGGGTGAGAGAGGCGGCCAACAGGGTCTTGTTCAGGTTCATATCTCGTTCTCCGATGCGGTCACGTGACTCAATAAGTGGTCTTGAGGGTCAGGTAGACAGCGCCCCTGTCTTCCGTGGTGGCACCGCCTCCCGAGAAGGAGGAGTAACCGCCGGCGTAACAGGTGTTGCGCTGGGTGGCATCCAGGGCGTTGGGGGTGGACCCATCCTTGGCGCCGTCATTGCACTCGGCGGACTTGCCAAAGGAGTCCACGTATTTCAGGTCGACGAAGTACTGGTTGTAGACGGTAGCACCGAGGCCGACCGCGTAGTTGCCTGTGTCTTCCGCCCCGCCGCCCTGCACGGGGGAGATCCCGTTCAGGCCAAGGTTGACGGAGAGCGGCATGCTCATGTCGACACCGGGGAAGACCTGATACCAGGTCGGAGTGAAGTTGAGGGCCAGACCCCAGTTATCCCGGGTCGACTTGTCGAGCCCCTGATAGCTGTCTTCTCCTTTGTAGAGCGCCTTGTTGTGCTCATCGAGGTGCAAGAGGTTGCTGTAGTAGAGCTCCGAGAGCAGCACGGCGGAGTCGAACAGCGGGGTGTCGGCTATGGTCATCAGGCCGTTGATGGTCCAGTGCAGGGTGTCGCCGGTGGCGCTGTAGCCATCGCTGCCATCCACCAGGGTCCCCGTGTTGGCATTGCGCGGCGGCAAGGCACCGAAACCACTGGCCAGGCTGTCAGCGCCGGCGGCGCTCAGCAGGGCCGGGATGCTGGAGAGCGGCATGTTATGGCGATAGTTCAAATCGCTGCCCACGCTCACCCCAGCCACATCTTTGGATAGGCTAAGGCCAAAAATGTCGATGTTTTCACCATAAGCGAAGCTGTAGCTCGCCGTATCCACTGAGTTGCGCAGGGTCGGTATGCCTCTGAGCCCCTGTCCGCCAGTGTTCAGCCCCCTGGCATCCAGCACCGCCTGGGGCAGGATGTCGGCGGTGCGGCGGTAGTAGGCTCCCAGAGTGGCGTCCAGCGCCTCGGGGGACCACTTGGTCATGATGCCCCAGTCGCCGTGCTTGCCTGGCTCTATGTCCTCGCCGCGGCGGATGTTGCTCAGGGTGCCGTTCGGCCCGGCCAGGCCGGGGCCGCCGGTGTGGCCCAGCAGGAAGGACTGGGCGCCGAAGCCCACCAGATCGGAGCCACCGTAATAGGTGCCGGCTTCCGGCAATCGGGCGGCGTTCCAGTCGAGAAAGTACTGGGCGGCGAAGGTCCATTCCGGGTTCAGGGTAAAGGAGGCAGAGATCTGGTTGCGGGGCACAAACAGCTCTTTCGCTTCCGTGCCGGGGGATGCCGCCAGTTTGGCGAGATCCAGACCGGACTGGCCGTAGCTGACCGAGTGCACCGGGCTCAGCAGTGTCTCCCCCCAGAAGATGTTGTGCTGACCTATCTTGACCCCGAGCAGGGACTCGTCGCCTAGCTCCATGTTGTGGAACACGAAGGCGTCGAGGATCTCGCCGGAGGGGCCGTGGTAGTAGCGGTCGGCGTAGTCGCTCAGGTGCGAGCTGCCGAACATGGCGGGCGCCGCGGGTCTGCCCGCCCAGCCGGCGATGCCGGAGCGCTCGTCGTTGCCATTGATGAAGGGATTCTCATCGGCGCCCACGCCGCTGTAGGCGTAGTCATACCAGCTGGCGGCGCTGATGCGAAAACCGGTATTGCCCTTGTTCACCACGTCGAGCTCGGTCAGCAGATCGAAGCGGGTGGTGACGGTGTCGCCGGCGTCCTTGAAGTTGTAATCCCCATCGTTGTTGTTCGGGGTGGCGAGCATGCGGGAGTCCGCACTCTCGGTGCGCATGCCGTAGTTGAATTTGCCGGTGTTGTCGAAGCGCACGGACCACTCTTCGCTGCCCGTGTCGATTTCCACCGCCTGAACGCCTGGCATGAGGACGGCCGCGATGGCCGTCGCCAGCAGGCTGACGCGCAATGCGCCAGCGCCATGACTCGTGTGCTTGTAATCCATTACAGTCTCTCCGAGTGTCATCTTTTGTTATTTGTTGTTGGTCTTGCTCTGTTTAATCGCCGTTTCCGTTGGCTTGATGGTGTTGCTTGGCTTCTTGCCTGGCGGTTGTGCCAGGGTCGGCGCTTCCCTTGGGGACGAGGGGGCGCTCTGTTTGCCTCCTCCCTTGCGGGTTCCTCCCCCGGGTGCGCTCTGTGTTGTTGCTACCGACTCTACGGCCAGCCCGGCCCCCCTGCTTGCCATTGAACGTCAGCCACTTTTCATTTGATGACAGACATTGGCAGCGCCGAAAAACGGGTGAAAAAGGGGTGCCGGACGGCATCCACGCAGGGATGTACAGGTTCGAAAAGGGACAATAACGGGACCTGAGGTGAGTGACTCTCACCAGCGCCCAGACGGGGAACGGATTATCGGCGCTTGATGAGCCAAGGCCAGACAAGAAGCGGAGCCTGGCAAGATGGCAGAGGCGTCGCAGACAAGTAATAAAAGCGGCGAAGCAGGCCCAAGCATCCTCACTTCGCCGTGAAAATGGCCGACGAGTCGGCCTACACGTGAGTTAGCGGCAGATGCGGCAGCCGGTGGCGGCCTGCAACTGCTCGAATTCGATACCGGGGGCCAGCTCCACCAGTTTGAGGCCACTCGGGGTCACATCCAGCACGGCGAGATCGCTGATGATGCGATCCACTACCCCGACCCCGGTCAGGGGCAGGTTGCACCATTCCAAAATCTTGTGCTCCCCATTCTTGGCGCAGTGCTCCATCAGCACCACCACCCGCTTGACCCCGGCCACCAGATCCATGGCCCCCCCCATCCCCTTGACCAGCTTGCCCGGGATCATCCAGTTCGCGAGATCGCCGCGCTCGGAGACCTGCATGGCGCCGAGCAGCGCCAGGTTGATGTGACCGCCGCGGATCATGGCGAAACTCTCGGCGCTGTCGAAGAAGCTGCTGCCGGGCAGGGTGGTGATGGTCTGCTTGCCGGCGTTGATGAGATCCGGGTCCAGCTCCTCTTCGCTTGGGAAGGGGCCTATGCCGAGCAGGCCGTTCTCGCTCTGCAGCCACACCTCCATGCCGTCGGGAATGTAGTTGGCCACCAGGGTCGGCAGGCCGATGCCGAGGTTCACGTAGAAGCCGTCCTGCAACTCTTGTGCGGCGCGTGCCGCCATCTCTTCACGGGTCCAGGCCATGTTATTTGCTCCTCAGCGCACGATGTTGAAAACAGGAAGCCACTGGCAACGCCTGTGTGATGCACGGCGCCATCTCTTCACGAGTCCAGGCCATCTCAATTTTTCTCCATGACGGTACGCACTTCGATGCGTTTCTCTGGATTAGGATTGAGTACCAGCCGCTGCACATAGATGCCGGGCAGGTGGATCTCGTCCGGGGCCAGCTCACCCACCTCGACTATCTCCTCCACCTCGGCGACGCAGACCCGGCCCGCCTTGGCGCAGAGCGGGTTGAAGTTGCGGGCCGTCTTGTTGAACATCAGGTTGCCCGCCTTGTCGGCCCTGGCCCCCTTGATGATGGCGAGATCCGCGGTGAGCGAGCGCTCCATCACATACCAGTCCCCATCGAACTGACGGGTCTCCTTGCCCTCGGCAATCAGGGTCCCGTAACCGGTGCGGGTGAAGAAGGCCGGGATGCCAGCGCCGCCGGCACGCAGCTTCTCGGCCAGGGTGCCCTGGGGGGTGAACTCCAGCTCCAGCTCCCCGGCCAGATACTGGCGCTCGAACTCCTTGTTGCCTCCCACGTAGGAGGAGATCATCTTCTTGATCTGGCGGCTGTGGAGCAGAGGCCCCAAACCGAACTCATCCACCCCGCAGTTGTTGCTGATGATGGTGAAGCCGCGCTTGCCGCTCTCCTGCAGCGCCCCTATGAGCTGCTCCGGGATGCCGCACAGGCCAAACCCCCCCGAGGCGATGGTGATGTCGTCCTGCACCAGATCGCCAAGGGCGGCCCGGGCGCTGGGATATAACTTGTTCATAGATTCCTCTCTGGCTAATCCATTGGCCATCCAGCTTCGATGCGCCCCATGGGGGCGTCATCGAGCTCTCGTACCCTTCCTAAGGCTTGATCCCCCAGTGCATCAACAGCAGCACCAAGGCGACGAGAAATACCGTCTCCCCCACCATCAACAAGATGGGTTTGATACCCACCGCCGCCAGCTCCCTGAGCTGGGTCTTCATGCCGATGGCGGCGATGGCGATCACCAGGCACCAGCGCGACAGATCGTTGACCCCGCTCTGGACCATGGCGGGCACCCAGCCCGTGCTGTTGATGCAGGCCAGCACCAGGAAACCCACCGCAAACAGGGGCAACAGGGGTGGCCGCTTGCCGGAGGCGGGATCCGCCCCCTGCATCCGGGTGATCATGGCGGCCACCAGGATCACCGGCAGCAGCATGGCAACCCGCATCAGCTTGACCACGGTGGCCACGTCCCCGGTCTCGGTGGACATGCTGTAACCGGCGCCAACCACCTGGGCCACATCATGGATAGTGGCGCCGAGGAAGACCCCCGACTCCACCGGGGTCAGCTCGAAGAAGCGGGCGATCATGGGATAGGTGATCATCGCCAGGGTCGAGAGCACAGAGACGCCGATGACGGTGAACAGGGTGGCGCGCTCTTTTTGCGGGTGATTGGGCAGGGAAGCGGCCAGGGCCAGGGCGGCGGAGGCGCCACAGATGGCCGTGGCGCCTCCGGTCAGCATGCCGAACAGGCGCTGGAAGCCCATCAGCCTGGCGGCGACGACGGAGAGGCT
This sequence comes from Aeromonas lusitana, assembly GCF_002812985.1. Taxonomy (GTDB): domain Bacteria; phylum Pseudomonadota; class Gammaproteobacteria; order Enterobacterales; family Aeromonadaceae; genus Aeromonas; species Aeromonas lusitana. The sequence goes on from NZ_PGCP01000005.1 coordinate 225,286, forward strand.
GATGGTGACGACCACCAGGGTCACCACCAGGACAACCGGCATCCAGCCGAGTTCGGCTATCTGGCCCAGGGTGATGCGCATGCCGAGCAAGGCGACGCCGATGCGCAAGACGCTGCGCGCCGTGAATTCGATGCCCGCCTTGCAGCTCCCCTCGCCGCTGAGGAAGTTCAGCGCCATGCCAAGCAGCAGGGCAAACAGCAGCACGGGGGCACCGTAGTGCTCGGCCAGGAAGGTGGCGGCCGCGGCCACTACCAGGCTGATGGTCATGCCGGGGGCCAGCTCGCGCACCCGAGCGAAGCGATCCGTCAAGGCTATGGCATGCATGAGAGGCTCTCCTCGGGTGTCAGAACGATAAAGAGGCGATCCCCTTCCCGCTCCACCGGATAGCGGCCGACCTTGAGCTGGGTCGCCCCCTGCAGGTAACCGGTGCGCAGGTTGAAACGCAGGCCGTGGGCGCGGCACTGGATGGTCTCCCCCTCCAGCTTGCCGCCGCACAGGGAGGCGCCCTGATGGGGGCAGCTGTCATCGATGGCATGAAACTCGCCGTCGATGTTGAACAGCACCAGGCTCTTGCCCTCCCCTTCGATGAGGGCTCGCTGACCGGGGGCAGGCACCCGGCTGGCGGGCACTTCGAGGCGCGCTTTTTCCCTCGCCCGGCTCTCCTCGGCCGCCATCGCCAAGCGCAGGCTGGCGAGCAGTTTCTCCACCGGCTGGGCGCCGGAGAGGGTTAGACCCCCTCCCATCACGAAGCTGGGCACTCCTTGACTCGCGGGCCCCTCGGCTATCCCTGAGAAGGGGCTGCCATCCCCGTGCAGGCAGCTGACCAGGGCCCCCAGGGCAAAACCGGCCCGCTCGGCCAGGTCCAGCAGCAGATTTCCATCCCCCAGATCCCCCCCTTGCAGGAAGTGACTGGCGAACAGCGATTCGAGCAGTGTTTCCTGCTGCTTCGGCGTGCCCAGTTGGCAGGCCCGTTGCCACAGGCGATGGACATCGGCGGTATTTGGCATGCGGGGGATCTTGTCAAAGTCCAGATGTACGCCCACGGTCGCCGCGGCCTGCTGCACCTGGGCCTGGCGCAGCCGCACAGCAGGCTCGCTACCGAGGCGGCGCAGATAAAAATCGTGAAAATCCTCCCCCTGCAGCGGCAGATAGGGCAGCAGCTGCACCCCGTGCCAGCGCGGCTCCACCCGCAATTCGGGTCGTTCGACCCGCAGCAGGGACAGGGCCTGGTCCAGCTGGCGCTTGCCGATCAGGCACCAGGGACAGATGAAATCGAAATAGACATCTAGTTTCAGGGTTTGCAGGGAACGGCTCATGCCCTGACCTCCGTGTGACCTTCGTTGATGGCGGGATCGGGGGCGATGGACGGGGAGGACTCCCCCTCCAGTCGGGCCACGTCCTTGTGGTAGTGGCGCCTGGCGTAGAGAAAGACCATGGCCGCCGCGATGCTGATGAGGGGCACCAGCCGGAAGGCATTATCCAGACCGATGTGATCGGACACCTTGCCGGTGATAAAGGGGCCAGGCGCGAGGCCGAGCAGGTTGTTGGCGAGCGTCAGGGTCGCAAAGGCGGTGCCGTGCACGCTGGCGTGGGTCAGGTTCGCCACCATGGCGCCGGCGGGGCCAGAGGTACCGGTGGCGATGAACATGCCAAGGCAGATCAGCACCAACTGGGGCAGGCCGAACGGCAGGGCGAACGCCAGGGACAAGAGGGCGCAGCTGCCGATGCAATAACCGATGGCGAGGCTTATCTTGCGATCCGGCCGCGCCTTGCACAGCCTGTCGCTCAGCATGCCGCACAGGATCATGCCAGCGCCGCTGCACAGCACTATGATGGCCGCCGCCGCCCCCGCCTTATCCGTCTCCATGCCGTAATAGCGGTTAAGGTAGCTCGGCATCCAGACGATGACGGTGCCACCGACGAACAGCTGCAAGCCGCTGCCCACATAGGCCGAGATCACCGAGCGGCTGGAGTAGAGGCTACGCAGGGGATTGCGTCCCCCGGCCGATCCCTTGGCGCCGCGGCACGGGGTCGAGATCCGCGACTCTTTCACCACCAGGGGGTAGAGCGCCGCCAGCAGCAGGCCGAACAGGGCCATGCCGGCGAAGGCCCAGCGCCAGCCGAGCCAATGGGCCAGCAGACCTCCGCTGGCCATGCCGAGCACAGAGCCGAACAGGCCGCCGGAAATAAAGGCGCCGGAGAGGGTGGCCCGCATCTCCCGCGGGAAGACGGAGACCACCACGGCGATGCCGACGCTGCCATAGGCGGCCTCCCCCACCCCCACCAGGAAGCGGGCGATGAACATCTGCTCGTAGTTCTGGGCCAGGGCGCAGCCCAGGGTCGCCAGACTCCAGAGCGCGGCCATCAGGGCCAGGCTCTTCACCCGGCCGAAGCGATCGGCGAGCAGAGAGAGCGGGAAGGTGAGCAGCCCGACCATGAGCGCCACTATGCCGCTCAGCAGGCCAAGCTGGGTATCCGAGAGCACCCACTCCCCCTTGAGCATGGGGAACACGGCGTTGAGCACCTGGCGCGACATATAGTCGGAGATGAGCAGGCCGAAGGTCAGTGCAAACACTATCCAGGCGTAGCGACGGGGCACGGCAACCTCGCCGGCCGCGCCCTCATCGATATGATACGTAGCCATACAATCCCTCGCGCTACAACAAATTGGGTTGGAACCCGGTCGGGGTACCGGTGGCTGGAGCCGCCGGAAACCCACTACTGACACATCCATCAGTTTGCCGGGTGCTGCATAGTGCAAGGGCTGCGGCCCTTTGGCAAACGGAGTTGACGGGTCGCGGTGCTTATTTTTCACACTGCGACCCAACTGGCTCAGGAGCGCTGGGGCACCCCTTTCTGGCCCTGGGAGCGGTTCGGCGCCATGCCGTTGGCCAGCAGTGTCTCTTCGACGCTGTCGTACTGGACCCCGATGCGATAGATGGCGCGCGCCTCCTTGCCGTTGGCCACCTCGCGGCCGAGCTCATGGGCGACCCGCACGCACTGGCGGATCTGCTCCACCGAGCTCATGCGCTGGCCGTGCTGACCAATGATGGTGTCCTCGATACCGCAGCGCGGGTGCAGCCCCATGGACATGGCCATCATGTTGAACGGCAGCACGTTCTTGAGCAGGGACTCGGCGGTCAGGGTGCAGCCATCCGGCGCACGGTGGACGAAGTTCATGAAGTTGAACGGATTGGGACCATCGAAGCCGCCGCCGATGCCGATCCAGGTCAGGTTCAGCGGCCCCATGTAGACGCCCCTGCGCACCAGTCGCTCCAGGGTCTCCATGGCGTGCATGCCGGTCAGCTGGAAGTGGGGCTGGATGCCGTTGGCCATCAGGCGCTTCAGGTGCTCCGCCACCCAGGCCGGACCGGCCGGGACCGTCATCTCGCTGTAGGCAGCCTGGTAGGCCGGATGGGCCAGGGAGGTGCCTTCCAGGTATTCCGGGTAGAGCAGCTCCATGATGTTCATCTGGGTGGTGTTGATGGCGACCGTAACCTGATCCGGTTTCGGGGTCAGCTCAGCCAGCATGTGGCGGGTATCGTCGGAGAGCCACTTGGCCGCCTCCCCCTCCCCTTCCGGCGCGAAGGAGATGGAGCCGCCGACCTGGATGATCATGTCCGGCACCGCCTTGCGCACCCCGGCGATCAGCTCGTTGAACTTGGACAGCCGCTTGGAGCCGGTACCATCCAATTCACGCACATGCAGGTGCAGCACGGTGGCGCCTGCCTCGTAGCACTCCACCGCCTTCTGGATCTGCTCCTCCATGGTCACAGGGATGTCCTCCGGGAAGTCCTCAGGCGCCCACTCAGGGCCATAGGGGGCGACCGTGATGACAACCTTTTCCATGTTTTCCGGGTGCAGGGAATCGTCAAAAAATTGCATCTGTTTCTCTCCTTGAGATGTGAAATGGCGCCCGGGCTATCCACGCGCCCGGGGCATTCGGTATGGGTTGGAACATGTTCACGGTCTGTCGCGAGAGGTCGTCAACAAGGTAAAGAGCAGCGCAGGAACCGGAGTGTGTAAGCACACATGAGGATTCCGAGCAGCGCATGAGCCTTGATCACGGCCTCGTAGTAAGAACGTGGGCAAGTTCTTAGAAGGGCTTGTCGCCCATTATCCCGGCCCGCTCCATCTTGCGATGGCAGGGGGCATAATCCATGGCGGCATAGTGCTGGGTGCTGCGGTTGTCCCAGATGGCTATGCTTCCCGGCTGCCAGCGCCAGCGCACTTGGAACTCGGGGATATAGGCCTGGCTGATGAGGTAGCGCAGCAGATCGCTGCCCCCCATGCTGTAATCCTGGCCGACCCGCACATGGGCCGGGGTGTGGTAGTTGGTGAAGTGAGTGGCGAAGGCGTTGACGAACAGGATCTTCTCGTCCGTCTCCGGGTGGGTACGCACCACAGGGTGCTCGGCATCCGGGAACTGGGCCTTCAGGGCGAGGCGCTTCTCGATGGGCATGGCGGCGCCAAAACTCGCCTCTATGCTGTGACGGGCACGGAGCCCCGCGATCTTCTGTTTGATCTCTTCTGGCAACTGGGCATAGGCCACCGCCATATTGGCCCAGAGGGTGTCACCACCTACGGGCGGGCACTCCACACAGCGCAGCACGCAGCCCATGGGGGGTTGCTCGCGCCAGGTGGCATCCGTGTGCCAGGCGTTCTCGTAGCGATCGTTTGGCACCTCCGGCGACTTGTAAATGCGCACCAGGCCGGGGTTGTCCGGATCGCTGCCCGCCACCGGGTGATCCTCCAGCTCGCCGAAGCGACGGGCGAAGGCCACGTGATCGGCCCGGCTGATCTCCTGATTGCGCAGGAACAGCACCTTGTGCCTGAGCAGCTGGGCGCGGATCTCCGTAAACAGATCCCCGTCATGGACGGCATCCGCCAGGTTGACGCCAGACAGCTCGGCGCCGATATGGCAGGTCAGTTGTTCTACACGCATGTCTCTCTCCCTAGATGACAAGTCAGGCGACCGGACAAGTTCCCCGCCCCATGGGGCGGAGAGCTCGCACCCTAGATAACGAAGATGGAGGAGCCTGTGGTCTTGCGAGACTCCAGATCCCGGTGCGCCTGCGCCGCGTCCTGCAGCGCGTACTTCTGGTTGATCTCTATCTTGATCCGGCCGCTGGCCACGTGATCGAACAGCTCACCCGCCAGGGCGGCTTTCTCTGCGGGATCGGCGATGTAATCGGCGAGCGCCGGCCGGGTCAGGTAGAGGGAACCCTTCATGGCCAGCAACTGGGGGTTGAAGCCGTCGATGGGGCCAGAGGCGGTGCCGACGCAGACCATGAGGCCGCGGCGCTTGAGGGAATCGAGGGATCCCATGAAGGTGCTCTTGCCGACGCTGTCGAACACCACGTCGACCCCCGCCCCTTCGGTCAGGGTGCGCACCCGCTGGGCCACGTCCTCACGGCTGTAGTCGATGATGTAGTCGCAGCCGTGGGCCCGGGCGACTTCCCCCTTCGCCTCGCTCGAAACGGTACCGATCACCGTCAGTCCCAGCAGCTTGGCCCACTGGGCGACGATGAGACCCACACCACCGGCCGCCGCGTGCAGCAAGATGCTGTCACCGGGTTTGAAGTCGTGGATGCGGCGCATCAGGTAGGCGGAGGTGAGGCCGCGCATGGTCATGGCGGCGGCGGTCTCGCAGGTGATGCTGTCCGGCAGCTTGATGAGGGGGGCGGCCGGGATCAGGCGCTCGGTCGAGTAGGCGCCCAGGGTATTGATAAAGCCGGTATAGGTGACGCGATCGCCGACGGCGACATGGGTCACCCCCTCGCCCACCGCTTCGACCACACCGGCCGCCTCGACCCCCAGGCCATTGGGCAGCGGGATCGGGTAGGTACCGTTACGAAAATAGGTGTCGGCATAGTTGAGACCGACCGCGGCGTGGCGCAGACGCACCTGGCCAGGCCCGGGTTCCCCGACACAAATCTCTTCATAACGCAGGACCTCGGGGCCCCCGGTTTCATAAAAGCGTATGGCGTTGGCCATGGCTGTTCTCCAATCCATTCGTGAGTGAAAGTCTTCGTCCGGATTGAATCTAGGGGGTTACGTAAACGTCCGCTTTGCATCGGGCGACAGCCACTTTTCATCTCATGACAGTCCTTTCGAATCCGTTGAAGCCCGGTAGTGAAGAGGACAGAATCCCCCTGAACCCCCATGGCGACGGCGCCATGACCAAGTCTTGCCTGGAGATGAAGAGCCTATCTGCTTGACTTAACAGAGGTTATTGCAATGCCGCTGAAGGCGGCGCCCCAAGGGCTCAGCCTTCGACCTAAGCCGCATTGACGTTAACGTAAACGTGGTGTCAGATAGTGCTATCCGCAGCAGACAAGAAGCCCATGAAAGGAGTCACAATGTCCAAGCTATCCCCCTCGGCCGGTACCCGTTTTCGCAGTGCCCTGGCCAATGAGAAACCTCTGCAGATCGTCGGTACCATCAATGCCTACATGGCGCTGATGGCCGAGCGCAGCGGTTTCAAGGCCCTCTATCTGTCCGGTGCCGGGGTGGCCAATGCCTCCTTCGGCCTGCCGGATCTGGGCATGACCTCCATGAATGACGTGCTGATCGATGCCGAGCGCATCACGGCCGCCACCCAGGTTCCCCTGCTGGTGGACATAGACACAGGCTGGGGCGGCGCCTTCAACATCGCCCGCACTGTCCGTGCCTTCGAGCGCGGCGGCGTGGCCGCCGTTCACATGGAAGATCAGGTCGCCCAGAAGCGCTGCGGTCACAGACCGAACAAGGCGGTCGTCTCCATCGCCGAGATGGTGGACAGGATCAAGGCCGCGGTGGATGCCCGCCAGGACGAGAGCTTCGTCATCATGGCCCGCACCGACGCCCTGGCGGTGGAAGGATTGGGCTCGGCCCTCGAGCGCGCCGCCGCCTACGTGGAAGCGGGCGCCGACATGATCTTCGCCGAGGCGGTCACCGAGCTGGACCAGTACGATCGCTTCAAGCAGGTTGTCGGGGTGCCCATCCTGGCCAACATGACCGAATTTGGTAAAACCGAGCTGTTTGACAAGGAGGCGCTGGCCGCCCACGGCGTCGACATGGTGCTCTACCCCTTGAGCGCTGCCCGCGCCGCCAATCAGGCCGCCCTCAATGTCTATCAGCAGCTGCGCCGCGATGGCCACCAGCGCGCCGTGGTCGACACCATGCAGACCCGGGAGTCCCTCTATGACTTCCTCGATTATCACCACTACGAGCAGACTCTGGACAGACTGTTCACCAAGGAATAAGCCCGCGACCAGCCGCCTCATGCTGGCGGCTGGCGCTTCAACGGACTGAATGAGGAAACATGTGATGAGCGCCATTCCCGAAACGACCACCGGCTTCAAGCCCAAGAAATCCGTCGCCCTCTCCGGCACCGCCGCCGGCAACACGGCTCTGTGTACCGTGGGCCTCTCCGGCAACGATCTGCACTACCGTGGCTACGACATCCTGGATGTCGCCACCAGCTGCGAATTCGAAGAGATCGCCCACCTGCTGGTGCACGGGCATCTTCCCAATGTGGCGGAGCTCGCCGCCTACAAGGCCAAACTCAAGGCCCTGCGCGGCCTGCCCACCGGGGTCAAGACAGCCCTGGAGCAGCTGCCCCCGAGCGCCCATCCCATGGACGTAATGCGCACCGCCGTCTCCGTGCTGGGTTGCCTCTCCCCCGAGAAGGACGACCACAACCACCCGGGCGCCCGCGACATCGCCGACAAGCTGATGGCCTGCCTGGGGTCCGTGCTGCTCTACTGGTACCACTTCAGCCACAACGGCAAGCGCATTCATGTCGAGACCGACGACGACTCCATCGGCGGCCACTTCCTGCACCTGCTGCACGGGCACAAGCCCCGCGCCTCCTGGGTGCGCGCCATGCACACCTCCCTCATCCTCTATGCCGAGCATGAGTTCAACGCCTCCACCTTCACCGGCCGCGTCATCGCCGGCACCGGCTCCGATATGTACTCCTGCATCACGGGGGCCATCGGCGCCCTGCGCGGACCCAAGCACGGCGGCGCCAACGAGGTGGCGTTCGAGATCCAGAAACGCTACGACAATCCGGATGACGCCGAGGCCGACATCCGCGCCCGGGTCGAGAAGAAGGAAGTGGTCATCGGCTTCGGCCACCCCGTCTACACAGTCTCCGACCCGCGCAACCACGTGATCAAGCAGGTGGCGAGTGATCTCAGCCAGGAGCAGCACAACACCAAGATGTTCGACATAGCCGCGCGCCTCGAAGCCGTGATGTGGGACGCCAAGAAGATGTTCCCGAACCTCGACTGGTTCAGCGCTGTCAGCTACCACATGATGGGGGTGCCCACCGCCATGTTCACCCCGCTGTTCGTCATCGCCCGCACCTCCGGCTGGTCCGCCCATGTCATCGAGCAGCGCATCGACGGCAAGATCATCCGCCCGAGCGCCAACTACGTCGGCCCGGAAGATCTCAAGTTCGTGCCGCTCAAGGAGCGCCCATGAGCCACGTCAACAGCCAATACCGCCTGCCCTACACCTCCCGCGTGCATGCCGAGAAGAATCAGGAGCGCAAGTGATGATAAACACTCAGTATCGCAAGCCCCTGCCCGGCACTTCGCTTGACTACTTCGATGCCAGGGCGGCGGTCGACGCCATCGCGCCCGGCGCTTGGGACAGGCTGCCCTACACCTCCCGCGTCCATGCCGAGAACCTGGTGCGCAAGTGCGATCCGGTCATCCTCACCGAGTGCCTGAGCCAGATCGCCCTGAACAAGCGTGATCGCGACTTCCCCTGGTTCCCGGCCCGGGTGGTCTGCCACGACATCCTGGGCCAGACCGCCCTGGTGGACTTGGCGGGCCTGCGCGATGCCATCGCCGATCAGGGGGGGGATCCCGCCCAGGTCAATCCTGTGGTGCCGGTGCAGCTTATCGTCGATCACTCCTTGGCCGTGGAGTGTGGCGGTTTCGATCCCCAGGCGTTCGAGAAGAACCGCGCCATCGAGGATCGCCGCAACGAGGATCGCTTCCACTTCATCAACTGGACCAAGCAGGCGTTCAAGAATATCGAGGTGATCCCGCCCGGCAACGGCATCATGCACCAGATCAACCTGGAGAAGATGTCCCCCGTCATTCACGCCGATCGTGGTCTCGCCTACCCGGACACCTGCGTCGGCACCGACAGCCACACCCCCCACGTTGACGCCCTCGGCGTCATAGCGGTCGGGGTGGGCGGATTGGAAGCCGAGAACGTCATGCTGGGCCGCGCCTCCTGGATGCGGCTGCCGGAGATCGTCGGCGTCGAGCTCAGTGGCAAGCCGCAGCCCGGCATCACGGCCACCGATGTGGTGCTATCCCTCACCGAGTTCCTGCGCCAGCAGAAGGTGGTCGGCGCCTATCTGGAGTTCCGTGGGGAGGGCGCCGCCGCCCTGACCCTGGGCGATCGCGCCACCATCTCCAACATGGCGCCGGAATACGGCGCCACCGCGGCCATGTTCTTCATCGACGACCAGACCCTCGACTACCTCAAACTCACCGGCCGCGACGACAGCCAAGTTAAACTGGTGGAGACCTATGCCAGGGAAGCCGGCCTCTGGGCCGATGCTCTGGCGAGCGCCCAGTACGAGCGCGTGCTGCACTTCGATTTGTCGACCGTGGTACGCACCCTGGCCGGCCCCTCCAACCCCCATCGCCGCCTGCCGGTCTCCGCCCTGGCGGAGCGCGGTATCGCGGTGGATCTGGACAAGGCCCGCACCCAGGAGGCCGACGGCCTGCTGCCCGATGGGGCCGTCATCATCGCCGCCATCACCAGTTGCACCAACACCAGCAACCCGCGTAACGTGATTGCCGCAGGCCTCTTGGCCCGTAACGCCAACAGGCTCGGTCTGGTGCGCAAACCCTGGGTCAAGTCGTCCCTCGCGCCCGGCTCCAAGACAGTCGCCCTCTACTTGAAAGAGGCAGGATTGGACGAGGAGCTGGAGCGACTCGGTTTTGGCGTGGTGGCCTTCGCCTGCACCACCTGCAACGGCATGTCCGGCGCCCTGGATCCCGCCATCCAGCAGGAGATCATCAACCGGGATCTGTATGCCACGGCAGTGCTGTCGGGCAACCGCAACTTCGACGGCCGCATCCACCCCTATGCCAAGCAGGCCTTCCTCGCCTCCCCGCCCCTGGTGGTGGCCTACGCCATCGCCGGCACCATCCGTTTCGACATCGAGAAGGATGTGCTGGGTGTGGTGAACGGCAAGGAAGTGCGCCTCAAAGACATCTGGCCGAGCGACGAGGAGATCGACGCCGTGGTCAAGTCCTCGGTCAAGCCGTCCCAGTTCCGCCAGGTCTATATCCCCATGTTCACCATAGAGGAGGACTTGGGTCCCAAGGTGGCGCCCCTGTATGACTGGCGCCCCCAGAGCACCTATATCCGCCGCCCACCCTACTGGGAGGGAGCCCTGGCGGGCGAGCGCACCCTGCGCGGCATGCGGCCGCTGGCTGTGCTGCCGGACAACATCACCACAGATCATCTGTCGCCGTCCAACGCCATCATGCGCAGCAGCGCGGCGGGGGAATATCTGCACAAGATGGGCCTGCCGGAGGAGGACTTCAACTCCTACGCCACCCACCGCGGCGATCACCTGACCGCCCAGCGCGCCACCTTCGCCAACCCCCAGCTGGTGAACGAGATGGCGGTAGTGAACGGCGCCGTGAAGAAGGGGTCGCTCGCCCGCGTCGAGCCGGAAGGCCGGGTGATGCGGATGTGGGAAGCCATCGAAACCTACATGGAGCGCAAGCAGCCGCTGATCATCGTCGCCGGCGCCGATTACGGGCAAGGGTCTTCCCGGGACTGGGCGGCCAAGGGGGTACGGCTGGCGGGGGTAGAGGTGATAGCGGCGGAAGGTTTCGAGCGCATTCACCGCACCAACCTCATCGGCATGGGGGTACTGCCCCTGGAGTTCAAGCCTGGCACCACTCGCCTGACCCTTGGTCTGGATGGTACCGAGACCTATGACGTGGTGGGGGAGCGCAAGCCGCGCGCCGATCTCTCGCTGGTCATTCGCCGCCGCAGCGGCGAGGTGGTCGAGGTCCCCATGACCTGTCGCCTAGATACCGCCGAGGAGGTCTCTGTCTACGAGGCGGGCGGCGTGCTGCAACGCTTCGCCCAGGACTTCCTGGAGTCGACGGCCCACAAGGCCGCCAGCTAATATCGGGCCAGGTTCCTCTTCCTCTGGCAGAGGGTTGGGTGAGGGAAAATAGGTCTCCCTCATCCGACTCCCCCTTTCAGGCACCTTCTCCCCAAAAGAGAAGGCGCATCACCCTTTTTTGGATAATTTCTATGGCCCATACACCACAAGTCAAAATCCCGGCCACCTATCTGCGCGGCGGCACCAGCAAGGGGGTCTTCTTCCGTCTGCAAGACCTGCCCGAGCGCTGTCAGGTGCCCGGCCCGGCCCGCGACAAGCTGTTTATGCGGGTGATCGGTAGCCCGGATCCCTACAGTGCCCATATCGATGGCATGGGGAGCGCCACCTCCTCCACCTCCAAGTGCGTGATCCTCTCCAAAAGCAGCCAGCCCGATCACGACGTGGACTACCTCTACGGCCAGATTGCCATCGACAAGGCGTTCGTGGACTGGAGCGGCAACTGCGGCAACCTCTCCACCGGCGCCGGCGCCTTCGCCATCCACGCCGGCCTGGTGGACCCGGCCCGCATCCCGGATAACGGCACCTGCATGGTGCGGATCTGGCAGGCCAACATAGGCAAGACCATCATAGCCCACGTGCCGGTGACCAATGGCCAAGTGCAGGAGACAGGCGACTTCGAACTGGACGGGGTGACCTTCCCCGCCGCCGAAATCGTGCTGGAGTTTCTCGACCCCTCGGATGATGGCGAGGAAGGCAGCGCCCTCTTCCCCACCGGCAATCTGATAGACGAGCTGGAAGTCCCCGGCATCGGCGTGCTGAAGGCCACCATGATTGCCGCCGGCATCCCCACGGTCTTCGTCAACGCCGAGGAAATTGGCTACACAGGTGCAGAGCTGCGCGAGGCGATCAACACAGACCCGGAGGCACTCGCGCGCTTCGAGGCAATCCGCGTCGCCGGCGCCCTGCGCATGGGGCTCATCAAGAGCGCCGAAGAGGCAGCCACCCGCCAGCATACGCCGAAGATCGCCTTCGTCGCACCGGCGAAGGACTACCACACCGCCAGCGGCAAGGAGGTGAAGGCGGGCGAGATCGATCTGCTGGTACGGGCCCTCTCCATGGGCAAGCTGCACCACGCCATGATGGGCACCTGCGCCGTGGCCATCGGCACAGCCGCGGCCATTCCCGGCACCCTGGTGAACCTGGCGGCGGGTGGCGGCGAGCGGGAGGCGGTGCGCTTCGGCCACCCCTCCGGCACCCTGCGGGTGGGCGCAGAGGCGCGTCGGGTGAACGGGGACTGGTCCGTCACCAAGGCGGTGATGTCACGCTCCGCCCGCATCCTGATGGAGGGCTGGGTACGGGTGCCGGGAGACGCCTTCTAGCCCGGCGACTCCCAGACTCCCCATATATAAACAGAGCCAAGGCGACTGCCCTGGCTCTTTTTTACAGCATGTTTCGCTACTGAGAATCACTTATCATTGCGGTCTGGGCACACATTCCACCTGGCGCGGGATATTCTTCTTGGCATCGCCACCGACAATCCGCTTCACCTGGGCGTCCGGGCAGCGGCCATCGTCCACATAGACCTGCTTGCCATAAGGCACGGCCCCCGGCGGCGGATCCTGCGGCAGATACTCGATGGGCGCGGGCGCAATCACGGCGCAACCCGATATCAGGCCCGCCACCAGCATCACGGCGAGCCAGCCCCTCCTCTTCCATGCAACCTTCATAGGCCACTCCCACTCCTGGTTCCGATGCGGGCAGAGCCATCCCCTGCCCCGCACTGACCCAGCCAGTGTAGCCAGCCCCTCCCCCGCGCCGATAGCCACCAAGAGCCTCACTGTGACGAATTCAGACACAGAAAAGCCCAGGGGATTGAGCCCCTGGGCGAGCAATACGCACGGATTGATGGGCTGCCGCCCTGACACAGAGTCGCCCCACCTTGTATAACGGTGGGGACTCAACAGGCCGGGGGCCAGCGGCCACCACCCTTGGATATGCCGCCGGCTTACAGCCCCATCGCCTCGATGAATCGCTCTGTGATCTGCTGGGGACGGGTGATGGCGCCACCCACGACGACCGCATGGGCGCCGAGCTGCAGACAACGGGTCGCCATCTGCGGCGTCACCACATTCCCCTCAGCAATCACGGGCACAGTGACGGCGGCCAGCACGGCGCGCAGGAAGGCAAAATCATCGTCATGGAGCTTGTGGCCTTTCGTCTCCCGGGTGTAGCCGTGCAGGGTAGTGCCGACGCAGTCAAAACCAAGCCGTTCGGCATGCACGGCCTCCTCCAGGGTGGCGATATCCGCCATCAGCAGCAGTGCTGGATAACGGGCCCGGATGGCCTCGACCATCTGCGCCAGGCTCTGCCCATCGGGCCTCGGGTGCAGGGTGGCATCCATGGCAATCATCTCGGGTGAGGCCGTCATCAGCTCATCCACTTCACGCAGCGTGGCGGTGATATAGACCTCGGAGCCCGGATAATCCCGCTTGAGGATACCGATGACCGGCAGCGACACCTGCTGCTTGATGGCCTGGATATCCACCACGCTATTGGCCCGGATGGCACTGGCACCACCCCGGGCGGCCGCCAGCGCCATGCGCCCCATGATGAAGTCGCTGTAGAGCGGCTCATCTTCCAGCGCCTGGCAGGAGACGATCAACTTGCCTTTGATTTGGTTCAGCATTGTACAACTCATGCGCCCAATAACTCCTCAATCTCGTTCTTGATGATGGTGACGTGGGGACCGTAGATGACCTGGATGCCATTGCCCTTGGTGATCACGGCCAGTGCCCCCGTCTGTTTCAGCAGTGCCTCCTTGACGGCATCGCCGCGATGGACCGACACCCGCAGCCGGGTCGCACAGCAGTCCACATCCTTGATATTGACGGCGCCACCCAGCCCCTCGACGATCGCCTTGGCGCGGTCGACGCCCACTGTCTCGCGGATCTCCTCCTGCTGATCTTCACGTCCCGGCGTCTTGAACTTGAAGCGCTGGATCAGGAAGCGGAAAGAGAAGTAATAGAGGCAGAACCAGGGCACACCCACCAGGGGGACCAGCATCCAGTGGGTCTTGGCCTGACCCTGCAACACGCCAAACAGCATGAAATCGATGAAACCGCCGGAGAAGGTCTGGCCTATGGTGATGTTGAGCATGTGCGCCAGCATGAATGCCAGGCCGTCGAACACTGCATGCAGCAAGTACAGGGGCGGCGCAATGAACAGGAACGAGAACTCGATAGGCTCGGTGATCCCGGTCAGGAAAGAGGTCAGGGCGGCCGAGATGAGCAGGCCCGCCACCCGCTTCTTGTTCTCGGGGCGCGCGCAGTGGTACATGGCAAGGCAGGCCCCCAGCAAACCGAACATCATAGTGATGAAGCGGCCGGACATGAAGCGGGCTGTCCCTTCGTAGAACTGTACCGTAGCGGGATCCGCCAGCTGGGCGAAGAAGATGCGCTGGGTGCCTTCCACGAGATGGCCGTCGATGAGCGCACTGCCCCCCAGAGCTGTCGTCCAGAACGGCAGGTAGAAGATATGGTGTAGACCGAACGGGCCCAGCATCCGCAGCACGAAGCCATAGATGAAGGTACCAAGGTAACCGGTGGCATCCACCAGCCCGCCCATCCCGAAGATCAGCTGCTGGAAGTGCGGCCAGACCACGTACATGAGGCAGCCCAGCACGATCGCCGCCAGCGAGCAGACGATGGGCACGAAGCGCGAGCCCCCGAAGAAGCCGAGAAACTGCGGCAGTTGCACCTTGTTGTAGCGGCTGTGCAGCCAGTAGCTCATCAACCCCACCACCACGCCGCCAAACACCCCGGTTTCCAGCGTCTGGATCCCGAGGGCCATGCCTTGGCCCGAGGCCCCAAGATTACCGCTGGCCAGGGTATCGGACAGCTTCAGCAGGGTGCTGATGCTGGCGTTCATCACCAGATAGGCCAGCAGGGCCGAGAGCCCGGCGGTGCCCTTGTCGGAGCGAGCCAGCCCCACCGCCACTCCGAGGGCAAACAGTACCGCCAAGTTGGCGAAGACGATGGCCCCCGCATCGGCCATCAGCATGAAGAGCCCCTGCAGCCAGGGCACATCCAGGAAGGGATAGGCCACTAGCGTGTTCGGATTGGAGAGCGACCCCCCGATCCCTAACAACAGGCCAGCGGCGGGCAGCACGGCGATCGGCAACATGAACGACTTGCCAAAGCGCTGCGCCTTCTCGAAAAACGGGTTGCTTCCCGTCTTCTCGGGCTGTGACATGATAAAAATCTCCATGAGTGAATTGCATTGGTGATAATTTTTACCAAAACAACGAACAAGTCATGATAATTATTTTTATGGTGTGACAGCTCTCACATTCGGCGGGGAAAAAACGCTAGAATCACTGCCAGTTTGCATCCTGCCAAGCTCTGAAGGAGTCTTCATTGAACCAAGTCGCAGAGGCCCCTCGCGTACTGCTCATGCTGCGCCACAACCTCACTACCTATAGTCAGACCCTGCAACGGCTCGGCCAGTTCGTGCTGGATCAACCCCAGCGGGTGCTCTATCTGACCATCACAGAGCTGGCCCGCGAGAGTGGCACCAGCGAGGCGAGCGTGACCCGCCTATGCCGTGGCGTAGGTTGTCGCGGTTATACCGAGTTCAAGATGGCCCTGGCGCTGGAGACTCAGCAGGAGCAGGCCAGCCAGCCTCAGCCGTTGACCACGGATACCACCAGTTGCCTCATCGAGGAGAGTGTCTCGGCCCTGCGAGATACCGGGGCCCTGCTCAGTGAGGCGGCGCTTCAGCAGAGCGCCAACCTGCTGNNCAGCAGTTTGGCGACATGCACCGCGCCGCCATGAATGCGACCAGCCTGACCGAGGGGGATGTGGTGATTGCCGTGTCCAGCTCGGGTTCGACCAAGGATCTGCTGCACACGGTGCAACTGGCCAAGGGACGGGGCGCCCATGTCATCGTGCTCAGCAACACCAGCCGCAGCCCGCTGGCGACCCTGGCCGATCAGCTGTTGGTGGCGGCCAAACCGGAAGGGCCGCTCACCGCCGGCTCGTTTCACTCCAAGATCAGCGCCATGCTGCTCATCGAGCTGCTGGTGCAACGGCTGCTGGAAAACCACCCGGAGCGAGAGACCGCCATCTCGGACAGCGCCAAGGCCACCCTGCCCTGGCTGATATGATGCAGGCTGGCCGCTGGCATATGGCGAACCCATGACCCTGTGTGCGGCCCTGACTGCGTAGAGATATAAATGGGGAATACTGCGAGAGAATCAAAAAGGAGCAAGAAGGGAGAGCCCAGCAGCATCGAATCAGCTGCCAGCGCAGGTTGGAAATTGCAGACACGAAAAAGCCCAAACGACTTAGTCGTTTGGGCTATATGGATGGCGGAGTTAAAAGCCGCCATCTATGGGTTCTATTTCCCCCAAGAGTTCTGTCATATCGGGGCCGAAGGACTGGCGAGCTTGCAGAGTGTTTCAGCAGGCAGATGGCTAAGTCCATCTGCCTTTATGGATAATCACCAACATCTGAACAACGATGCTCGCCAAGGACCCGCACAACATCCGATAGATCTCATTCAAACAAAGAAATTGCCTGTTTGAATCACTATGCTCTCTTCCGGCTCTTGCAGCAGAGGCTGCAGTGCACCATATGCGCTATGGAGCAGATCACAAGCGGATTGACATGCCTCAGGGCTGGCTAATTCCTCTAAAGGCAACCACAACAGCAGCCGACCGCTACTGTCAGCCGTCAGCCTGGTCGGCTGCAGCGCCGACATAGGGCTGTTGACCTGCAGTAGCAGCAGCATGACCCCCGAGAGTCCATTCGAGGGCAAGGGAGCCATCGGCAGCGCCAGCACATACTGATCTCCCATTCTCTCGAGCCACAACTCCGGTGATGACTCGAATCGGATGCATCGGCTCTCACCGGCTGCGGGTAGGCTCTGCCCCAATCCTTTTAACCATTCAACCAGCATGCTTACTCCTTCATCATCCAGGCTTGAGCCTGGCTGACTGTGGTGGAAGAGCGAGGTTTGCTCCACGGTTTGTTGCGAGCACCGTAATTATCTGCCAGCTCTTTCAGCGCCACGTTCACCTCGGACGGCGTCTTCGCATTCACCAGGGCATGCTCTGTCTGGCGCAGCAATGCCACGTTACTGTCTGGTTGCCCCGGGCGGAACAGGGAGGGATAGATCACCTCATGAATGATATTGTGCGCCACCGTCATCACCTCACGGTGTCTCGCCTCGCCTTTGCTCTGTTCCAATATGGGGAATTGGCCAGCTGGACTAGCCGTATTGAGCAAGCGAGCCAGCGCTGTGTTATCCGCTTGGTTGAACTGGGCCACGAGCCAGTCTCGACGAGCCGGGGAATTGGCCAGTGAATCTAGTTGCTCGAGCGCATCGGATAATGAGTCAGACAGTGCCAACTGGGCAGATGGGTCCTGACTCAACACAGATGCCACTATGACAGAGAGCTGCTCCTGAGCCGTCTGTTGAAAGCGAACGGTTTCCTGTATCTCAGCATTACTTTCCAGCGCAACGGCCGCAAAGTCCCGCTCCGGCAGGGCCAGCAGGGCTGACTCCAGATCGTTGAACTGATATTGCTGCCGATCGCTCGTCCTCCCCTCCAGATGCCCCGTCACCGCATCGGCCAACTTGTCTTGCAGATGCTGCTTGTCTGCATCACTCATGGTGAAATTCAGCGTGCCACTCAGGGTACCGGTGAAATCGCCACGTTCGGTTATGAGCGGCACTGTCACCATCTGATCGGAAAATGCGGCCAGTCCTTTGGTTTGCAGAGCCGATCGTGCTCCGACCGGCGCACCCACCACCCAATCCGCAATGGCGCCTTTGCGAGAACCCCGCTCGACGGGCTCGTCACTGCCCCCCTCGAATTTCAGGATCAGATTGTCATGCTCGGAGATCGGTGAGTGTCTGACAGCAGGATTGATCAACTCAGGGACCGGGACATTGAGCATGACACCGCCATCTTGCAATGACAGTTGTTCGCCTTTCATCAAGAAGGGTTGATGCTCTTCCTCAGGGCGACTAAATACCACTGGGAAAGAGCCGGAAATATGGGCGGCACGAGCAATTTCCATGTTCGGTGTCAGGCTGGCATTAAACAGGATCATTTGTGGGCGGCCATCGAACATGCCGGTTCCCGTGATGTTCAACTCCTTGATGGCCGGAATGTGGCGGTTGAGCAGTGCCAGATCACCGAAAGTCACTCCACCACCTTGCTGCAGACGTTGCCGGATGGCGGCAATCTCGGGTCTGGAGTTAAGCTCAGGGTGCGCACCAAGCTGGGCCAATACGGAGCGGCTCGACTCCTGTTTAAGTGTCTTCTCGAGGGGGGCGGCTTCGGACTGCAGGCGGGGCAAGATGTTGCAAAGCAATTGCACGAAGCTACCCAACTTGCTGAGTTTTATCTTATCGAGCAGTCCGGCGATCGTCTTGCCATTTTCCCCACTCAGATGTTGAGCCAGCTTGATTTTTTTCACTGGGGAATCGAGCAAATCAATGAGATCCATCTTATCGGACAGGCTCTTGAATTTATCGGCATTCATCCCCGCCGCGAGCAAAGACGCCGTAATCGCCCCGGCAGAGGAGCCGGACAGAGTGCGGACCTCGGCTAACTTACCCTGCTGCTCCAACGCCTTGATAGCGCCCGGATAGGCCGCGCCCTTGGCCCCACCACCACTCAATACCAGGCTGGTGAGTGGTGGATGATTCAGCGTGACAGTAGCAGATCCGTCCTGATGACGGCTGATACTGACCTCGCGTGGTCCACGACTCTCGCAGATCGGCTCCCCCTTCGACGATTCGGTGAGAGGGGTCTGGCTGACGTGTGCCAGCGGCTGCACGGCCCCCGTTCCCAGAGCACTTGCCAAACTGGGCGCGTGCTCCTGTGGCTCATGGTGGAGTGGTTCGGACGCCTGCGTCGTGATGGACTGTCTGGCAACCTGCTGGATCTGCATGGTACTTCTCCTGTGACTATGGAATTGAGTCCATTCTAGGGAGAGTCGCCGTGGTCGTTTGACAACATCGGCCGCAATTTTATCGATGTGGCACTTTATTATCAGGAATGGGTACCGGCTCGCTCGAGCGTCGCCGAGATGGCCCTCGACAGGGCCTCCAGCTGGCCATCCAGGCTGGCATCGATGATCCCCACCTCGGTTTCCAGGATGCAGCCGCCCTGATCGAGCCGGGCATCGGCGGAGATCTCCAGATAGCCGATCTCGGGAAAGTCTTTATGCACCTTGGCTATCTGGTCGCGCACCGCCTGCACCTGCTCAGGCGCTACCCGCACCGTCACCTGCTTCTGATTGCTCACCAGAGAGAGCGCCTCGCGCACCACCTTGAGGGTGAGCGCCACCTGATCGTAATCATGCAAGATCTTGCGCACCGACTGCAGCACCACCTCGCTCATCTGCTGTTCGACCGTGCGGTAATACCCCTGGCACTGCAGCTGGGTCTGATGGATCAGCACGGCTTGCTCCCGCCGTGCCTGCTCCATGCCAGCTTGCCAACCGAGTTCCTTCTGTTGCTCGTACACTGTGCGGGCCTCCTGCACTATCTCGGCGGCCTGCACCCTGGCTGCATCAACCAGCGCCTGTGCACTCAGATAGGATTGGTAATCCTGGCTGCGCAGCAGGCGCTGACCGGGTACCAGTTGCAGATGTTCACTCTTTATTTCAACAAATGGCAGCATTGTGGTGTTACCTGTTTCGCTATTTTGAGACAGAGCACCCTGGCAAGCGGCAACTGCTCGGTGGCGAGATGCCAGGGTGTCACGGCCAACGCGGGTGACAGGCGCAAGGCGAGCCGCCGCGCCCAGCAGAGATCAGCCTCTCCCGTCGCCGCCAGCCAGAACTGCAGTCCGGCCTGCTCCAGATAGGCGCCGTCCGGCTGCGCCGGCAATGAGCGCTGCCAGCCAGCGGGCCAGAGGCCGATCAACAGGTCTAGCTGGGACAGCAGGGTCCTGTGACCCTCTTCGCCCAGCAGGCTGATAAGATGGCGCAGCATGGGTGCCTGCAAACAGTGACGGATGGCTTCGCCGTGCAGCACGGCACCCAAGCGGCGCAGCAGCAGGATAAGTTCAGCCTGGGGAAAGAGCGCCAGCCCGCCGAGTGGCACAGGTAGATCGTATTCGATCCCCAATGCCAGCTCATTGAGCAAGGCGCCATTGAGCGCCGGGAGTGTTCGCCACTCCGGCAAGGCTTCCCGCAACCCGCACCAAGTCTTCGGAAAGTGTCCCTCGTCGAGGTAGCTTGCCGGACAGAAGCGCAATTGGTAGGGCGTCAGACCGGCCGCCATCAGCGACTCCGACGCCGATGCCACAGGTACTGAGCCAGGTTGGTGGTCACTACCAGTGTCAACAACAGGGCGATCAAGCCAGCCAGGCGCCACTTCGAGGCTTCGCTCACCTCAATGGAAAAGAGGCTGGTATTGCGTGCCAGCAAGGGCATCTGGCGGATATCAGCTGAGGGGACCAGCACCACGCTGATCCTGTCGTAAGCCAGCCCCTCGATACTGTTGTTGACCAACTGCTTGATCTGCGGAATATAGGTGTCCAACTGGATGTCGGCGGCATGTTTGATGAAGACGGAGGCCGAGGCGGGAGACGGCTTTTTGCTGATCCCTTCATTGCCCTCCGGCAATACCACATGCACCCTGGCCACCAGCACCCCGTCTATTTCGGAGAGGGTATGGGAGATCTCCTGTGCCTTGGCGTAATTGAGGCGAGCCCGCTCCTCGGTCGGCGAGGAGATAAGGCCATCCTTGGGAAACACATCCTGCAGCGTGGAAAAGCTCTCCCGCGGGTAGCCCTTGCGCTTGAGGGTCTCGATGGCTTGCGCCACGTCGGACTCCTCCACCAGCAGCTTGATTTTGCCGTCCTTGTCTGGCTGCTTGTCCGAGGAGATCCCCTCGGTACGCAGCAACGCCAGCATCTCGTTTCCTTCCTTCTGGCTGACCCCGGTATAGAGCTCTACTTTGCAACCACTGAGCAGCAGGGCACTGAAAAGCACCCCCTTCAGCATCGTTCTCTTCACACTACCTCACTGAGTCTTCAACAGGGTTTCTACGTTCTGGCTCATCTTGCCAACGGTCTTGGCGATCAGCTCTTCCTGCATGGTGATGCGCATCAGCGACCACTGCATCTGCATCAAGCTATTGGGATCGTCTCCCGGCGTAGAGAGCTCAGCCTTCAGGCTCTCCTTGGCTTCGGTGAACTGCTGCTTGATCTCCCCCAATTCCCCCAACAGAGAGCCGCCAATGCCTTGGGATGAGGGTCCCATCGCCTGCTCGAAACTGGCGACATGGGAAGTGGACACCTCGGTTGCCTTCAATTCATCCAGGCTGGTCACCAGAGCCTGCGTCGTTTGTGAAATCTCCATCACCCCTCCAGATCCAGTTTGTGCGAGTTGCGCATCAAATTGTTCACCATGCCGTTGAGCGGGATCAGGGTCATCAGCTCGCGGCGGGCCAGTTCGTCGAGATATTCAAACTCGGCGGGCACAATTCCCTGCTCACCCTTGATCGCCGCCATCACGTTCAGCAAGACCTTCTCCCGCCGCGCAGCCAACGGGTCAAACTCCCGCATCAGAGCACGCAGTTCGGGCTGGTCAATGACGGCCACGACAGGTGGTCGACGCTCACCAAAGTGCTCTATCAACTTGTCGAGCACCGGCTGGGACAGCCGCTTGCCTATCCCCTGTACCGACTCATCTCCCCGTTGATAGATCTGCCACAGCAGATCCCGCTGGGCGGCAGGAGGGGCACTATCCAGCAATCCCTCAAGCGGCTCCCCCTGTTGCCAGCGGGTAAACAGGTTCGGTCCCTCCGGTTTGCCCAGCAGGCGCTCAAACTGGCGCTGCGCCCCCTGCTCGGGGACCGGTGCGGGACGCTCGACGGCCCGCGGAGCGGCGGCCTCACCGCCATCTACCCTCATGACGCCATCTGCTCGCGCAGACCCGTCGCGAACAGCCGCAGGGCTGGCTGCTCACTTTCCTCCAGCCTGGCCAACCGCAATGCCAGCTCGTCATGTTTGTCGAGCCGCCATTCGCACAGCGCGAGCCAGGGCTCCACATCCGGCGTGCCCAGCTCCTCTCCCAGCCGCAACGCCTCCTGATAATCTCCCTGGTTCATCAGGGACGAGAGGCGGATCAGGGTCACACATTCCCCCATGCCGGGCTCGCCAGCCAGCCAGTCGGCGATGGTGGCCGCCTCCCGGTGACAGTGATGCCCTGTGCCTGCCAGCGCGAGCTCGGCCAGCCATCGTTTGAGTTGAATGTTCATCATCAGATCTTCTGCAAGATGCCCTGCATCAGGTCTTTCATGGCGCGGGTCACGGTGGAGTTGATGTTGTAGATGACCGACCACTTGTTGATCTTGTGCTGCAGCTCCGCCAGCAGGGCCGGGTTGTCCGGGTTGGTTTTCATCGCCTCGATGGCCTTGTTGACCTCCGCATTGGCGGTATTGGCCTGTCCGGAGAGATTCGACGCAACCTGATCGAGGGTATTGGTGTTCTTGTCCGTGTAGGTAAAGTAATCAGCCATGGTTGTACTCCTTTATCTTGCCAATGATCTTGAGCCCCGCCGCGATGGCATCGGCCTCTCGTTCCCACTGCCGATACTGCAGTTGGGTACCTCCGCGCAGCAGTTGCCGCTTCACTTCCCCCTGTGCCTGGATGAGACTGTCGTGCAGCTCGCGGGCGAACTCGGGATCAGCGCCGGACAGTCGCGTTTCCAAATTGGTCATCATGCCTCTCGGCTCCTGTTAACTTGACTATGTATTGCTGCTTGCCCTTGCGGACCACCACCGCATCGGGGCGAATGGCCAGTACCCGCACCCCACCCGTGGTCGCGCCCCCCACCGGATAGCGTTGGTTGTCCTTCAGGATCACGTAAGGCACTCGGCCGAGGGACACGCTGCGCACGTCGAACTCCAGCTCATCCTGGCGCGGGGTTCGCTCCTGATTGACCAGCTCCAGCACGGGATGAGAACCAAACTCACGACGAAATTGCTGCTGAGCCTGCTGGAACTTGCCGAGTCGGGGGCCGTCGAGCGCACCGGAAACCTCGATGCGATCCCCCGTCTCCCGCACGCGCAAGAGCCCGGCCAAGCCCTGCTCCTGCAGCAGGGTATCCAGCCGCTTACGATAGGCGCCGGCGACCTGCACCTGGTTCTCTATGCCCAGCACCCCGGGCACCTCCTGTCTGAGGAGAGACTCCAGCTTGCCCCACTTCGGATCCTGCACATCGATCTCGCCACTTAGCCGCAGCCAGCCTGGCTCCTTGCCGTTGCGGATCTGGAGCTGCTCGTAGCCGAGCTTCTGCAGGATGAAGCCGGCCCCCTGACGCAGATCCTCCATGGAGCGGATATCCAGCCGGTAATTGAAGCCGTTGCCGTCGAGGTATTGTTGCAGGGCTAGACGGGTGCCGTTCTCGTCCACATAGCCCGACAACTGCCACATCCCTTGCTCGCCACCACCGAGCACCACCTGCTGATAAGCCGGGGTGATGAGGAAGCGCCGCAACGCCTGCTCTTTGCGGGCGGCATCATTCTCACCGTTGCCCTGCCACCAGCCGTGGCCCAGCAACGCGATCAGGGCAACCACCAGGGTCAGGCAGAGCCCTCCCACCCACAGCTCGGCACGACCAGCACGCCGGGGTGGGCGCGGCGGCGCGACCATGGCAACCGACGGTTCCCACTGCTCGGGGAGCGAGAGACTGTCGTCACAGAAACTCCAGAGCAGGGGACCGGCCTCCTGCCGAGTGGCGGCCTTGAGCAGGGTACCCGCGGCCAGGACGATACCGTCCTGAGTCGGGGTGATCCCCTCGGCCCACTCCTGCAACGCTATGCCCTCGACCGTGACCATCAACACTAGGTGAACCGGTGCCACGCCCTCATCCACTAGCACCAGATCGGCCTGGAGAGGATCGGATCCCATCACCAGACGTCCCTCCGGCATCGGCACTTCAGCCCCGCGGTTCAATCCGCGATACAGGCGACACTTCCAGCTCATCGGGTTTCCCCATCTTTCATCCCTTGCACGCACCAGCTGGTGGCAGGGCTGCATTTTTGCTCCTTGCTCACCTCAACCAGTCGCCACCCCAGCTCTTTCCCCATCTGGCACTGAGTCAGGGACGAACTCTTGCCCCCCTGGCGCAGCAGTTGCTGCACATCGCGAGCCGCTGCCAGAGGCTGGCATTGGGCACCGCCCAGCACCTTGCTGAGGGAGAGGCTCTGGTTTGACAGCTCATCGGCCCCCAGCACACCGGCGCGCAGATCCTGACCATGGCCCAGGGACAGATAGTGAGCGATGCCATCGTCGATCACCCTCGGCTCTATGATGAACAGTCGCACCGCGCGCCGGGTCTGGCTCTCCTTGCTACGAAACAGGGCCCCCAGGTAAGGAATGTCCCCCAGGAAGGGAACCTTGCTCAGGCTCTCGCTCAGTTCATCGCGATAGATGCCGCCGATCAGCAGGCTCTGACCGTGACCGACCCGGGCTATGGTATCCACCACGGTCCGACTAATGGTCGGAATGCCGTCGATGCCGGTGCTGTTGGGTTTCTGGTTGCCATCCTCGATGTGCAGGCTCAGGCTCACCTCCGACCTGTCCCCCAACTGGATCAGCCGCGGTGTCATCCGCAGCATGGTGCCATAGGTGATCCCCTTCAGTTCGGCGACGCGCTCCCCGCTGATCTTGATGTAATAGGTCTCGCTGTGATCGATCACCGCCTGGGTGTTCTCCTGAGTCAGCAGGGTAGGACGAGATATGATCTGGGCATTTCCCTCGTTCTCCAGCAGATTGACCCGGGCCAGCAGGTAGTCGAGCCCCTTGGCATCGACCAGGCTGCCGAGTGCGGCCCCGCCTTCGATCCCCTTGCGATCCCCCGTGGTCTTGATGATCACCTGCTGGTTGTCGCCGGTGCGGATCCCGACCCGCCAGTCCACCCCCAGCTGGGAGAGATCTTCGGCGTTGATGTCGATGATGGAGAGCGCCACTTCGATGCGGGCGGCGGGTTTGTCGAGGGCCGCGATCAATTTGCCGTACATCGCCATCCGTTCCGGCGCGTCACGCACTATCACGGCATTGAGCGCGGGATCGGCCTGGACGACTGCCTGTCCCGAGGTGGACACAGCCCCCTTGTTGCCCTCCCCGTTGACCACCTGTACTCCAGCGTCGCTCAACAAGCGGGCCAGTATGGTGGCCACACCGGGCGCATCCACATCGGTATCCCGGTACTGGATGGAACGATCGACGGCCGAGGCATACTTGAGCGGAAACACCTCGATGGCCAGCGGTCCTGTCTTCTCGCTGCGCAGCTGGGACTGCTGCTCCAGCGCCACCGCAGTCTGCTCGATCAACTCGAGATAGCGCGGAGGACCGGAGACATAGACCAGGCGGTTGTCCGCGTCGGGGCGCCAGCCGAATCTAGGTTCCCAGATCCCGGCACGCTGCAACGCCTGCTTGAGCTCAGCCGCCCCTGTCCGCTCCAGGTTGATGAGACGAGACTGCACCTCACCGTTCTTGAACACATAGAGCACGCTGCCGTCGTAGTACCAGACCAGGTTGTAGAGGGAGGCTAGCTGCTGCAAAAAGGCCTGCGGCTCATCATGCTCGAACTGGCCATTGACCTGATCGTTGACCTTGTCGCTGACGACGACCGATACCTCGTAGTTGGCCCCGAAGTTGACCAGTACATCGCGCAGGCTCTCCCCTTCCGCCACATAGCTGTACGGCATGGGTAGCCAGTCCAGCTCCTGGGCCACCGCGGGTCGCAGCGCGAGCAGGGTGCCGATGCAGAGTGCCAACAGTGAGCCTGTAAGGCGCTGTACACTCAGCCGTACACTCAGGGGTGCCATATCATCTGTCTCCATTGGGGGGCCAGGGCGGCCTCAGTCAATTGGGGCTCTAGTCGCTCCAGCAGGGCAATGTGCTGGCTCAGACGTTCTTCCAGCCGTTGCTCATCGAGCCACTCCAGGCCGATCCTGGCCTCCAACTGCAGGTTGCCCAGATCGTCGAGCACCAGCGCATGGGGAGCTTGACGTCCCCAGGCCACCACCTGTTGGAGCAGGCGCTTCAGCAACGCAGGATCATGGGCTTCCTCGCGCGCGCTCAGGCTGCTTTGGAAGGGGGTACTCAACAGCAGCTCGCCGGCTCTGGGCGTCAAGAAGAGGGGGTAACCATCGAGCCGCAGGTGATATTTCCCCTGTGCGTCGGCAACGAAGGTCCCTTGGCCAAGCTTTGCGGCCAATCGATTCAGTAGAATTTGCATAGTTCCTCGGGCTGGCTAGCGCTCGGGCGGTTGCCAGTAGAAGTGATCCTGAGCCAGGGCGAGCCCCCTCTCAACGAGCCAGGCGTGCAGGATCTTGGCCGCCGCCGGTTGCTCCGGCAAGGCACGCAGGGACTGCCAAAATGTGCCAAGTTCGATGGGAACAGGCATCAGGAGAGCCGGATCGCCACCCTGGGCCTGCCGGGCATACCAGGCTGGCCACGCCAGTTGGAGACGTTCCTCGCACTGTGTCCGCTGCAGCCGCAGCTCCTGCTCACGCCTCGACAGTTGGGCAAGCTGCTCGCTTATCCGCGCCTCGAGATCCGCCGGGACCTCGACGACCGTCTGCCAGAACACCGACTGGGCATTCAGCTGTCGCCGCATTAC
The DNA here is from genome assembly GCF_002812985.1 of Aeromonas lusitana. Taxonomy (GTDB): domain Bacteria; phylum Pseudomonadota; class Gammaproteobacteria; order Enterobacterales; family Aeromonadaceae; genus Aeromonas; species Aeromonas lusitana. The sequence continues at coordinate 252,049 of NZ_PGCP01000005.1, forward strand.
CTGCAGTTGTTCCAGCTCGTTGAGCCAGCTGCCGTAGAGAGGCTCCAGGCGCTGAACCCACCAGCGGTGCAAGGGATAGAGCACCCAGTGCCACAACAGTGGCCACTCGGCCAGATTGATGGGATCACCCAGTTGCTGCAACCAGTCGCTGCGCTCACTGCCCGCGGCACGCAGGATTTGCTGCAGCTCCTTGCGTGACAAGACCAGGACCGCATCCAGACGGCGCTGAAACCAGATAGAGCCCAGCAAGCTCTCCAGCCGGGTTCTCGGCAACAGGCGCTGTAACAGCGCCATCTGCTGCGAGGTGATCACACCGGCCTCCTGATAACAGAGAGCGGAGAGTCGTCCGACCAGACAATCTCGATTCAGAGTGTCTGACTGGACAACGGTGACCCGACGGCCTGCAAACAGGCCCGGATTCGGTGAATGGTGATCTTGCTGGCTCATGCTATGCCTTGCTCATCTTGCTGCGGGCAACGATGGGATTATGTGTCGTTATGCGGGTCATTCTATCCATTGCATCCTCCGCTGGCTTATAAAAAACGTCAGATTATTTTAGTCCGGCGTTAATCCTTGCCATGCCTGGCGCGGCTCGGGGTACAACCGAAACGGCGGCGATAGCTCTGGGTAAAATAGGACTGGCTGGAGAAGCCAGCCTCCATGGCGATATCGACGATGCTCATCTCACTATTGAGCAATAACTGATGAGCATAGAGAATACGGCGCTCGCTGATCCAGGCTCGCGGGGATACGCCATAAATAGAACCAAATAATTCCTTGAAGGTCGTCAACCCCATTCCGAACTCCCTGGAGAATTCACTCAATTTCCACTCCATCAAATAATGCTTCTCCATAAAGTGCTGCAGTCGCTCGACCTGGCGGTTGCTCAGCTGGCGCAGGATGGACATCAATTGAGGGCCCTGCTCACCAAATGCCAGCAGGAATAACAGCTCCTCGGTGCGCAATTGGGAGAGCGCAGGCGGATATTCATGCTCGGTCAAGCCGCGAAGGCCTTCAATGCACTGCATCAACAGGGGAGAGACGTGGAATGGCAACAAGCTGGGGGCCAAGCCATCTATTCGGGGTATCTCGCTCAGCAATGAGCCGAAGCGTTGCAGGAAACCCTGCAAAAAACCACTCGAAAGGGGTAGCCAAAGCAGATGGCAAGGGTCGCCACCGGTACGAACCGCATAGTTGCCACGACGCACGAAGATCAGCTCGCTGGAGGATAATTCATGGGTATCGGTGCAATCCTGCCAGGTCATCACTCCCTCCAAAAGGATATATATCCCCTCTTGTTGATGTTCGATAACGCTAACATCAGACATGCACCATAGGAGCTGGGTTATATCGCCCTTCTCTGCGGTAGAAATGCCCTTCATATTTTTGTTTTCCTGAATCTGCGCGTGATGCCAGTGACGCCTCTGCGAGATCAGGTCTTCGCAGGATGCCTTATTATTGGCGTTTTATTTATTTGTTTAGAATTAACTGATTCCAATGTGAACGGCTAATTAATCAACATTGAAATAAAGGGGAGGCATCCTACAACAGCTATTAGCAGAAAAACCAGCCAAAAATTAGAGTCAATACACTACGATCGCTCTTATTAAAAACAATTTCTATTTCAAGAGATAGTTCGTTAAAAAAATAAACATCTCGTCCGATTAAAGACATCGGCAACAAATTGATTTAAATGCCATTTTTAAGATACCTAGCTACCGACATTGTGGATAACAGGATCTTGGTTTCAAATTAATAACGACAGACTCGCCATTAAACGCCTTAAAAACTTCCTCTTGGTGGACGGCTTGTACCGCCGAACTGCCGATAAAACGCAGCCGAGTGCGCACATAAATTTTCCCCTCGGCCAGTTGCAAGGGGGTCAGTCGCAGATCAAACATCAGTGGCAATACTGTCACTTCGTATTCGGTCGCCGCCACGGGTAATAGACGACCGTCCATCATGCTCAGCACCACGACCTCCACCCTGGCCGGGCGAGGCAGGGGGCCAGCGAGGCGCATCTCTCCCCTCAATTGCGAGGAGGGTAGCGTCACCACCGGGGTCGTCACACAACCACCGAGCAGGGTCAGTAGCAGCACCAGCGGGAGCCTCATATCACCCGGATCCTGCGCCCGGCCAGGGGCTCGTGCTCACCCAACTGCAGACGCTGCAGCGCCAGCTCCTGCAACCTGTCCAGGCTGATGCTCCCTCGCAGCAGTGTCGACAGGGGCAATTGCCTCATCGTGACCGGCACGGCCGTCACGGTTCGGTCGGCAAAGGCCCCCCTCGTCTGCTCTACCGCCTGCAGCACGGCGCTCGCTTGTGATTCCTGTATCTTCATGGCTTATACTCGAACCCCCATCATCTCATCGCCGCAGTACTCCGACTGCGGTTTAGGCCGCAGCAATTCCTGCCAGAACTCGGCATGTTCCAGCATGCTGGAGAGGCTCTCTTCAAGGTGCGCCAGCGTCAGTCGACTCGCGCTCATCTGGCGATAGAGCTGCACCGTCAGGCTCTCTTCATCGAAACCAAAGTGCAGATTGAATTGATACCAGTGGCGATTGAAGCAGGCCAATTGGCGAAAGATCCCCTCCCCCACCTGGTGCAGTTCGGCCACATCGACCTGCAACACCAGATGATCCCGCTCGGGCACCAGGATCAGGCTGAGCTGCAAACGCTCGTCAAAGCACAGCGCCGCCACCCCCTCCACATTGAGGGACAGGGATGTCAACCCATATTTGGCCGAAAATTCAGTGAGCAATCGATTGATGGTGGCAGTTAGGTCCATGATGTCCTCCAGCAGAGAGAGGAGGATGTTAGCCTGCCGGTTCGACACAGGCTGTCACTCAAGGGCGGTACTTTTAAGAAAAATGGCCGCAAAAAAGGCGCCAGAAGGCGCCTTGAAGGTCAGGTTGAGTTTAGGCGACGCCAAAGGCCGCTTTCCAGGCCTGATTCTGGCTCTGGGCATACTGCTGCATCAGTTGCAGCACGTCTTTCATAAAACTGACATTGAAGGACATATTGTCCTCGATTTTCTGCTTCTCGGTCTGGCTGATGGTCGACTTGATCTCGTCTTCCTTGGCATCCGCCTGACTCACCCCTTGCGACACCTGCACCGCAGAGCTGCTCATTTGTCCCACTGACTGGGTCACGGTACCGGAGAGCTGCTGACGGCTGTTATTGGTATCAAACGTCTTGTTCAGGGTCTTCAGTGCAGCCTTGTCGGTCTTGATCCTTGCAGCCAAGTCCTGCCCGGCATCCCCCATTTCGAGGCCAGCAGTCTTCTTGATATCCCCAATCTGCTTCAGCTCCTGCTGCCGCCCGGCGATATTGGCGTTAAGCGCCTTGTCCTGTTTGATCGCCTTGGCCGACTTACTCAGGGAGAAGCCCCCCATGACTGCCGACGTCACGGCCATGACACCGGAGACCACCGCCGTGGCGATCATCAAATTGGCGCCATGGCGCATCTCATCGACCTGTGCCTGCTGATGTCCGATGACCAGCTTGTTCTCGGTATCCCGCTGTACCAGACCCATTTCACGGGCCTGTCGGGCCAGCTTGAACAGCAACGACATCATATCCATCACGCTTTCAAGCTGGCCGATTATCTGGGTCACCCCTCTGGTATCGAAGGGGATGGTGGGGCGGGGCAATACGGGGACACGCTTGCTCTCCGTTGCCAGCTGGCTGGTCGCACCGGCAGCCTCATGGGCTGTTCCTTGGCGGCGAACCTGTTGTGCCTCGTCGATCCCGGCCTCGGTCAAGGGGCTGGTATGGGTTACGCCATTTGCATAATCACTGTTAATCACGATAGGTACTCCTTAGATAGCGGCGGGTCTGCGGGCCAGGTTGTTCATCATGTCGCCCTTGGCATTGAGCATCTGGAAAATCATCTCCATGGTCTGCTGGAACGCCTCTATCATCTGGGCGATCGCCTCCTTGAGTTTGTCGATCACCCCCTGTAGCGCCGTCATCTCCTGGCGGTTCTCCAGCAGGTCTGCCTGTTTGAGCTGCAGCTTGGCCTGGTTCGCACTATCGACCGTCTTGGTCACGCCATTGCCCACATCGACGATGATATCGGCCGTTTGGGTGCCGATTTTTGCCATTTTCGCCGTCGTACTGGCGGTGTTTCCGGCCACTTTGGCCGAGATATCGGCGGCTTTCATATAGACCTTGGCGGAGTTCTGGATAAGCTTGAGACCCACCTCACTCGCCCCTTTACCCGCCATCTTGAAGCCCATTTTTACGCCCAGCTTGGCAAGCCCCTTGACTGCTCCGGCGCCAAACGTCACCACCGCCGAAGCCACTGCGAGGATGATCTCCACGGCCATGAGTGCTGGCCCCAGCTTATCCATCACCTCCTTAGAGATGAGGCCATCTGCGGCAGCCTGCTGCACCGCCATGTTGACGACTCCGACAGCGCCAGCGGCGATCATCAGAGCCCCTGCCGCGGCGCCCACACCGGTAGCCACCATGATGGCCCCGATGATCATGGAGGCGATGGCACTGATCCAACCGAAGATCTTGCTGGCCAGACCCGACTTTTTGGCCTTCTGGGCACTCTCTTCCGCCTCTTTTATCTTCTCCTGATTCTCGGAGATCTTCTTCTCATTCTGGGAGCGAGCCCGATCGAGGTCGGCGAGTTTGAGCCTGTTTTGGGTCTTCTCCAGATCACTGGTCAGCTTGCCCAATTCAATTTCGAATGCTTCCGGCGAGGTAAAGGCCGCCGTGACCAGGGCACTGGTGTGCGGTAGAAGCTGGCTGCTGTTCTGCTTGACCTGCGTCAGCAGTCTGTTGACCTCGGTCAACTGTTGCGGCGCGGGCCGGCCATTGCTCACGGCAAGGGGGGCGTTCAGAGAGACGCCAGGTTTGCGGGTTTGCCCGCTGACTTGCGCCGCCGCGGCATCGAGCCTCGTTTCACTTCGTGGCTGGGTGACGGGCGTCAGGCCCGCAACCTCACCACTGTTTCCCAGCGGGGAAACGCTTCTTTCATTGCTGATCAGGTTCATCTTGCTGATCCCTTCTGATTGCGATGGCTTCCAACATGACCTTGGCGCTTGCCGCCAGATCGGCCTGCAACGGATCCGCGTCCGCCAGCAGGTGGGCCGAGTAGAAGCCACTCTCGGCCCCATTCAAATCATCCTGTTGCAGCCGACACTCGGCGGCATGAAACGGGAAACGGGGGTCGTTCAGATCGAGCATGGCGCCGAAGCTGTAGCTCTCGATCGCCGTTTCAAACTCCCCCATCGCCTGGCGACAAGCGCCTAGTCCGAGGAAATAGCGCGGCTCGTAGTGATCCAGCATGCAGAGCGCCTGAAAGATTTTGTGGGCATCCTCCCACTTGCCGGACTGATACTGGCCAAAGGCCAGGGCATAGAGCTGCTCCAGGGTGTCACCGGAGATATCCTGCAGCATGGCCAGGGTGCCGCCATCGGCCATGAAGGCTTCCAGCTCGGTTTCATGTTCCGGAGTCAGGGTGGTATCGGTCTGCATGATCTCTCCTCAAATTGCGCCAAGAATGTCGCGCATGATGCTGTCGTATTTCTGGATAAAGCGGTTGAGTGCCTCGATGGCGGCGTTGTAACGCGAGCTGACGTCGTTGAGGCGGGTGGTTTTTTCGCTGACCTGATCGTTGAGCGGGCGCGATCTGTCACTCACGCTGGTGGAGAAGTTGCCAAGCTTGTTGTTGTCCTTGTCATATATGTACTCGGCTTCTATGCCGCTCATGGCTCCGCTCTTCTTCTTGCCGCTCTCGAGAAACGCCTTGACCGTGACCTTGCCGTCGCTCCCCTGCATCTGCACGAGCAGCTTGTACTCGGCCCCCTGCTGGAATTGGGCCTCAGAGCCATAGCCATAGAGTTGGTAATTCATCAGGTTGAAATCGGTCTTGAAGGTCTGGTCTGATTTCGCCGACAACACCTTGTTGATCTCCGACTGGATCACCCCGTAGATCTTCAGCTCGGCGGTCATCGCCTTCAGATCGTCACTGAGCTCTTTGCGCTTGTTGTCCTGAAACGCCATCACCCCGGTGAAGGTGGTGATGAGGTCGTCATCGATGCGATCCATGGTCAGCGCACTGAGGGAGAGCAGCATGAATTCGGGCACTGTCCAGCGGATCATCGGCGGCGTTTGTTGCCCCCCCCGCTCGATCATTCCCTTGATGGCAGCCATGGCGGCTTCTTGGCCAGCCTGGAACTGGCCCATGGGCCAGAGCCCATTGATCGTGGCCGGATCCGTCAGATAGGCGGCCAGCAATTTCTCCAGTTGCGCCTTGGTCAGTGGGGTCGGCGGGTTGTCGCTGATGGTGACCTTGCCCTCGAGCAAGGCGAGCAACTCAGCCAGTTTGGGATTTTTATTGCCCGGTAACTGGTCGAGAGATTGACCATCGAGCCAACCGACAAACCCGGCAGGATTGCTGTTGTAGTCAGGGATAGTGCTCATCACAACTCCTTAAATCATCAGTCCGCGCATCATGGTCGGGCGCCGGCTCTTGCGGCTCTCCCCCGCTTGGGCCGGCAATGACAGCTGCCTACGCTGGATCTCCGCCAGCAGCTCCTGTTCGGCCGCAGCCACCTGTTCGGTCGACGCATCGAAGAGCAACTGGCAGGTCTGATCCGACAGAGCCAATCCGGCCAGCATCTCCTGCAACAGGGCATTGCGGTGATCGCTGTCGGCGATGGCTTGCTCCGCCTGAGCGATGGTCTCGCTATGATGGGAAAAACGCGGTTGTTTCATCTTGGTTCCTATTCTATGGGTCCCCTTTGGACATGCCTGTCACGCAAGGCCGTGCTTTTGTCGTTTTCGCATATCCCGCAGTGAACAGACTTGTTCGGCCGTCAGCATGAACCAGCCAGGCTCGGGTTCGACGGCCCCCGTCCAACGCAGATAAAACCGGCCGAGCCGCTCGCCACTCAGGGAGCTGCCACGAAAGACATCGACGTTACCGTAGAGCGCATGAGCCGGCCCGAGCACCGCCAGGGTGGCCTCCGCCAGCAGATAAAGGGCCGCGAAGGGATTGGCCAGTCCGGCCCGCTCGCCGTGACGACGTATCAGCAGTATCCAGACCCGCCGGGTCGCAGGCTCGACCCGCCAGGCGAGATAGATATGGCGATAATAAAAACCGTGGCCGAGCCGGATCGGGGTGTTACCCAGGTGGTAGGGGGTCACAGCTAGCCCCCTGGCCTGCAGCCAGGGGATCAGGGGATCAGGGGCCTGCCGGTCGACGCTCACAAGCAGACTCTTCCCAGCGGCTGGATGTTGATCTGCTGGGTCAGCTCCTGATAGGAGAGTACCGGCAGGGTGTGGTAATCCCCCTCGATGAGCTTGCGCACATAGCGGCGGATATCCATGGAGACGATGAGTACCGGCTTGTTCTGCATCTGGGCCAGATCCCCCACAGTGTGGCGGACCTGATCCAGAAAGCCCTGGGTAATGGTGGGATCGAGCGCCAGATAGCTACCGGCACTGGTCTGGCGAATGCCGCCACGGATCTGCTCCTCCACCTGCTGATCGAGCAGGTAGGCGGGCAATATGTTGTTGCCATTCGCGTACTTGTAGCAGATGTAGCGTTTGAGGCTGCTGCGGATGTACTCGGTGAGCTGTACCACATCTTTCTCCTTCTGGCCCCACTCCACCATGGCCTCCAGGATGGCGCGCATGTTGCGGATGGATATGTCCTCCCCCACCAGCCGCTGCAAGATCTCGGTCATTCGTTGCAGCGGTATGATGCGCTGCGCCTCCTTGACCAGCTCGCCATAGCTCCCCTCCATCTGCTCAAGCAGATAGCGGGTCTCCTGAATGCCGATGAAGTCCTCGGCATATTCCCGCAGCACGTGGGAGAGATGCCAGGTCACCACCTGATCCGGAGTCAGTACCGCCAGACGCGACTTCTCGAGCCGCTCCTGGTACTCATTGGCCACCCAGAGCGTGGACTGGCCCGGCAACAGCGGAGCCCCCTCCTCGAAGGGGATCCCCAGCAGCTCGAGCTGGGAGGCGTTCTCCTGCACCAGCTGATGGCCGGGTCGCAGCAGCCCGCGCGCCACCGGCACCTCCTGCAACTGGATCAGATATTCGCCGGGTCCCATCCCCTCGTTGAAACGCAGATGGATCCCGGGGAACGGCACCCCCAGATCCAGATAGAGGGCGCGCCTGACCCGCACCAACTCGTCGTTGAGGGCGATGGCCTCCAGCTCGGCCTGCAGAGCCGCGTCCACATCGATGAGCAGGGGCACCGTCATGGCGAACTCCTCCTTCTCGCCGAGCTTGCCCCTCGGCTTGCTGCCCGGTTTGGGCTTGCTGCGGGCCGCCGGTGCACCGGCCCCCTGAGCCAGCACTGTGGGCAGGTCCTGGCTGCTGCTCTGCGCTTTACGTTGGCGCAGCCCGATGAAATAACCTCCCGCCGTCACCACGGTCGCCAAGGCGAAGAAGGTGATCATGGGGAAGCCCGGGATCAGGCCAAACAACACCAGCAGCACGCCGCCGATCAGCATCGCCTTGGGCTGTGCCACCACCTGGGCACCTATGTCGGAGCCCAGATCGGAAGACTCCTCTGACGATACCCGGGTGACTATGATGCCGGCGGTGATGGCGATGAGCAGGGCCGGCACCTGGGAGACCATGCCGTCCCCCACCGTCAGGATGGAGTAGAGCTGCAGCGCATCGGCGGCCGATAACCCCTTCTGGGTCACCCCTATGGTGACTCCCCCCAGGATGTTGACGAAGATGATGATGAGGCCCGCGATCGCGTCCCCCTTCACGAACTTCATGGCACCATCCATAGAGCCGAACATCTGGCTCTCTTTCTCGATGACGCTGCGGCGCTCCCGCGCCTCGTGTACGTCGATCACCCCGGCCCGCATGTCGCCATCTATGCTCATCTGCTTGCCTGGCATGGCATCGAGAGAGAAGCGGGCGCTGACCTCCGCCACCCGCTCCGAGCCCTTGGTGATCACCAGAAACTGGACAATGGTGATGATGAGGAAGATGACGATCCCCACCACCAGATTGCCCCCCACCACGAAGTTGCCGAAGGTGTAGACGATCTGGCCGGCGTCGGCCTGCAGCAGGATCATCCGGGTAGTGCTCACCGAGAGGGCGAGCCGGAACAGGGTGGTAATCAGCAGTACCGCCGGGAAGGCGGAAAACTGCAGCGGGGAGTTGATATAGACCGCCATCATCAGCAGCACCACAGAGATGGTCATGTTGATGGCGATGAGGATATCGAGGGCCACCGGCGGCAGCGGCAAGACCATCATGAAGACGATGGCGAGCAGCAGCACCGCCAGCATGATGTCCTTGCGCTCGCCTATGCGGCGCAGTAGCTCAAGGGAGCGTTGATTCATTCTGCTCTTCCAGTTCGAGGTAGTGTTGATAGGCAAAGCGGGCTTCATCGAGCCGGTCCATCAGCTGACAGGCCCGGCTGCGGCACAGCCAAAGCAACCCGTCCGCCTCCCCCAGCCCCATCAGTTGCTCCACATGGACTAGTGCCTCCTCCCCCTTGCCCAGTTTGAGCTGGGCAACCAGCAGGGTGCGCCTTCCGGCCTGATGTTCGGGATGCAGTTGCAGCAGGGCGGCCAACAGGGTGCAGGCGCGATCGGGGTGGCCGTATTGCAGGTGCAACCAACCTGTGAGCAGCAGAAGATCCTGCTGCCGGGACGAGAGGGTCATGGTCATACCTTGTGCAGCAGATGCAGCGTCATCTGCATCAGCTGTTCATCCTGATGCATCTGCTCGAGCAGGCTGGCGGCCGCCCGCAGCTCGGCGGAGTCCCCCTGCGACAGCACGGCTCTCAGTCCTTGCATTCCCTGGTTGAAGTCTCCAGGTCGCAGCAAATCGTGGAAGCCGCTAGCTGGGGTCGCGAAGGCGAGCAACGCCCGCTCCGCCAGACGCTCGGGATAGAGGCGGCTGATATGGGGCTCGATGGACTGGCCATCCGGCAGCAGGGCGTAACGCCCAGGCAGACTGGCTTCCAGCTCATCCAGCCGGATGGCGCTGAGCTGTTCGATACCAATATGGGCGGCGGTGATGCGACTCATCGGGCTGGTACCTCGCGCGGCATGAAGCAGAGGTACTCGTTGACCTGATGTTGATTAAGGGTGAAACGACTCATGGGGCCAGCACCTCCCGCTGCAACTGGGTCAAGGTGCGCAGCGCCTGGTGCAGCAATGGCAGGGTGAGGGCCCGCTCGTCCAGGGTGACGAACAGGATCAGCCGATCCTCGGCCAGCCAACCGACCCGTACCGGCAAGGCGGGGGCCTGGGCCGCCGCAGTCAAGGTCATGGCCCGACGGATGGCGTCGCCGCTCTGGTGCCAAGGCACGGCGCGGGCAAGCCAGAGGCTCAACTGTCCCTGATGTTGTTCCAGCTGCAAGGTGCCGCTCTGCTCCAGTTCAAGCTGGATCAGGTGTTGAGGGTTATCCCCTATAGTGAGGCCCAGATCCTGGCAAAACTGCACCAGCAGGGGGTCAATCCAGTTCATGATGGATCTCCAGATAGCTCGTCTTCTTCTCGCTCGATGGCACCATCGAGCGCCCCCTGGCAGCACTGCAGCAGGTTATGGCGTTGCTCCTCTTCGCTGAACAGCTCCACCGGCAGCAGGCGGATCAACCGCTTGAGCTCCTGGTAGAGCAGCACCTGTTCGCGGGGGCTTTCCAATTCGAGCAGCACGCCGATCTGCTCCACATCCCGCACGCTGGCCCAGCGTTTCTCGACCAGGGCGATCAGATCTCCCATCAGATCAGAAGGCCCGTATGCCATGGGCCGACCCCTCCTTCACTCGCAGCCACAGATCGTCCACCTGAGCCGACAGGGAGTTCAGCAGCCGCAACTTGTGCATGTCGCTCATTACCCGCTCCAGCTTGACCGGATCGAGCCAGCGTTGCTGGGTATCGAGGTCGGCGCTGAGCGCCTTCATCATGAAAGCGGTCACCTTCTCCAGCGCGCCGTTGCCAAAACGGCTGTGAATGTCGCGCCAGGCGGACGCGAGCGTGCGATAGTCCTGCACCGCATCGCGATAGAGATCCCGCAGCGCCTGCTCGCTCCCCACACCCTGCCTGGCCGCCTCGGCCGCCGGACCGGCGATCCTGGCCCCCAGCACGATGGCGGTGCCCTGTTCGTCGGCCAGCTTGGCCAGCGCCTGCTCGACCAGTTGTAGGGTAGCCTGCAGCTCGGGTCTTCCCGCCAACGCATCACGGGCCCGGCAGAGCGCCTCGAACTGTTCGCTCACCTCCCCCGAGAAGCTCTCGAGGTAGGCCAGCAACTGGGAGAGATTGGCCAGCCGGCCGCTGCCAAGGTGGCCGATCATCTCCTTGATCTTCTGCTGGCGCTCGAGTTCCGGCACCTTCTCCAGATAGTCCCCCACCAGGGCCTCGATCTCGCTGATCCTGGCGTGGCTGTCGCTCAGCTTACGTTTGGCCAGAGAGAGTTCGGAGCGCTCGGAGAAGACAAAGGTCAGCTCTTCGGCCGCATCGGCCAAGGATTGAGCCGCGCTGGCCAGCACGACCCGCTCCCCCTGAAACTGGCCGCCTTGCGGCGCAAGCTGGCGGGAGGCGCCCTCTGCAGCGCGCGGCTCTGGCTGGGTGGCCGAGCTATAGGGGTTGTTCTGGATAATGGCCATGGACGCTCCCGTGATGGGTGAATTGACGAGGCGGCATTATAAAAATCCCCCCGGATCGCCTATGCCAAAATCGGTCGTGAATTTTTAGCCCGCTCCCAACGGTTTTCTAAAAACTCCCGGCTCGCGCTGAAATCCAGCGCGCCCGTCGTCCCCTATAGTGGCCGCCAGTTTCATCAGCCCAAATCCTTATGACCCTATCCCTCGACCACATCACCGGCCAGCTCAGCCATGCCATCGACGACTGCCGGCTGATCCAGATCCGTGGCCGGGTCACACAGGTAACCGGCACCCTGCTCAAGGCCGTGGTGCCCGGGGTGCGCATCGGCGAGCTGTGCCATCTGCGCAACCCAGACAACAGCCTCTCCCTGCAAGCAGAGGTGATCGGTTTCGCCCAGCATCAGGCCCTGCTCACCCCCCTTGGGGAGATGTTCGGCATCTCTTCCAACACGGAAGTGAGCCCAACCGGCGCCATGCACCAGGTCGGGGTGGGTGATCACTTGCTGGGGCAGGTGCTGGACGGGCTCGGCAACCCCTTCGGGGGCGGCCATCTACCTGAGCCTGCCGCCTGGTATCCGGTCTACCGGGATGCACCGCCCCCCATGAGCCGCAAGCGGATAGAGCAGCCCCTCTCCCTCGGCATCCGTGCCATCGATGGCCTGCTCACCTGCGGCGAGGGACAACGAATGGGGATCTTCGCCGCCGCCGGTGGCGGCAAGAGCACCCTGCTCGCCTCCCTTATTCGCAGTGCAGAGGTAGATGTGACAGTGCTAGCTCTCATCGGTGAGCGGGGACGGGAGGTGCGGGAATTCATCGAGGCTGATCTCGGAGAGGAGGGGCTCAAGAAGGCGGTGCTGGTGGTGGCGACCTCGGATCGCCCGGCCATGGAGCGGGCCAAGGCAGGCTTCGTTGCCACCTCCATCGCCGAGTATTTCCGGGATCAGGGCAAGCGGGTGCTGCTGCTGATGGACTCCGTCACCCGCTTCGCCCGCGCCCAGCGGGAGATCGGCTTGGCGGCCGGAGAGCCGCCGACCCGGCGTGGCTACCCCCCGTCGGTGTTCGCCGCCCTGCCCCGCCTGATGGAGCGTGCCGGTCAATCGGACCGGGGCTCCATCACAGCGCTCTATACCGTGTTGGTGGAGGGGGATGACATGACGGAGCCGGTCGCCGACGAGACTCGATCCATCCTAGATGGCCACATCATCCTCTCGCGCAAACTGGCGGCGGCCAACCACTATCCGGCCATCGACGTGTTGCGCTCCGCCAGTCGGGTGATGAACCAGATCATAGAGCCAACCCACAAGGAGCAGGCCGGTCGGCTGCGCAGCTGGCTCGCCAAATATGAGGAGGTGGAGCTGCTGCTGCAGATCGGCGAATACCAGAAAGGGCAGGATCAGATCGCCGACGAAGCCATCGCCCGTATCGAGCGCATTCGCCAGTGGCTCAGGCAGGGGACCCATGAGCCAAGCTCGCTGGAGCAGGCTCTCTCCACCCTGACGACGCTAACCCGATGATAGGCCGCCTGCAGAAGATCAAGGGGCTGCGACGGGAACGGGCCGAGCAGCAGCTCGCCACCCAGCAGGCCCGACTACAGCTGGCGCGCACCCGCCAGCGCGACGCCGAACAGGAGACCCTGGATTACCGCCAGTGGCGCCAGCAGGAGGAGGCCCGCCTGTTCCTCCTCTGCCAGGAGCAACCGCTCGATCGCCGTGGGTTGGAGCAGTGGCAGCAACAGGTGGCCCTGCTGCGGGAGAAGGAGGCGCTGCTGGAGCAGACCGCCGCCGAACAGGCCGAGCGGGTGGCCGAGGAGCGCAGCCGGCTGCAGGAACGCCAGCTGGCGCTGCATAGAGCCCGCCAGCAACAGGAAAAATTTGCCGAACTTCACCGCCAGGAGCTGGCTTCACAGCGGGCCCTGCGCGACTACAACGAAGAGCAGGAACAAGAAGAGTTCCGCCAGCAGATCAGGATCTAACCAGCCATGAATCGAGTCACTTCCATCGGTGGAGCATCCCTCCAGCCCGACGAGTCTCATCTCAGCCAGGCCGATCGGGCGCAACAGGCCAGATTCGAGCGGGCGATGCGTCCAGCCCGGGAGCCGAAGGCGGATCCCCAGCCAGAGTGGGAGCAATCAGCACGATCCGAACGGGCCATGTCCCCGGCTCGGGAGCCACGAGCCGACCTTTCTCAAACAGAGCAGCTGCGCCTGGCGAGAGAGCAAGGGCCCATGCTCAAGACCGATGAAAGGCCGCAAACACGCGCGCCCTCGCCCCTTCACCACGAACCTCTGGAAGACGGGTCACGCCAGGATACGCACCTTGAGGGGCTGTTGCCACACAGGCTCCAGATCGAAGAGAAACGGCATAAGGCCGAGCAGGAGCCGTCAACCAACCTCGATACCCGACAGCAGGAAGGGGATGCAGGACAGGAGATCCAGGCAAGCATGACACTATTCTTACCTTTGCCGGCGGCACCATTGTCTCAGTGGCAGACTGACCCCTCCTCTACCACCAAGGCGGCGGGTCGCCAGCCCAGCGCAGAGCCCCATCAGGAGTCACAGATGACCATTCCTCCCAAGCCACAGGAGGATACCGGTTTGCCCGGGACGAACACGTTTGCCACCGAGTACGAGGAGGATAGCCCTTCAGAGCCCGTGCTCACCTCCCCTTCGCAGCCCATCCCCCCCCTTGCCAGGACGCCAGGGGAGCTGCAGCTGGCCAGAGTTGCCATCCCGGATCCCAGTGAGGCGCTGGGTCGACTGCTGGAGCGGCTGGCGGTGGATATCCACCTAGAGCTGGGGCGTGCACAGCGCCCCCCCCTGCTGCGCCTCAAACTGCCGGAGCTAGGAGAACTGGCGATCCGCATCGCCCGCCATCCGGGCGAGCTGCAGGTGGAGATCCTGGCTACCTGCCAGGGGCAGTCGCAGCTCAACCAGGGGCGCAACGATCTGCTTGACCGCCTGCAGCGGCTCTATCCTGGCGAGCAGGTCTCCCTCGATCTCTTCACCCGCGGGGATAGCGAGCAGGGCTCGCGCCAACGGAGATCCCTCTATGAAGAGTGGGACGCCGACGCATGAAGTCCATCACACTGCCCGCGGCCTCTGTCGCCGAACTGGCCCTGCAACGACGCCTCAGCCAGCATCGCTGGCACTTCGACTGGTTGGGGGGCGAGCTGTGTCTCACCATCGGCCTGCCACCCGCCAGTCTGGATACCCGGCTGCAACTGCACTGGCAGGGACTGACCCTGGCACTTGGGTGCCAGGGCGCCGAGCTGGCGCGCTGGCTGGCACCTGATCTGCAACAGGCGGCGTTGTTCAGCCTGCCCGAGCCACTGCAACTGGCGCTGATCGAGCGCCTGGGGCAGCCCCTATCCGGCCTCAGTTGCTCGGCTCTCGTTCAAGATGCGACAAGCAGCAATCCTGTTGTTCCCGGCGAGCCTGCGCTGCAGATCCTGCTGAAGCGGGAAAGCGTCTGCCTCTCACTCTGGTTGCATCAACCCGAGCCGCTGCTGGCCAGACTGCCGCCACGTCCACCCCAACAGCGTCAGCCACTGCCACTGCTCCTCTCATTGCGCTGGGGAGAAATGCGCCTCTCCGTGATGGAGCTGGCCAGGCTCGCCTGTGGCGACGTGCTGCTGCCGCCGCCCCATCCGATGCTAGGCCAACGGCTGCTGGCCTGCCTAGAGGGACGCCCCCTCGCCTATTGCCAACCCCATCCACAACATCTGGAACTGATCGATATGTATACCGCCGCCCCCGATGAACCGCTCGGCCCGACCGAGCTGGAGAGCCTGCCCATTCAGGTGAGCTTCGAAGTGGGTCGCCAGACCCTGGACTGGCACAGCCTCACCAGCCTGCAACCGGGCTCCCTCATCGATCTCGGCGTTCCCCTCGACGGGGAGGTGAGCATCTTAGGCAACGGTCATCGGATCGGCGTCGGCCGGCTGGTGGAGATCCAGGGGCGCCTGGGGGTACGTGTCGAGACCCTGAGTGGAGAGCCGCAGGCATGATCCAGCTACCGGATGAGCTCAATCTCATCGTCGGCCTGGCCTTGTTGGCCCTGCTGCCTTTCATTGCCGTGATGGCCACCTCCTTCGTCAAGCTGGCTGTGGTCTTCTCCCTGCTGCGCAACGCCCTCGGGGTACAACAGATCCCCCCCAACATGGCGATGTATGGACTGGCCATCATCCTCAGCATCTATGTGATGGCCCCAGTTGGTTTTGCTACCCAGGATTATCTGCGCCAGAACGAGGTGTCGCTGGCCAAATCCGAGTCGGTGGAGAAGTTTCTCGACGAGGGAATGGCCCCCTACCGCACCTTCCTCAAGAAGCAGATCAAGCCGCGGGAGCACGCCTTCTTTGTCGACAGCACCAAGCAGTTGTGGCCGAGCGAATATGCCGATCGGCTGGAGCCGGACAGCCTGCTGATCCTGCTGCCCGCTTTCACCGTGAGCGAGCTCAGCCGCGCCTTCGAAATTGGTTTCCTCATCTATCTGCCTTTTATTGCCATCGATCTCATCATCTCCAACATACTGCTGGCGATGGGGATGATGATGGTCTCCCCCATGACCATATCGCTGCCCTTCAAGCTGCTGCTGTTCGTGCTGCTGGATGGCTGGGCCCGCCTGACCCACGGGCTGGTCACCAGTTACGGAGGCTGAGATGAGTCACGCCGATATCCTGCATTTCACCAGCCAGACCCTCTGGCTGGTGCTGATCCTCTCCATGCCGCCTGTGCTGGTCGCCGCCCTCGTCGGCACCTTGGTTTCGCTATTGCAGGCACTGACCCAGATCCAGGAGCAGACCCTAGGCTTTGTCGCCAAGCTGATCGCCGTGGTGATCACACTTTTTGCCACCACGGCATGGCTTGGTAATGAGCTCTATAGCTTCGCCGACATGGTGCTGTTCAAGGTGCCGCAGATCAGATGACCCTGGAGAGCCTTCAGGCCCAAATGTTGGCCTATACCCTGCTGTTACCGCGTTTCATCAGCTGCTTCGTGATGCTGCCGATCCTCAGCAAACAGATGCTGGGTGGCGCCATGATCCGCAACGGCGTGGTCTGTTCGCTGGCACTCTATGCCTACCCGATGATCGCCAACACTCTCCCTCCAAGCATTGATGGCATGGAGCTGGCCTTGCTGGTCGCCAAGGAAGTACTGCTGGGTTTGCTGATAGGTTTTGTCGCTGCTATTCCTTTTTGGGCCATTGAGGCGAGCGGCTTTCTCATCGACAACCAGCGCGGGGCCGCCATGGGTTCCCTGTTCAATCCGAGCCTCGGCAGCCAAACCAGTCCGACGGGTCTGCTGCTGACCCAGACCCTGATCACCCTGTTCTTCGTCGGAGGGGCCTTCCTCAGTCTGCTGGGCGCCCTGTTCCAGAGTTACAACAGTTGGCCTGTGACTCACTTCTTTCCCACCATCGGCGACCAGTGGGTCAGCTTCTTCTATAGCCAATTCAACCAGATGCTGTTGCTCTGCGCCTTATTGGCAGCCCCCCTGCTCATCGCCATGTTTTTGGCGGAATTCGGGTTGGCCTTGATCAGCCGCTTCGCCCCTTCGCTAAACGTCTTCGTGCTGGCTATGCCGATCAAGAGCGCGGTCGCCAGCTTGCTGCTGGTCATCTACATCAAGCTGATGATGGATCACGCCTATCGTCAGGTACTGGCAGTGATGGACCCGCTGCGCTTGCTCGCCCCGGTGCTGGAGGCGAGATGAGCGGCGAGAAGACCGAGCAGCCTACCCCCAAGAAATTGAGGGACGCCCGCAAGAAGGGACAGGTCGTCAAGAGCAAGGAGGTGGTCTCCACCGCCATCATCCTGGTGCTGATCGGCATGCTGATGGGGATGTCCGACTATTATCTGGAGCACCTCGGCAAGTTGATGCTGATCCCTGAACCCCACATCAATCTCCCCTTTGCGCAGGCCCTCAACCATGTGATCGAAAATCTGCTGCAGGAGCTGGCCTATCTTTGTATCCCGATCCTGGCGATCTCCGTGCTGGTGGTGCTCACCTCCCACATCGCCCAGTACGGCTTTTTGTTAAGCGGTGAGTCCATCAAACCGGACATCAAGAAGATCAATCCGGTGGAGGGAGCCAAGAAGATTTTCTCCATCAAGAGCCTGATGGAGTTTGTCAAATCCCTGCTCAAGGTCACCCTGCTCAGCCTGCTGGTGTGGATCACCATAGAGGGCAACCTGCAAGCCATGCTGCAGTTGCCAGGTTGTGGCCTGGAGTGCGTCCCCCCGGTGCTCGGGGCCATGCTGGGCCAATTGATGGCCGTCTGCGCCATGGGCTTCGTGGTGATCGCCATCGCCGATTATGCCTTCGAGCACTTTCAGCACATCAAACAACTCAAGATGAGCAAGGACGAAGTGAAGCGGGAATACAAGGAGATGGAAGGAAGTCCGGAGATCAAGGGCAAGCGGAGACAGTTTCATCAAGAGCTGCAATCGAGCAATATGCGCGCCGATGTGAAACGATCTTCGGTCATCGTCGCCAACCCAACCCACATCGCCATCGGCATCCGCTACGAGCGGGGAGAAACCCCGCTACCGCTGGTGACGCTGAAGTTTACAAATGCCCAAGCACTGCAGGTTCGGAAAATTGCCGAAGAAGAGGGGATCCCAGTGCTGCAACGGATCCCGCTGGCCCGCGCCCTCTATCGGGATGCCCTCCTCAACCATTACATTCCGGCCGATCAGATCGAAGCGACCGCCGAAGTCTTGCGCTGGCTTGAACAATGGCGTCAGGCAGAGGAGCACCATGCATCCTGGTAGTCATCTGTTGCAGTGCGACTCATTGACGATAGGGTGACGATATATTGAAAAGCATCCAGGAAGAGCGCCTGTGACTATCCAAGTAATTCAATCACCCAGCATTAAGTCTCATACCGAGTAGCGACTAAAAATAGCAGACACAAAAAAGCCCAACCGATTCAATCGATTGGGCCATGAAGATGGCGGAGGAGGTGGGATTTGAACCCACGGATGGTCGCCCATCGCCGGTTTTCAAGACCGGTGCATTCAGCCGCTCTGCCACCCCTCCGAACGGCGTGCATACTACGTCAGGCCCTTGTTCATATGCAATACATATTTGCTCTGGGATAGTAGTGGGCAACGAGGCTGGAGAGCCGCTTGAAATCAGCGCTCGTCATCCACACATTCAGTGCATACAATAGGTTAACGATGCGGAATATACCGCCTCAACCCGGAAATCAAGAGGACATCAAGATGGATACCCGTTCTATCTACACTGGCACCCAGGGTGCCGTGCGCGACACCAACAAGGTGCTGCGCAATACCTATATGCTGCTTTCCCTCACTCTTGGCTTCTCCGCCGTGGTGGCCGGGATTGCCACCGTGATGAACATGCCGCCCCTGCACTGGGCCATCTTCCTCGTCGGAGTCTATGGTCTGATGTTCCTGACCCAGAAGAACCGCGACAACGGCATGGGGCTGGTGTTCACCTTCGCCCTGACCGGTCTGATGGGCTATAGCCTGGGCCCCATCATCAACATGTACATGAATAACGGTGGCGGTGAGATCGTGATGACCGCCCTCGGTGGCACCGCGCTGACCTTCTTCGGTCTGTCCGCCTATGCCCTGACCACCAAGCGGGATCTCTCCTTCATCGGCGGCATGCTGTTTGTCGGTTTCTGGGTGCTGCTGGTGGCCATGGTCGCCAACATCTTCCTGCAGATGAGCGCCTTGAGCCTGGCCCTGTCTGCCATGTTCATGCTGTTCTCCTCCGGCGCCATCTTGCTGACCACCCAGCAGATCATTCGCGGCGGCGAGACCAACTACATCTCCGCGACCGTGACCCTGTATGTCTCCATCTACAACATCTTCCTGAGCCTGCTGAGCCTGCTCGGCGGCAACCGCAACTAATCAGGTCACATGCACAAAAAACCCCGCTTCGGCGGGGTTTTTATTGTCCGCCTCCCCTGCTAGGGTGAAGGCGTCGGTGCCAATCCGTGCATGAAGAACCCAGCCCTGATTTGGATCAGGGCTCTTTCGTGGCCGACAGGCTATTCTCTCGCTTTCGATTCGCTCAAGGGTTGCATCTCTCCCATGCCCATGGTTTTTGTCAGTCTGCTGCACCGTTCACTGATTACGCGTTCTATCTATGGCCCTGCACACAAGGACGGTGTTTCCCATGCCCATTGATCTCGCGGGCCTGCTGCGCCGCCTGCTGTCTGACTGCCACATCAATGTCATTGCACTCAAGGACGGTGTTTCCCATGCCCATTGATCTCGCGGGCTTGCTGCGCCGCCTGCTGTCTGACAGCCACATCTACTTCGCCCTCAAGGTGCTGCTGGCCATTGCCGGGCTGCTGGCCTTCGCACTTGTACAGGGAGACATCCAGCTCACAGTGCTGCTCTCCCTCGGGGTAGTGGCGGGCGCCATCGCGGAGACGGACGACAGCCTGTGGGGCCGGGTCAAGAACTTAGCCATGACGCTGGTCTGCTTCCTGTTCGCCTCCCTGTGCGTACAATACCTCTTCCCCACCCCCTGGCTGTTTGCCCTGGGGCTGGCCGGTTCGACCTTCATCTTCGTGATGGTGGGGGCGCTCGGCCAACGCTACGCCACCATCAGCTTCGGTTCGCTGCTGATTGCCATCTACACCATGCTGGGGGCCGCCAAGGCACCGGATCTCTTCTATCAACCACTGGCGCTCGGGGCTGGTGCCCTCTGGTACGGGCTGGTGTCGCTGCTCTGGCTCTGGCTGTTGCCTTACAAGACCCTGCACGAGCAGCTCGCCCAGAGCTATTTCGCCCTCGCCCGCTACTTGCTGGAAAAATCCCGTTTCTTCCCGGCGGACGAGCACGGCGCCCAGGCCATTCGCCACAACCTGGCCCAGCTCAACATCAACCTGGTCAATGCCCTGAGCCTGACCAAGACGGCCCTCAACGCCCGGCTGAATGCCCGCTCCGGCCGCCGTCATCAGGTCGCCCCCGAGCTTGCCAGCCTGCTGCGCCTCTATCTGCTGGCGCTGGAAATTCAGGAGCGCGCCACCTCCAGCCACTATCCCTACAGCAAGCTGGAGGCCGAGCTCAAGCAAGGCATAGTGCTGGATGGTTTCCAGGAGGTGTTCCTGCAGCTCTCCGAGGCGTGTCAGCAGCTTGGCTACGCCATCCTGGTGCACAAGCCCTACACCCATCACAAGCGCATTCACTGGACGCTGGAGGCCCTCGGCGATCAGCTGGAGTTCACCCACCTCAAGCAGCACTATCCCAAGACCTTGCTGACGCCCATGAAGTTCTTGCGCCGCAACCTCGCCAGCATCAACCAGCTGCTGGCGAGCGCCGAGGCGCTGCAAAACCCGGATCAGCCCTCCTCCGAGCTGCCGGCGCTGGCACGAGCGGCCCCCTTGCCACTGCTGACCCTGTTCAAGCAGCACCTGACCCCGAACTCCATGGTGTTTCGCCACGCCCTGCGCCTCTCCCTCGGCCTGGTGGTGGGCTACGGCATCTTGCAGGCCTTCCAGCTGGATAAGGGCTACTGGATCCTGCTGACCGTCTTGTTCGTCTGCCAGCCGAGCTACAGCGCCACCCGGCGCCGACTGGTACAGCGCATGCTAGGCACCTTCGCGGGTATCCTCATCGGCGTGCCCGTGCTCTGGCTCTTCCCCGAGTTGCACCTGCAGCTCGGTATCATGGGGCTCGCCGCCTTCCTGTTCTTCACCCAGGTGCGCAGCAACTACAGCGCCGCCGTCTGCTTCATCACCCTCTACGTGCTGATGGCCTTCAACCTGCTGGACGGCATCGGTTTCGCCATCCTGGGGCCGCGCCTGCTCGATACCCTGCTCGGCTGTCTGCTCTCCTATGCGCTGGTGGCCTGGCTCTGGCCGGACTGGCAATACAAGCGGCTGCCGAGCCTCATCGCCAATTCCCTGTCAGCCAACGCAAGCTATCTCTCGGCGGTGCTCGCCAGCCTGCACCGCCAGCGGGACGAGTCACTCGACTACCGGGTCGCCCGCAAGTGCGCCCACCTCGCCGACAGCGAGCTCGCCATGGCCTGGCAGAGCATGCTGGTGGAGCCGAGCAAGCGCCGCCGCTTCCTCGATCTCTGCTTCACCCTCACCTGGCGCAATCACGCCCTGCTCTCCTACATCTCGGCGCTCGGCGCCCATCGCGACAAGCTGGAGGCCATCCCTGGGCTTGACGAGATAGGCCGCCACATCAGCCATACCCTGGAGCGCGCCGCCGGCCATCTGGCCGGGGAGATGCCGGAGCGGCTGGAGGGGCAGTGCCCTGAGCTGGCCCCGGACAGCAGCGAGGAGCAGCTGATGCTGACCCAGCAGCTCACCCTCATCAGCGAGCTGGCGGACGAGTTGCTGAGTCTTGCCAACGAGAGTCGGTTGCTCACGCAGGGGCAAGGCGCTACCATGCCCGCCCAATCCTGAACGCCCCCAAGGAGCCCTTATGTCTGAGCATCATCAGCTGGAATTCAACGGCAAAACCATAGAAACCGACGCCAAGGGCTACCTGCGCCACACCTCCGACTGGAGTGAAGCCTTGGCACTGGTGCTGGCCGAGCAGGAGGGCATAGTGCTGGAGGAGCCGCACTGGGAAGTGGTGCGTTTCGTGCGGGCATTCTATCTGGAGTTCAACACCTCCCCCGCCATCCGCGCCCTGGTCAAGGCGATGGAGAAGCAATACGGCCCCGAGAAGGGCAACAGCCGCTATCTCTACAAGCTGTTCCCACAAGGCCCCGCCAAGCAGGCCACCAAGATTGCCGGCCTGCCCAAACCGGTGAAATGCATCTAAAAACCGGCCCAATGCAGCGCTACGCCCCTGAACAGAGGGCAAAAAAATACCGCGCCCATCAGTGAAATGAGGCGCGGTATTTTTTATCCAGCGTGAATCAAACCCGCATCAGGGGTTGTACGCCACCACAGAGCCACCGAGCCCTGTCATCTGGCTGATCTTGCTCTGCATGCCCTGCAGCTTGGCCTTGGAGACATCCGGCCCGACGAAGACCCGGGTGATCTGCCCTTGCACCGGAGTGCGGGGTGAAGTCTGGGCCGAGTAGCCCGCCGCCCGCAGCTTGCTCACCAGGGCATTGACACTGTCTGCGTTCTTGAAGGCGCCGAGCTGCAAGATCCAGCTGCCCTGAGCCGGCGGCGCCGCGGCAGGGGCTGGCGTGGTCGGGGTCGTCATCTTGCTCGCGATGAGATCGTCCATGGACTTGATCTGGCCCGCCTGCGACTTGGCTTCCACCGGTTTCTTCACCTCGACCGGCTTGGGAGGCACAGGTTTTGGCTTGGGCGGCTCGACCGGTTTCTTGGCAATCACCTCAGGCTTTGGCTGAGGCTGTGTGACCGGTTGAGTGACCGGTTGGGTCACGGGCTGAGTGGCCGGTTGCTGCACCGGCTGGGTCGCGGGCTGCTGCCCGTTGTTCGCCAGCGTTACCGTGCCGCCGATCTCCTCAACCTGCCACTGCTGGGCCGCGGCAGCCTGCTGCTGGCTGGCGACGTGATCCGCCGGCAAGGTGCTGGCGGCCGAGACCTGCAGCGCCGGCTTGGTGGGCTCGAGCTCAGGGCGCAGCGGGATGTTGGCAAACGCCTCGTCCTTTTGCTCCAGCTTGTTGCCGTCCATCAGATCCGGCAGGAAGATGACCACCAGGGCGACCAGGATGACGGTCCCCACCAATCTGTTTTGAAACTTCGAAGCCAAGTTATTTTCCACCCATGTTACTTAGAACTCACTGCCATTTTTGCAGACACCAGGGATAACGACTGCCTTATAGCGTCAAGACCAGATGAATAGCTACCCATATGGCCTGACGAGGCATCTTGTTCCTAGAGTCCAGACTCGCGACGAGACAATCAGGCGCTCGCAGCCAGCACCTCGGCGACAGTGTAAAACGAGCCGAACACAATGACCATATCATCAGGACTCGATGCGGCCAGCGCAGCCTGATAAGCCTCGGTTACCGATTCAAACTGCATGGCCTGACCCTGTTCGTCCGGCGTTGCAACCAGTAGGGCCGCGGCCAGCTGGGCCGAGGTGGCCGCGCGCGGGCCGTGCAGGCTCGCGAGATGCCAGCCGTCGATAAGGCCCTTGAGCTCCGCCAACGAACCCGCCATGTCCTTGTCTTTGAGCATGCCCACCACGGCGCGGCGCTGTCCCTTACAGGGGATCTGGCGCAGCTGGCTGGCAAGATAGGCCGCCGAGTGCGGATTGTGGGCCACATCGACGATGACCAGAGGGGAGCTTTGCAGTCGCTGCATGCGCCCCGCCAGGCGGGCATTGGCCAAGCCTTCGCGAATGGCCGTCTCCGGCAGCGGCAACCCCAGGGACTCCAGCGCCGCCAACACGGTTACCGCGTTCATCAGCGGCAGGGCGGGCTTGGGCAAGCCGAGCCAGTGGTGCTGGCCATGGTAATCCCAGTCTTCGCCCCGCTCATCGCCATAGAAATCCACCCCGACCTGACGCAGGCTGGCACCGAGGCGCTGCGCTTCGCTCGCGATGGTGACGGGCGGGTTTGGCTCGCCGCTGATGGCGGGTTTGTCTTTGCGATAGACGCCAGCTTTTTCCACCGCCACCGCTTCCCGGGTATCCCCGAGCCAGTCGCAATGATCCAGGGCGATGGAGGTGATCATGGCCACATCGGACTCCACCACATTGGTGGCATCGAGGCGACCTCCCAGTCCCACTTCCAGCAGCAGTACATCCGGCGCGGCACGCCGGAACAGCCACAAGCCCGCCAGGGTCGCGAACTCGAAGAAGGTGAGCGCTATCTCGGCGCGGGCAGCTTCCACCGCGGCGAACGCCTCGCAGTGCGCGCTATCAGGCAGCTCATCCCCATCGATACGCACCCTCTCGGTGAAGCGCAGCAGGTGCGGCGAGGAGTAGACCCCCACCTTGTGACCCGCGGCCATCAGTATGCTGGCGGCCATGGCGCAGGACGAGCCCTTGCCGTTGGTGCCCGCGACCGTGATCACCTTGAACGGCAGTTCGGTGAGCCCCATGCGGCGCGCGACGGCGCCAACGCGATCCAGCCCCATGT
Source organism: Aeromonas lusitana (assembly GCF_002812985.1). Classification (GTDB taxonomy): domain Bacteria; phylum Pseudomonadota; class Gammaproteobacteria; order Enterobacterales; family Aeromonadaceae; genus Aeromonas; species Aeromonas lusitana. The sequence continues at coordinate 276,666 of NZ_PGCP01000005.1, forward strand.
CGATATTGACCGGGTGGATCTGCTCCAAATAAGAAAGCCAGTCGCACAGCGACCGGCTTTGGGAAGATTGCATCTGTGAACTCATTTTACGCTTGGATTCACTCTTCGATGACTTGCGTGTTCATCAGCTTGGCCAGCAGGCCCGCCAGACGATCACGCATCTCGCGCCGATCGATGATGAGATCGATGGCACCTTTCTCCAGCAAGAACTCGGAGCGCTGGAAGCCTTCCGGCAATTTCTCGCGCACCGTCTGCTCGATGACCCGCGGGCCGGCGAAGCCGATCAACGCCTTGGGCTCGCCCACGTTGATATCACCCAGCATGGCCAGGCTCGCGGAGACGCCGCCCATGGTGGGATCGGTCAGCACGGAGATGAAGGGCAGACCGGCCTTGGTCAGCCTGTCCAGCGCCGCACTGGTCTTGGCCATCTGCATCAGGGAGAACAAGGCTTCCTGCATGCGCGCCCCACCTGAGGTGGAGAAGCAGACCAGGCCGCGGCCTTCCTTGATGCTCTCCTCGACGGCGCGCACGAAGCGGGCACCGACCACGGAGGACATGGAGCCCCCGATGAAGGAGAACTCGAATGAACAGGCGACGACCGGTACCCCCTTGAGGGTCCCCTTCATCACCACCAGCGCATCTTTTTCTCCCGTCTCTTTCTGAGCGGCAGACAAACGATCCTTGTAGCGCTTGGAATCCTTGAATTTCAAGATGTCCTGCGGCTCCAGCTCGGCAGCAACCTCGCTGCGGCCCTGGGCGTCGAGGAAGCTCTCGAGACGGGCGCGGGCACTGATCCGCATATGATGATCACACTTGGGGCACACTTCGAGATTGCGCTCCAGTTCTGCCCGGTAGAGTACCTGTTCGCAAGCGGTACACTTGGTCCACACCCCTTCCGGGATGTTGTGACGACGCGGTGTAGTGATCTTGCTCTTGGGAAGGATCTTCTCAAGCCAGCTCATGGAATTCCTTAATGCTTTTGTGCCTGACAAAACGCATCGGGCCTTGGTTGTTCAATGACTTAAGGGCTCGATGGCAATAAATAACGGGTCATTAAACCACAAATTTTCGGGGCCAGTTACTAAAAACTGGTCGTACCCGGTGCCGAGTCCGGCAGCCAGAGCGGGCCGAGCGGCAACTGGGGCAGGCCGAACTCTGCCGGGTAATCCACATCCACCAGATAGAGGCCACCCGCCTTGGCGGTCGGCCCAGCCAGATTGCGATCCTTCTGGGCCAGCACCTCGGCAATCCACTCCACCGGTTGGAGCCCCTGCCCCACCAGCAGCAGGGAGCCGGTGATGTTGCGCACCATGTGGTGCAAGAAGGCGTTGGCCTTGATGTCGAGCACGATATAGGGGCCGGAGCGACTGGCGCAAAGATGCGTCACGTTGCGCCAGGGGGTGTTGGACTGGCAAGCGATGGCCCGGAAGGTGCTGAAGTCATGCTCCCCGATGAGGCTCTGGCCGGCCTGATGCATCAGCGCCGCATCGATCGTCTCGTGGTAGTGGCTGACGCCGCTGCCAAGGATCGCCGGGCGATAGTTGTGGTTGTAGATGACGTAGCGGTAGCGACGGGCGGTGGCGCTGAAGCGGGCGTGGAAATCATCCCCCACCTCCTTGACCCAGCGCACGCCTATGTCCGGCGGCAGGTTGGAGTTGAGCCCCAGGGTCCAGGCGGACTCGGCGCGATTGGACTCGGTATCGAAGTGGATCACCTGACCGGTGGCGTGGACCCCGGCATCGGTGCGACCGGCACACTGGATGGACACAGGGTGGTTGGCGATACGGCTGATGGCCTTCTCCAGCTCTTCCTGAACGCTGATCACTTCTCGCTGACGCTGCCAGCCGAAGTACCGGCTGCCGTCATATTCAATACCTAGGGCAATTCGCATGGATGAAACTTGTCTTATGGGGAAAGGATGAAAGAAACGGGGCGGATTATACCCGCTTGGGCTAAAAAGTCCCAAGCCTGCGGGATCTCGGTGACCCGGCAGCCAGCGTCATAACGAAGAGGGCAGCCCGTGGGCTGCCCTCTTTCATCGTCACAACCGCCTTATCCCAGGCGCTTGAGCAGCTTCTCTGCCTCGGCGCGTTGGTGTTCGCTGCCCTGGGCCGCAGCCTCTTGCAGCAGCTCGCGGGCACTCTCCTTGTCGTCGATCTCGAGGTAAGCACGGGCCAGATCCAGCTTGGCCCCCACGCCGCCGTCGTCTGCATCCACGTCAAAGCCGGTGGACTCCGGCAGCACCTCGGGGAAGCCATCCAGTCCCACGTCCAGGGAGAAGCCCTGATACGGCTCCTGCTCGGCGTTGCTGGCATTGGCCTCGGCCAGGAGCTTGTCTATCTCGACATAGTCGTTCGCCTGAGCCTGCTCCCGCGGCTTCACATCGCCCGGATGGGAGTCCACCTCGGTGAAGGCATCCTCAAAATCGGCGAGGGCCAGTTCGTTGGGATCCCAGCTGTTCTGCTGAGCCGCACCCTTGGCCTGCGTGGGCTCCAGACCAAGCTCGGCCAGCATGTCGTCCACATCGCTCTTGCCGTAACCGGCCGCGTCACTCTTCGCCGCCGGCGCCTTGTCGGCGACGGGCTCATCGAAGGCAGACTCAAAATCGCTCAGATCGAAGTTGGCTAGCTCATCGTCGCGGCGACGGCTGGGCGTCGCGGCTTGCTGCGCCAAGTCCGCATCGAGATCCGCGTCCAGCTCGGCGAACAGGGCGGCCTGCAGCTCCTCTTCGCTCATGATCTCGTCGCCAGGACGCTTGGGCGCATCGAACTCGCCGGACAGGTCGAGCTCAGGCTCGGACGGCATCTCGAAATCGCCCTCGTGGGCCAGGTCGAGTTCGGGTACCAGATCCGGATCCCGGTTGGCCGTGGCCACCGCGGGCTCCACATCGAATGCAGAGAGCGCCAGCTCACCATCATCGCTGAAGATGACGTCGTTCGACTCTTTGCCCGGCGCCCTGCCATCATCCACGGCGGCGTACTTGTCCTGGCCGTTGGGATCCGGCATGGGGTGCATGGGCTCGTCGTCGGCGATCCCGACCGTCATCAGCTGATCGAATTCGCTGTTATCGTCTCCCATCACCATGGCGGTGGATTCGGAGAGGCTCTTCTCCTGCTCTTCCAGCTCACGGCGGGCACGGGCACGCAACCAGAGCGTCACCAGCGCCAATACCAGCAAGACCGGCAGCAATATGATCATGGCGAGGTTGAGCGGCGAGGAGAGCAAGTCCATCAGCCAGTTCTGCTTGGGCGCCGGGGCCACCACGGGGGGCACAGGCTGCGCTTTGAGCTCGGCTACCTCTTTTTGCAGCGCGGTCTGATCCTGCAGTTGAGCCTTGAGGGTTTCCACCTCTTCGGTCAAGGATTGCAGGCGCAGCTTGAGCCTGTGGTTCATCTCTGTGACCTGACCGAGCTGGGCATTGGCATCTTCCAGCGCCAGCGCCATCTCGGTGGAGGGCTTGCCGACCGGAGCGGCCACGTCCGCCGGCAGGGGCGCAGGGGCACTCACCACGGCGGCGCTGGTGGCCGTTGCCTGGCTTGGCACCGGCTCGGCGGCCTTGGCTACGGCGCCGACCTCGCTCGTCGGCTGCGGCGAGCTGACGGCGGGGGCCGCCGTCGGAATGGGCGCCGCCTTGGCGACCGCCGGCTTGGCCGGGGCCGGTGCAGCCTTGGCCGGAACTGGTTTGGCGGGCTCGGCATGCTTGCTGGCGAGGTACTTGGGACTCAGCCCCTTCCAGCTGGCGTTGTCGCTGTTGAAGCGGCGACGGGCCTCGGCGTCCGTGATGCGACCCGCCTCGGCCGCCGTTGGCAGCAAGATGCGGGAACCCACCAGGATGTGGTTGATGTTGCCATCGGCGAAGCTGCGGGGATTCTTGTCGTAGATCGCCACCATGGTCTGGTAGACGGTGACCCGATTGGAGGGTCTGTGCTTGCTCGCCAGGCTCCAGAGGGTATCGGTCGAACGGACTGGGCCATAACTGCCCGCCTGCGCGGTGGCAACCTGACGGACGATGGGCTGCGCCTTGGGCAAGATGACGGGGGCCACCGGCTGGGCCTGAGGCTGTGGTTGCACCACGGGCGGTGGTGAGCCATCCGGCCCCTTGAGCTCGACAAAGAAAGGCTCTCGCCCCGCCTCATCGGCCTGAACCGTGCCCAGAAGACCCAATGCGAGTAGCGTTGCCAGCGTTATGCGGGAATGTCCCATATTCGTTCCTTCGTATGACGGCCCTATCACATTGAAAAATCTGGATAGTTACCCCAAAACAATCGGCTCAATATAAATCAGCCGCCAGCCTCAAGCCAGCGATCCGACACATTTAGCGCTCATCTCGTGCCAGCGTGCTGGAAAGAGTGTAGAAAAAAACTTAATCAACTGAAATCATGCAACATTCTTCGTGTCTGAACCGGCAGGCTCAGACACGACGACAAAATGGGTGGGACTTCAGCCTCGGGACGGGGATCCCTCCCCGCCCAGGGCCTTCAAACCGCTTAGAGGTAGTCGCGCACCAGCAGCTCGGCAATCTGCACGCTGTTGGTCGCCGCGCCCTTACGAACGTTATCGGCCACGATCCACATATTGATACCGCTCGGGTGAGAAATATCCTGGCGCACCCGGCCAACCAGCACCTCGTCCTTGCCGGTGGCGTCGCGCACCGGGGTCGGATAGTCGGCGTCGTCATCGAACAGGGTGACGCCCGGGGCGTTTCGCAGCAGCTCCTTGACCTGCTCGGCGTCGAGCGGCTGGTGCAGCTCGACGTGCACTGCCTCGGCGTGACCGTAGAACACAGGTACCCGCACACAGGTGGGGTTCACGGCTATGCTGGCATCCCCCAGGATCTTCTGGGTTTCCCACACCATCTTCATCTCTTCCCGGGTGTAACCGTTGTCGGTGAAGCTGTCGATCTGCGGAATGAGGTTGAAGGCAATCTGCTGCGGGTAGAGGCTCGGCTCCACCGGGCGACCGTTGAGCAGGTGGGCGGTCTGGCCGGCCAGCTCACTCACCCCTTCCTTGCCAGAGCCGGAGACGGACTGGTAGGTCGCCACGTTGATGCGGGCGATCCCCACCTCATCGTGCAAAGGCTTCAAGGCCACCAGCATCTGTATGGTGGAGCAGTTCGGGTTGGCGATGATGTTGCGGTTGCGAAAATCCGCCAGGGCGTCCGGGTTTACTTCCGGGATCACCAAGGGAACGTCTTCGTCGTAACGGAAGCAGGAGGTGTTGTCGATGACGATGCAGCCGTGCTCGGCGGCGATCGGTGCCCACTTGGCGGACACCTCGGCCCCGGCGGAGAAGAGCGCTATCTGCACCTGGCTCCAGTCAAACTCTTCCACGTCCAGGATCTCGACGTTCTTGCCACCAAAGCGCACGGTGTCGCCTGCGCTGCGGCTGGAAGCCAGCGGATAGAGGGTGCCCACCGGGAAGGCACGCTCCTCCAGGATCTCGATCATGGCTTCACCCACGGCGCCGCTCGCGCCCAATACCGCTACGTTGAATTGCTGACTCACTGCTGTTCTCTCCTGTGATAGTGCCTGTCACCCCTGCCCCCGACGCCTTGGCATCATGGGCAGGCGCACCGGCCTGATAAGGGACGCGGCATGGGCCGCGCCAAAAAATGGTGGCGCCTGGCGAATTGCCAGGCCCCTTGATGGTGTTTTACCGGGACTCGCTGGCGTCGCAGATAAAGCCGAGCCGGGCCAGGGTGTCGCTCGCGAAGGGGCCGCTTACCTGCAAGGAGGATAGCTCGCGCCGCTCCGGGTAGTGTTTGCGCTGCTCATCGAAGCTGCCAGCCTGGTGGATGCGGTTTCGAAAACGGGCATCGTCCCGGCGCACATCATAAATAAGGTGGACCAGCTGCTTGATGAGCGCCTGATCCGTGCCCTGACCCGGCGTCAGCGTGCGCACCTCCGGAGCAGGCAGCAGGGATTGCAGATCCTGGCGCGGGGTGCGTCCCAGCTGCTGGCAGAGCGTCTGATACAGCATCCAAGTGCCGCGGGCCTTGCCCTCCAGGCTGTAACCGGCGATGTGCGGGGTGGCCAGCTCGGTATAGGGCACCAGCGCCTTCAGCGGATCTGGCTCCCCTTCCCACACGTCCATCACCAGCCGCAGGGGCTTGTCGCCTTGCTGGCGGGCGAGCAGGGCCCGGTTGTCCCACACCTCGCCACGGGAGGCGTTGATAAGAAACTGCCCCGCCGGGCGGGCGGCAATTTGCTCTGCATCCAGCAGGTGGAAGGTGGCGTCCAAACCGCTGCGGGTGAGCGGCACATGGAAGCTGACGATATCGGCGCCCAGCGCCGTCTGGTAATCGACGAAGTCCTTGGCCCCCAGTTCCCTGGCCAGCGGCGGATCGCAGCGCAGCACCTTCATGCCGAGCGCCTCGGCCTTGCCCGCCACGCACTCACCCGTGTTGCCGGCGCCGATGACGGCGAGGCTCATCTCGCTCAAAGCCAGCTCATGGCGCTCCGCCAGCACCAGGAGGGCGGAGAGCACATAGTCGCCGACCGAGTACTTGTTGCAGCCGGGGGCGCTGAAGAAGGGGATGCCCCTTGTGGCCAGCAGCGTCTTGTCGATGTGATCCGTGCCGATAGTGGCGGTGCCGACGAACGCGAGCCGCGGGCAGCTGGCGAGCAGGTTGGCGTCCACCCGGGTCACGGAGCGCACCAGCAGTACGTCCGCATCCTGCAGGTCCGCCGCCGAGATCTGTCGCCCGGGCAAGGGAACCACCTCGCCGAACTCGGCAAACAGCTCACAGGCGTGGGGCATATTTTCATCAACGACGATTTTCATCAGTTTCTCTTATGAACTTGAGGGTCACGGGCGGCCACAGGGGCGCCATTCTAGCGCAAAGTGCCCCGAGTTTCAGATGCTTATTCTCGCCTCCGTGGGCTTATGAATGCAGGCCGGGAACACCAGACCACCACCGAGTTCATGGTCTTTCCACATAACGAATGCTCACTGCGCACATGGCATGGGTTGGATAAGCCCCAGGCAGATTTGTAACCGCATGTTGTTGGACGCCCCCTGCGGCTTGACCCGAGAGCCTTGGCTGGCACAATGGCGCCTCTTTTTTCACTGCCGCCAACGCGCGCCCCGATACGAGCTCCATGATGCCGACGCCCCCCTCTTCGCTGCCGCGCCGCCAGGTGCTGACATTCAGCGCCGCCCTTATCCTGCCGCTGCTGTTGCTGGTCTGCCTGCCCTGGCAACCCTTCATGCACGATGCCCTGCAAACGGGCTGGCTGTGGTGGCCCTATGCCCTCACCCGCATGGTGGACGTGCCCGGCCTTGCCCTGACCATGGCCGCCCTGCTGCTGTTGACCCGACACAAGCTGACGCTCACCCCCGCCGCCATGCTGGCGCTGGTCGCGGCCCTGTTCGCGACGCTGGCGAGTGATTGGGTCATCAAGAGCCTTATCAAGCAGCTGACCGAGGAGCCGCGCCCCTATCTGCTCTGGCTGGAGGGGCAGAACCTCATCCCCGCCATCCGCCAGTTCTACGCAGGCAGCGTTGAACTGCGCGGTGAACAGGTGCATGCGGCCAGCGAGTTGCTGGCCCTGCCCGAGTGGCTCTGCAACCACTGGCAGGCGGAGGTGAACTATGCCTTCCCCTCAGGTCACAGCATCGCCGCCATGAGCCTGGCCCAGTTCTTCGGCCTGATCTGGCTGGCGCGCGCCCCCAGCGGCGCCTGGCTGCTGCCGGTGTGGGCCGTCGCCATCGCCCTGTCGCGCACCCTGATCGGCATGCACTGGCCGCTGGATGTGCTGGCGAGCGCCCTGCTCGGCAGCCTGACCGCCCTGCTGGCCGCCCGTTGGTGGCTGCACCGTTACTGACCCAGTCCCGATGTGGCACGCTCTGTTTAACAGGCAGCCTGACCCATCGGCTGGTGGCTGCATAGTTACTGACAGCCAGCCGTCGAGCATTCAAAGAAAACGGGCACCCTGAGGTGCCCGTTTTACTATCTGCCGTGCGGGCTTAGCCCTTGGTTTGCCAGCCCTGGGGGTACTTGTAGCCCTGGAAGCGCTTGGCGGCATAGGCCTTGAACGCGGGGGAGTTGTAGGCGTCGATCACGTCCTTGGCGAAGGGCTTGGCCGCGTCATCACTCTTCACCACCACCCAGTTGATGAAGTCGTAGCTGCGCTCGAGGAAGAGCCCTGTGCTAAACGGGATGCCGCTGGAGGCGGCGAAGTTGCCGTTGATGACGGAGAAGTCCACGTCTTCGCGCGAGCGTGGCAGCTGCGCCGCTTCCAACAGTACCAGCTTGATATTGTGCGGGTTTTTCACCACGTCAAACTCGCTCGCCTTGAGGGGATTGATGCCCTCTTTCAGGGTCAGCCAGCCCAAGTCCTGCAGCATCAGCAGGGCTCGCGCCTGGTTGGTGGGATCGTTCGGAATGGCGACCGTGCTCCCCTCTTTGAGTGCCTTCAGCTCGGCCAGCTTGCCGGAATAGAGCCCCATGGGGCCAGTCGGCACCTGGGTGATGGGGGCCAGGGACAGGCCCCTGTCCTTGGCGAAACTCTCCAGATACGGCTTGTGCTGGAAGCAGTTCACATCGAGCGAGCCATCGGCCAGAGCGATGTTGGGGGTCACGTAGTCGGTGAACTCCACCAGTTTGACCTTGTAACCCTTGGCCTCCAGCTGCGGCTTGATGGAGTCGGTCACCATGTCGGCAAAATCCCCGACCGTGGTGCCGATGATGATCTCCTGCTTGGCGGGATCGGCGGCAAGGGCGGTGAAAGAGACACTGCTGGCGAGCAGAGCAAGGGCGGAGAGCTTGAAGAAGGAACGGCGCTGCATGGGGACTCCCTGTCAAAATGATCATCGAAACTGTGGTGGGTTGCGGTGTTTGCCACTCGGGCAGATTCGCCGCAACCATCTAGCCATCCAAATGGCTAATTGAGGCCACCATAGCAGAGCTTTTCCCCTTCGCCAAGCAACAAAATAAGATGAGCTTAGCCGGATGGTGGCGAAGCCTGCCCCCCTTTTCCCTGGGGCATAAGCCAGAAAAATCTTTGATAAGACACGCAGTTATGGGTTTTACCTGCCCCACTCCTGACACGAATACCCTATTGTGGTGGTGTGATGCGAAGGTGAGAGCACTCCGGTTTATATCAAAGCGAAATGACAGGAGGTCATGTGAAAGAAAAGGAGAAAATTGCATTATTCATTGATGCCGACAACGCTCCAGCAAGCAAGATAGACAAGGTACTGTCAGAACTAGCCCGTCATGGTGTAGTCAATATTCGAAAAGCATATGGCAATTGGAAAAACCCAAGCCTTAAACCTTGGGAAGATGCCCTGCATGAATTTGCTATCCAGCCAGTACAACAATTTGATTTGGCCAAGGGGAAGAATACCACCGACATGGCCTTGGTGATTGATGTCATGGATGTACTTTATACCAAGGATGTCGATGTTATTTGTTTGGTCTCCTCAGACTGAGACTTTACACCATTAGTCACTCGTTGCTTGGCGGATGGCAAGCTTGTCGTTGGATTTGGCGAGCGCAAAGCCTCCATGCCATTCGTCAACAGCTGCTCTCGTTTTCTCTACTTAGATACAGAGGCTCATGAAACTCTTGAAGATCAACCCATAACCAAGCAAACCAAAAACATCAAGAGTGATACGCGCCTTATCAATTTACTAAGGCAAGCGATTGAAGCTGTGGAGGAAGGCGGTGGCTGGGCGAGGCTAAGCCCTATTGGAAGTCATATATCTAACCATGCCTCCTTTGATCAAAGAAATTATGGATTCAAAAAACTCAGTGACCTCTTTATGGCGATTGATTTATTTGAGATGAAAAAAACGGATAACTCTGTTCTGTGGGTTAGAGATAAGAAACGGGCAACACTTCTTAATAAGTCAAAGCCAGGCTCTCAATAAAAATAAAGCCCCTCAGTCTCTGACGGAGGGGCCTAGACATGTAACAAAGCTCGGCTGACGCCTTACTTGACCGCCTTGCTGGCGTTCTCCATGGCTTGTTTCTCGGCGGCGCCTAGGATGGCGGTCTGGCGATTCTGCTCCGCCATATAGCAGGCGTCCTTGCTGATCCCTTGGGCCTGGCAGTCGGCCATGCGCTGGGTGGGACTGGAGCAACCCGCCAGCGCAGCGGCGACGGACAACAGCAGGATTATTTTCTTCATGATGATACCTATGGTTAATGAAATCTTGTCTGTGTTATGAAATGCAGTGATTACTACTAATGGGTGACATCACCACCCTATATTCGACGCTTGATAACGGCCCGGAGGCAGCCGTTATTAAGAGGTCCAACCGCCAGATGACCGGCAACGATACCGGCGTGAACGAGCCGGTCCTGTCTGCATGGCGCGCATCCTAACGCCGTCCAGGGCAGGCGTCTGCGTCAGATGTGTTTCAAGATGTACGAGGCAACGGAGTGCATGGTGACAATGCCTCCCATCCGCTATTTACCAAGGAGACAATATGCTGCAGCGCAATCACACCGGCCTGCTGGTGATCGACATTCAGGGCAAGCTGGCACGGCTGGTGGATGAGAGCGAAACGCTCATCGCTAATACGGCTAGGCTGGTGCAAGGGGTACAGGCGCTGGGACTGCCGGTAGTCTGGCTGGAGCAGAACCCGCCCAAACTCGGCGCCACCGTGCCCGAGCTGCAACCGCTGCAGGCCGGCAGCCCTGTGCTCCCCAAGTTCAGCTTCGGCGCCCTAGGGGAGCCAGGGGTGGCGGCGGCGCTGGCCGAAACTGGCGTCAGTCACTGGCTGGTGTGCGGCATCGAATCCCATATCTGTGTCTACCAGAGCGTGCTGGGGCTGCTCGGCAGCGGCGCCCGGGTATCCTTGGTGACCGATGCAGTCTCATCCCGCGATCCTGCCAACCGGGCGCTCGCCATCGGCCAGCTGGCGGCGCGGGGCGCGGCCCTCACCTCGGTGGAGATGTGCCTCTACGAGCTGCTGGGGGATTGCCGCGATCCGGCGTTTCGCGACATCCTGGCCCTGGTGCGGTAGCGGGCCGGGAAATACTTATTAATCTTCGAATAAAAAGTTTGATGGCCCCCACAGATCCTGACGATGCTGCTTTTATGCACAGCACCTCTCCATCTATCTTCATTCGGCGCCCACTTCTTGGGCGCCAAATGGCAGCGACTATGACACCGGCCTGATCGCTTCCCGTCGTGTGCGGGAGCGGATCTGGTATCGGGGCGCGCCCTGCCGTATCAATCCAACACACAGCACAGGGATCAGCATGAAGACAGTGAAAGGACTCCTCCTGCTCGCCGCCATGGGGCTGGCCGCCGAGGCACAGGCCGCCCGCATTGAAGCCACGGATCATCGCCTCAATTACGAGGGGCGCATAGTGCGCGACTGGGTCAAGCAGGACGTGCGGCTCAACTGGCCGGCGACCCGGCTCATATTTCGCTTCGAGGGACGGGAGCTTGCCATCGCCATGGACGGCCAGCAGAGCCAGTTCGATCTGCTGCTAGACGGCCAGTTGCAAGGCGTTATCAAGACCGGCCAGGGCATGCACACCTATCCCCTGCTGCAGTGGCAGGCATCTCGCTCGGTGAAGGTCGAACTGGTCAAGCGCACCGAGACCTATGACGCCATGCTGACCCTGGATGCCCTGATCACCGACGGAGTGGTGAGCGCCATCTGGCAGCAAAAGCCCCACCTGCTGTTTGTCGGTGACTCCATCAGCGCCGGCATGGGCAGCGAGTCGAACAAACGCGAATGCAGTTGGGAGGAGAATCTCAACAGCTCCAACGCCAGGCTCGCCTTCCCGGCCAAGACGGCGGCTCTGCTCGGGGCCACTCATAGCCAGGTCTCCTACTCGGGGCTCGGGCTCTTGCGCAACTGGGGCGGCAACCAGCCCCACCACGCCTTGCCCCATTACCTGGACAAGGCCGGCGCCGTCTATCAGGGCGGCACGGATTTCGAGAGCCAGCACCCAGCGCTCATCGTCGTCGAAGTCGGCACCAATGACTTCAGCTCCGAGCTGCAGCCCCAGGAGCCCTGGCCGGATCAGGAAGCCTTCCAGCAGGCCTGGATCGATGGCTATGTCGAGCTGCTGCGGGATCTGCGCCAACGCTACGACAGTCCCCCCATCATACTCATGGGCCAATACCTCTGGCCCCACGACCGGCTGAACCAGACCCTGGCCCGGTTGCAGCAACAGCTCGCCCTGCTGGGGGAGCCCCCTGTGCTCATCGAGCAGATGCGATCCGAGAACTCAGGCTGCCTCTGGCACCCCACCGCCGCCGAACACGACGGCATAGCAGCTAGCCTGGCCGGGCTTATCCGCCAGCAAGGGCTCTTGCCTGAATAGGGCCACGGCTCGGTATCCAGCTCGTAACCCATAAAAAACGGCGCCCTATGGCGCCGTTTTGCTGACTCGTGTGGATGATATCCGCCCTGGGGCATTAACCCTCCCCCAGCGATTCCTGCACATAGTCATAACCGCCCCGGCCGTTGGGCACGAAGCTCAGGCGGTGGGTGAGACCAGGGGGCGCATCCTCGGCATGATGGGAGACAAACAGCAGCTGGGTGCCTTCGCCGATGAGGCGCGTCACCAGGGCGCGTACCAGGTGGCGGTTGAGAGGATCCAGCCCCTGCAGCGGCTCGTCCAGGATGAGCAGGGGCGGATGCTTGACCAGGGCGCGGGCGATGAGCACCAACCGCTGCTGGCCGAAGGAGAGGCTGTGAAACGGCAGCGACCCCTGACTGCCGAGCCCGAGCAGGGTCAGCCACTGGTTGGCGAGCGCCAGCTGGCGATCCCCTGGCCGGGTGTAGAGGCCGATGGAGTCGTAAAAGCCCGACAGGATCACCGTCTGCACCGAGCCGTTGACGCGATAGTCCAGGTGCAGGGCCGGGCTCACCAGCCCGATGTGGCGCTTGATCTCCCAGATGCTCTCGCCGCTGCCCCGGCGCACCCCGAACAGATGCAGATCGTTGCTGTACCCTTGCGGGTGATCCCCTGTGATGAGGGAGAGCAGGGTCGACTTGCCGGCGCCGTTCGGCCCGACCAGCTGCCAGTGCTGGCCAGGTTCTATGGTCCAGTCGAGCCCATCGATGACGACTTGCTCCCCGTAGGCGACCCTCAGCTTGCGCATCTCGACTCGGGGGCCGGCAGGCAAGGGGATCGGCGCCGTCAGGGGGGGCGGCAAGCTGGGATTGACGGCTTCGGCCCGCGCCAGCTGGGCCACCTCCTGACTGCCGAGCACCTGCCCTCGCTCCCCTGTCAGCAGCAGATTAAGATCCCCGAGCAGACCCAGGTGGCTCGCGAACGGGGGTATCTCGTCGAAGCGGTTGACGATCACCACCAGTCTCTGCCCCTCCCCAACCAGCTGGGCCAGCAACGCCATCAGCTCGTGGCGCGAGCCCTGATCCAGCCCGTCGAACGGTTCGTCCAGCACCAGCAACTCGGGCCTGGACAGCAGGGCGCGGGCCAGCAGCAACTTGCGCCCCTCACCGCTCGAGAGATAGCGGTAGGGGCGATCCCAGAGCGCGGCTATGCCAAAGCACGCCAGCAGGGCCAGGGCCTGCTCCTCGTCACCGCCCTGCTCCAGCATCAGGCTGGACACCTGATAGCCCGCCTCCTCCTCTTCCCCCAGCATGTCGGTGTTGCGCCGCTGATAATCCTGCTCGCTGAGCCGTTGCTGGGACTCGAACGACAGGCGCACCGCCGCCACTTGCCCCTGGGTCTGCCCCGAGTGCAGGGCGAGTTCACCACACATGGCAGCGGCCAGCGCCGTCTTGCCGCTGCCGTTGCTGCCGACGAAGGCCCAGCACTGCCCCGGGCAGAGGGTCAGTTCGGGAATGAAGAGGGAACGATTGGCGTGAAGGGCCAGCCTGGCCGAGTGCCACTGCAATAGGGTCATGAATCCATCCTGTTAACCTGCCTGTCGCTACCTTAACAGGGATCGCGCAAAGCAACAGCTTCCCGGAGGGGGTCAGGGCGACAGCCCCTCGGAGGGCGTTAAAAACAGGGTGATCTATAGACAAAAAGATCACTAGCGATGGATGCGAATAGCTCTCAATAAAACATGATCTCCGTCCCGTTTATACCCCCATATGGGCTTATTTGAGATTTGTATGAACCCCTTCACAACTCTTGAATCGAGAGCCTTTTGAATCGTTATTTCTCCTGTATAGATGCCATCGCACCTCGGACGGTGCGCCCTTAAGATGGAGTTTATCAATGAGAAAAACATCACTAGCGTTGGCAATCACGGCCCTGCTCTCGGCCCTGCCGGTCGCTTCGGTTCAGGCAGCAGAGACTTGTACCCCCCTCACCGGCAGAGAAGCCAACCTGGATACCGGCCGCACCAGCGCAGAGCGCTGCCTGCCCGGCATCAACCCTCTGCAGGACCAGCAGTGGCACCTGCTCAACAGCGGTCAGAATTCCTTCAGTGCCCGTGGCGGCGTGGCGGGCAATGACCTCAACCTCTGGTGGGCCCACCGCACCTCTGTGCTCGGCCAGGGTATCAACGTGGCCGTGGTTGACGATGGTCTGGCCATCGCCCACCCGGATCTGGCGGACAACATTCGCCCCGGCTCCAAGAACGTGGTGACCGGCAGCAATGATCCGACCCCGACCGATCCTGACAGCGCCCACGGCACTTCCGTCTCCGGCATCATAGCCGCGGTGGACAACGCCATCGGCACCCGGGGCGTGGCGCCCCGCGCCCAGTTGCAGGGCTTCAACCTGCTCGACGACAACAGCCAACAGTTACAGCAAGATTGGCTCTATGCCCTCGGCAGCAGCCAGGCGAGCAGTGACAACCGTGTCTTCAACCAGAGCTACGGCATGAGCCTGGTCGACCCGCAGGGGGCCAACGGCCTGGATCAGGTGCAACTCGATCGCCTGTTCGAGCAGATGACCCAAAAGGAGCAAGGGGCGGCCTATATCAAGGCGGCGGGCAACGGCTTTAGCCGCATCGCCGCCGGCAACTATGTGCTCAACCGCACCGGCGGCGAGCTGAGATTGCCGTTTGAAAACAGCAATATCGATCCCTCCAACAGCAACTTCTGGAACCTGGTGGTCAGTGCCAGCAACGCGGACGGCGTGCGATCCTCCTACTCGAGCGTCGGCAGCAACGTGTTCCTGACGGCCCCGGGCGGCGAGTACGGCACCGCCTCCCCGGCCATGGTGACCACCGATCTGCCCGGCTGTGACATGGGCTACAACCGGGTAGACGATCCCAGCACCAACCGGCTGCACGGCAACCCGGCGCTGGATGCCAGCTGCGACTACAACGGCACCATGAACGGCACCTCCTCGGCCACTCCGAACACCGCCGGCGCCATGGCGCTGCTGATGTCGGCCTATCCGGATCTGTCGGTGCGGGATCTGCGGGATCTGCTGGCACGCAACGCCACCCGCATCGACGCCAATCAGGCCCCGGTGCAGCTGAGTTACAGGGCCGCCAACGGCCAACAACGCCAGGTGATTGGGCTGGAAGGCTGGGAGCGCAACGCTGCCGGGGTCTGGTTCAACCCGACCTATGGCTTTGGCCTCATCGATGTGAACAAGGCTCTGACGAGCGCCGCCACTCACACTCCCCTGCCGCCGCTGGTACAGTTGCCCTGGCAGAAGGTGACGGTGCAGGATCGCGCCGCGGGCGCCATCCCGGATCTGGGCAGCAGCCCGACCACCTCCAGCACCCAGGTCACTCAGCCGCTGATAGTGGAAGCGGTACAGGTGCTGGTCACCCTGGATCACCAGCGTCTGCCTGACTTGCTGATCGAGCTGGTCTCCCCGTCCGGCACCCGCAGCGTGCTGCTCAACCCCAACAACAGCCTGGTGGGGCAATCCCTCGACCGGCAACAGCTGGGATACGTGCGCACCAAGGGGCTGCGCGACATGCGCATGCTCTCCCACAAGTTCTACGGGGAATCCGCCGAGGGTGAGTGGCAACTGGCGGTGACCGACGTCGCCAGCGGCACCCGTCAGGTCTCCTTGCTCAATCGCGGCACCAATGCGCGCAGCACCCTGACCGAGCGCAACAACAGCCAGCCGGGTCAACTGCTCAACTGGTCACTCAAGGTGATCGGCCATGACGCAGCCCCCCTCTAACGTGCACAGGAGTCACAACATGAAACACAGCGTACTCAGCCTTGCCCTGGCAAGCCTGCTGGCCTCGGTCTCCGTTTCGGCCACGGCCGACGAATCCGTGATGGTCGATGGCAAACAGTACCGCACCATAGAGGTGAACGGTCAGACCTACCTCACGCCGGATAACGGCAGCAAGAAGCGGGTCGCCCGCAGCCTGGACGGCAAGGCGGTGCAACCCAGCCTGCGCAGCGGTGACATCTTGTTGCAGGGGGTCGCAAGCCCTGAGCTCATCGTCAGCGGCACCCTGCTGGTCGAAGCCGAGGAGCCTGCGGCCAAGGCACTGGCCAGCCGCCACGGCCTGCGCTTCAAGCAGAGCAGCGGCGGCATCGCCCTGCTGGAGGCCAAGCCAGGCACGGATCTCAACGCCATCGCGACCCAGCTCAAGCAGGAAGGGTTGAATGTGCAGGTAGAGCTGGCCGGCGCCCAGCAGCAGCCCAAGTAAGCGACGCCCTGAATAGGGACATGCGAAATGATCAAGGGGGCCGATGGCCCCCTTACTCTTCCCCTCATCTTTGAGTATCAATATATCGACCAGGCATGGTGCTATTATCCCGCCCGAGTGGTTGGTGGCATAACCGTCGATAGTCTATTCCACCCCCTTCGATAGGATCGCAGAGGCATAAGCCGTCGATATACGCTATGCATACCAATCAAGGGACTGTGGTAACTCGATTTAAAAAGAGGATGCTTTAAATCATCAATGCCAGATGGCCTGCCGCGCCAATTTGGCCCGCCAATGAAATCCCTGGCCCTGAGCAATCCCCTGCGCCCTGACAAAAGAGAGATGATGCTTGTTTTCCACCCCCTCGACGATGACGTATTTATCACCCCATGCGGCCGAGGCACACCGAATAAAGGCGCTATCTCGCCGGTTAAAGCACTGCCAAAAAAACTGCTTTCCTATCTTGATGCCATCAAACAGCGCTAGCAACTCGGCAGGCAACCTCTGTACGCCCTCATCAACATCCTTGATCCAGAACTTCACCCCGCACTCTCTGAGCTGTGCCATGACACGGGAGACCGGCTCCGGCAGGCCGCTCACGATACTTTGCATGTCAAAACCGATGTTGATCCTGAAATGGAATATAAAGGGGATGAAATCTCCCCACGATATTTTATTGTTGAAGAGACAAGGCCCGGCATTGATGAAGAGGGAATGATAGAGACCATTGTCATGTTGATTTATTTTCTGGAAGAACTCCAGTTGACGGGTGAATAACAGAAGTTGGTTGGCGTAATTGGTATCGCTTAAATACTCTTTATCCAATAAGGTCCGATTTTCCGAGAACGAGACAACCTCAAATGACAATATCTCTCCCGTATCGAATGCAACAATCGGCTCAAGGGTATGCTTGATATATTCAAAGCGCAGGCTATCTGTTCTTTCTGTCATAGCTACCTTCTATGATGAACCCCGACCGGTAGGGATAAAATATGTAACCGGCTCGAGCTACCGTCACCAGGCAACGACAATCCGGATCTACCCTGCGCAATAATTTCCTGAGATTGGACAGTGCCACTGAAACCGTGTTTTCACACACGATTCTTCCACGCCATACGCTATTAAGGATTTCATCCTTGGATACCAGATAACCACTGTTACTGACCAGATATCGCAATACTCCGGCTTCTCTTGTTCCCATTCTGATCACCTGTGACTGCTGCGTTCCGGCAAAATGGCGAAAGGTGAAGGTGCCATTGTGTAGATCGACGATGATACTCCCGTCCTTATTGATCAAATACTCTGCTACTGAGCGTTCTCTTATCAATTCAAATTCAAGCATGACCAGCCTCCGTGTTAACCAGTAACTGACGTTCCGACACACTCACTGTGCTCCGTCATTACCAGCCCAATGATCTGACTCAGGCTGAACGACGGTATTCTCACAGAATCACTGCGTGAATTAATGATAATAAAATAATATCTTTTTATGCGGCACAATTTGCATTAAAAACAATGAGATAATAGGTTTTTGCCGAGCCGAAAGGCCTCGTACGAGGCAGACTTAATCACTAGGCAACGTTTTTATACAGAATAAAACACTAAAAATATTATTTTTGTTAATGATTGTGATGGAGTGAATGCTCTTAAAACGTACAAAAATCACACCTCGGTTACCGCGCTAAAGGTGCATGCAGCATATGTATCAGTGCAGAAAATGCATTGAGTGACGCCGGAGAACGCATTTATTAGGTGCACTAGCGTCTGCGTGTTTTATATGCGGTGACGACCAGAGCCGCATGTCGAAAAGAAAGACGACGCTGTGACGCAAGGATTGAAAATGCGTTGTGGGTATCGGACAGGTTAATATCCACTCGATATCGTCCCCATCAGAGGGAAACTGGTCATTCACGAGACTGGCTGTCATTTCAAGCGATGCGGGGTATTTTGCTATTTGTGGCGCTCTTGCAAACTGATGGCGTACGACAAGTGGAAATAGGGCCGGATATGGGCAGCCTCTGCCAATAAAATAATACTCGCGTATTTAGCCAAATAAAATGGCGCCCTTGTGGGCGCCATTGTGTTTCTCAAGCAGGATGACGAGGGGTTCAACCGGCCTTGTGTTGCTCGGCCAGATAGAGCCAGGTATCGACGACTGTATCCGGGTTGAGGGATACCGAATCTATACCCTGCTCGACCAACCAGGCGGCGAAGTCCGGGTGATCGGACGGGCCCTGACCGCAGATCCCCACATACTTGCCGGCCTTGCGGGCGGCCTGGATGGCCATGGACAACAGCGCCTTGACCGCCTCGTTGCGCTCATCAAACAGGTGGGCGATGAGGCCGGAATCCCGGTCCAGCCCCAGGGTGAGCTGGGTCATGTCGTTGGAGCCGATGGAGAAGCCATCGAAGTGCTGCAGGAACTGATCCGCCAGCAGGGCGTTGGAGGGCAGCTCGCACATCATGATGACTTTGAGGCCCCGCTCGCCACGGCGCAGGCCGTTCTCCGCCAGGATCTCCACCACCTGCTCCGCTTCACCCACGGTGCGCACGAAGGGGATCATCACCTCGACGTTGGTCAGGCCCATGCCATCGCGCACCCGCTTCATCGCCTCGCACTCCAGGGCGAAGCAGGGGCGGAAGCTGTCGGCGATGTAACGGGAGGCGCCGCGGAAACCTATCATGGGGTTCTCTTCGTGGGGCTCGTAACCACGGCCACCCACCAGGTTCGCGTACTCGTTGGACTTGAAGTCCGACATCCGCACTATGACCCGCTCCGGCCAGAAGGCGGCGGCCAGGGTGGCAATCCCCTCGCTCAGCTTGGCCACATAGTATTCACGGGGGCTATCGTAGCCCGCGATCATCTTGGTGATGGTGGCCTTGAGCTCAGGGCTCTGCTTGTCAAACTCCAGCAGCGCCTTGGGGTGAACCCCTATCATGCGGTTGATGATGAACTCGAGACGAGCCAGGCCCACACCGGCGTTCGGCAACTGGGCGAAGTCGAAGGCCCGATCCGGGTTGCCGACGTTCATCATGACTTTGATGGGCAGGCGCGGCATGTTGCCCACCTCGGTCACCGCCACATCGAAGTCGAGCTCACCGTCGTAGATGAAGCCGGTGTCACCTTCGGCGCAAGAGACGGTGATGAGACGGCCATCTTCGATATGGTCGGTGGCGTCGCCACAGCCCACCACGGCCGGGATCCCGAGCTCACGGGCTATGATGGCGGCGTGACAGGTGCGGCCACCGCGGTTGGTGACGATGGCGGAGGCCCGCTTCATGATGGGCTCCCAATCCGGATCAGTCATGTCGGTGACCAGCACATCGCCGGGCTGCACCTCATCCATCTGGCTGATGGAGGAGATGACCCGCGCCGGGCCCGAGCCTATCTTGTGGCCGATGGCGCGCCCTTCGATCAGCACCTTGCCGGATTGTTTCAGTGCAAAACGTTCGAGCGTGTTCGCCTCCTGGCGGCTGCGCACCGTCTCGGGGCGGGCCTGGACGATATAGAGCTGGCCGTCCTGACCATCCTTGGCCCACTCGATGTCCATCGGGCGGCCGTAATGCTGTTCTATGATGAGCGCCTGCTTGGCGAGTGCCATCACCTCGTCATCCGTGATGCAGAAGCGGTTGCGCTCGACATCCAAGGTGTCGACGATCTTCACCTGACGGCCGTGACCGGCATCGTCCGAGTAGGTCATCTTGATAAGCTTGGATCCCAAAGTCTTGCGTACCACGGCGGGACGGCCGGCCTTGAGGGTCGGTTTGTGTACATAGAACTCGTCCGGGTTGACGGCGCCCTGCACCACCATCTCGCCAAGGCCTTGGCTGCCGGTGATGAAGACCACGTCGTTGAAACCGGATTCGGTGTCCAGGGTGAACATGACGCCGGAGGCGGCGAGATCCGAGCGCACCATGCGCTGCACCCCGGCCGAGAGCGCCACGCCCTTGTGATCGTATCCCTGATGCACCCGGTAAGAGATGGCGCGATCGTTGAACAGGGAGGCAAACACATGCTTGATGGCGGTCATGACGGAATCGATGCCGCGCACGTTGAGGAAGGTCTCCTGCTGACCGGCGAAGGAGGCATCCGGCATGTCTTCGGCGGTGGCGGAAGAGCGCACCGCAAAGGAGGCCTCGAGACCCGCACTCAGCTTGTCATAGGCGGCGCGCACGGCCTGCTCCAGCGCTGGCTGGAAGGGAGCTTCCACCACCCAGTCGCGGATCTGCTGACCGGCCTTGTTGAGGGCGGCGATGTCGTCCACGTCCAGGCTGTCGAGCAGGTCGTGGATCTTGCCGTTGAGGCCGCTTAACTCCAGAAACTCGTTAAACGCAAAGGCGGTGGTCGCAAAACCGCCGGGCACGGATACACCGGCACCGGAGAGGTTGCTGATCATCTCGCCAAGGGATGCATTCTTGCCGCCGACGCGCTCTACGTCCTGCATACCGAGCTGTTCGTACCAGAGTACGTACTGTTGCATTTGCATGTCTCCAGGTTGGTGGGCCAGGGTGTCAACGCACCTGCTGTGCCAAATCATGTGTTTTTGTTGGTGTGTGCTTGCCAACGACCATGAAAACGTTTTCTACTTATTGTCAAAAAAATCCCCTGCAAGATTTGGGGATGGCCGCTTGACACAGGCATTCTACAATACCGACACAAAAAGGTAACGACTCAGGTTTGCAAGCAAGTTCACAACTTGGGCATGGCAGACCGGTTGACAAAACGGGTATGGTTTCGAGAGATACTGAATGCCACTCCCCTGCCCTCGCACATCACAGGAGTCCGCTGTGCACACCGTATTTTATGTATCCGATGGCACCGCCATCACGGCCGAGGTGTTCGGTCACGCCGTCTTGAGCCAGTTTCCCCTGGTGTTTGAACAGGTGACCATCCCCTTCGTGGAGACCCAGGAGAAGGCTCGCCAGGTGCGGATGCGCATCGACGAGCAGTTTCGCCAGACCGGGGTGCGCCCCATCCTGTTTCACACCATAGTCGACCCGCAAGTGCGCGAAGAGGTACTCAAGGCCCAGGCCAGCAGCCACGACTTTCTCAACACCTTCGTGAGCCCGCTCGAGCAAGAGCTCGGCATCAAGGCCGAGCCCAGGCTTCATCGCACCCACGGCATGGAGAAC
The DNA here is from genome assembly GCF_002812985.1 of Aeromonas lusitana. Taxonomy (GTDB): domain Bacteria; phylum Pseudomonadota; class Gammaproteobacteria; order Enterobacterales; family Aeromonadaceae; genus Aeromonas; species Aeromonas lusitana. The sequence goes on from NZ_PGCP01000005.1 coordinate 298,325, forward strand.
CGCAAGCTCTATGACGATCGCATCGAGGCGGTGAACTTCGCCCTCACCAACGACGACGGCATCACCACCCGGGAGTATGACGAGGCGGACATCATCCTCATCGGGGTCTCCCGCTGCGGCAAGACGCCGACCAGCCTCTACCTGGCGCTGCAATTTGGCATTCGCGCCGCCAACTACCCCTTCATCGAGCAGGACATGGGCTCGCTCGAACTGCCTGCGCCCCTCAAGGCCAATCGCCACAAGCTGTTCGGCCTCACCATAGCGCCCCAGCGGCTGCACGAGATCCGCAACCAGCGCCGGGCCAACAGCCGTTATTCATCCCTTGAGCAGTGCGAGCAGGAGTTGATGAGCGTGGAGCGGCTGTTTCGTCAGGAGGCGATCCGTTTCCTCGATACCAGCTCTCACTCGGTGGAGGAGATCAGCGCCAAGATCCTGGAGGCCACCGGATTGCGTCGCCAGCTGTGCTGATAAAAGCACCGTTGGCAGTATTAAGCGCCATCAAATGGCATGGTGGCAATATAAATGAACATCAAAACGGGGCAACAATGACGCCGGGAGAGATCCCGGCGTCATGTCGTTTATAGGAGGGGACGGGAGCCGGGCTTGTTGAGCTCCCGATTGTTCATCAGCCAGCCATGCAGGGTCAGCAGACCGGGTCCCTTGCGTACCCGCTCACTCAGCCAGCAGGCGGGCACCAGGCCAATGCCGGCGGCCAGCATCAGCACCATGAGGATGTTGGCCACCAGATAATCCGCCCCCTGCCAGCCCCAGACCATGAGGCAGGCCGCGGCCATGGTCAGCAAGATGGGAGAGAGCCAGATCCCGAGCCAGAGCGCGGCAAGCAGCAGGCCTACGGCAATTCGTTCGACCACAATGAGTCCTTTCATGAAGAAAACCGACAATAGGACACAGGATTCAAGCAAGGTCAATCACCCAAAAACCAATCGCCCGCAAAACCAGCAACCACTCCCAAAACCCCTTCCCAGATCATAAAAAACCTGCCTTGACCGCAAAAAACGCGCCGATGACGAGGAAAACAGGTGCGTTGGCGGTCGATTATCACTATTCTGCTCGGGTTGGTAGCCGCTATAAAAAACGATACGCGGCACACCGTAACGAAATTAATACGGATTTCGTCACGTTTTCGGCACAGAGTGCCGCGCCGGGGCACAGGAAGTGCAAGGGTGGACGGGGCGACAGACCAGTGACTTCAGCGACGTAAGGACGGAAGAATGGATCTTCAACAACAAGGCGGAGAGCTGAAACGCGGCCTTAAAAACCGCCACATTCAGCTTATCGCATTGGGCGGTGCCATCGGTACCGGCCTGTTCCTCGGTATTGCCCAGACCATCAAGATGGCGGGCCCCTCTGTGCTGCTCGGCTACGCCATCGGCGGCTTCATCGCCTTCCTCATCATGCGCCAGCTCGGCGAGATGGTGGTGGAAGAGCCGGTAGCGGGCTCCTTCAGTCACTTTGCCTACAAGTACTGGGGTGACTTCGCCGGTTTCGCCTCCGGCTGGAACTACTGGGTACTCTATGTACTGGTGAGCATGGCCGAACTGACGGCGGTCGGAATCTATGTGCAGTACTGGTGGCCCGAGATCCCGACCTGGATGTCGGCGGCCTTCTTCTTCGTGCTGATCAACGCCATCAACCTCAGCAACGTCAAGGCGTTCGGCGAGATGGAGTTCTGGTTTGCCATCATCAAGGTGGTGGCCATCGTCGGCATGATTGGCTTTGGCGGCTACCTGCTGTTCTCCGGCGGCGCTGGCCCCGAGGCGAGCGTGACCAACCTGTGGGACCAGGGCGGCTTCTTCCCCAACGGCATCAACGGACTGGTGATGGCCATGGCGGTGATCATGTTCTCGTTCGGCGGTCTGGAGCTGGTCGGCATCACGGCGGCGGAAGCCGACGATCCCGAGAAGAGCATTCCCAAGGCCACCAACCAGGTGATCTACCGCATCCTGATCTTCTATATCGGCGCCCTGGCGGTGCTGATGTCCCTCTACCCCTGGGGTAAAGTGGTGGAAGGCGGCAGCCCGTTCGTGATGATCTTCCACGCGCTGGACAGCAACCTGGTGGCCACCGTGCTCAACATAGTGGTGCTGACCGCCGCGCTCTCGGTCTACAACAGCTGTGTCTACTGCAACAGCCGCATGCTGTTTGGCCTGGCCAAGCAGGGCAATGGCCCGCGCAGCCTGCTCAAGACCAACAAGAGCGGTGTGCCGCTGGTCGCCCTCTCGGTCTCCGCCGCCGCTACCCTGTTGTGCGTGCTGATCAACTACCTGATGCCGGGCAAGGCCTTTGGCCTGCTGATGGCGCTGGTAGTCTCCGCCCTGGTCATCAACTGGGCCATGATAAGCTTGGCCCACCTCAAGTTCCGCAAGGCCAAGCAGGCCGAAGGGGTGGAGCCCAAGTTCAAGGCGTTCTGGTACCCGTTCGGTAACTACCTCTGCCTCGCCTTCATGGCCGCCATCCTGGTCATCATGTACCTGACCCCGGGCATGGAGATCTCGGTGATGCTGATCCCGGTCTGGCTGCTGGTACTGGCCATCGGCTATCAGTTCAAGCTCAAGGGTCGGAGTCCTGTCGCCCCCACCCTGGGCTAAGCCGCCCCGCTCCTGTTACGCAAATGCCGGTCAATGACCGGCATTTTCTATTCCTTCCCCTCCTGAACCGACACTTATATCCCGCGCTAGTTCATCCCCCTGCAAGCACTCTCTTGTGCCTGCCGCGGCTATCTGTTGCTCTTCTGCCCTGGCGCCGCGCCCCCATTGCTGTCAGCGATAAAATACCCATACACAAAAGCCCGGGGTGATGAGCCACGGGCTTGTTGGATTGCACTTTAAACAGGCCCGCAGGCCAGGTCGTTATTCCAGCAGGAACACGGCTTCCACGTTATCCGTGATGCTGATCTGCTGCTGTTGGTAGCTGTTCTCCACCATATCGGCGGCAGGCGCGGCGGCGGCCTTCATGGCCCGGCTATAGATGGGCACCGGGGAGTTGTTGCGATACTCCACGCTGTAGACCTTGCCCAGCTTCATGCCAAACGCCTTGGCCAGGGACTCCGCCTTACTGGTGGCATCAGCCACGGCGCCCAGACGGGCCTGCTCCTTGATGACCTGAGGTGACTTCAGGCCGTACTCAATCTGGGAGACGGACTCCAGCCCGGCCTTGAGGGCGGTATCCATCAGCTGGCTCAGCTTGTCGAGCTGATAGAGTTTGACGGAGAGCTGGCGCTGGGCACGGTAGCCCACCATCTCGGGCTGCTTGTTCTGGGGATATTGGTACTCGGGGGAGATCACCAGATTGCCGGCTTCCACGTCGCTGCGCTTGATGCCGAGGCTCTCCAGCTGACCGAAGAAGGCCGCCACCTTGGTATCTACCTGCTGCTTGGCCTTGATGCCCTGCTTCTCCAGCGCGGTCACGGCGACGTTGAGGGTCAGCATGTCGGGTTCGGCCTTCTGCTCGGCGTAGCCACTGACCACCAAGTGCGGTGCCTGCGGCACCTCAATGGCGAGCAAGGGAGCACTGACAACCAGCGCAGACAGGGTAAGAAGAGGACGCCACATAGAAAAAACCTCAATCGATTGGATTGAGGTCATTATGCCCATCGTCGAATGAGATTCATATATCGTGCAAGGGGGGGATCTGCTCCAGCACCTGGTTGGTCATGTCGATGTTGATGCTGATCTCGCCATCCTGCAGACTGCCATGGCGTGTTGCCACCGCAGCCGTCGACGGGACACCGAGCAGGGCATCGTCCTCGAAGTGGAATGAATCCCACGACAGAACGTGACCTTGGGGTGGTGACATGGGCTCGGGAGCCGTGACAATCGCCAGCGAACTCCAGTCCAACTCATCCCCATGACTGAGCAGCCCCTGCAAGGGAGTGTCATTGAGACTCTGCAGCGAATACTCCTGCTGTCCCCACTCATGGCCAACCAGCACCATCATGTGAGGCATGGGGGCATCTTCTGCCGGCGTGAAGCTGATGTTCGATGCGGCAAAGTCCACATTGAGGGACCCAGCTACCTCGCCATCTTCCGTCTCCAGCTCCAGGCCATTGAGCTTGTCACCTGTCATCGTGGCCTGATAGCCAAAACGGCCGGTGCAGACGATATTGTCCTGCCCATCCCAGCTATAGCGAATGCCATCGATGTCGACCCAATTAAATGACTGCATGGTGACTCTACTCCTGATACTGCCGCTATCTTAGCCGTCCTCGTCATCAAATAACAGGGACCGGGCAAGCCCGGCCCCCATGGTTTGATTATGGGTCAACCTTGAGATTGCCCTGGGTCAGCAAGTCTTGGATGATCTGTGAGTCGGTTCGGGTATTGCCGACCGTCAGATCCACGCTGTCGAAGAAGATGGTGTGGGTCGTGCTGCCACTCCCCGAGCCATCCAGATCGATCGTCAGGGTCGATTTGTTGCTACCCGGACCCGACGCGAAGTTAAGATACTGATCCAGGTTGGCTGCGTTGGAGTGCTCCCCGCTCAGCAGTTCACTCAAGTCCAGTACATCCCCATTGGCCCCAGTGGTGAAGTCCTTGATGGTATCGGTACCACCGGCATCTCCCGCCGTCCACTTGAAGGTATCCTTGCCAGTGCCGCCGGTCATTGTGTCACTACCAGCACCGCCGATCAGCAGATCATCTCCCCCGCCACCAACCAAGATGTCGTCACCCGCCAGGCCACTGAGGATGTTGGCATTGCCATCACCGGTCAGGTTGTCGTTGAACATGGAACCCACCAGGTTTTCCATGTTGCTCAGACTGTCGGTCCCGCCCCCGCCAGTAGCCTGATTGTTGCCATTAACAATGACGGTGACACCAATCCCCCCCGTGATATCGATGTAGCTGGCAGTGTCATTGCCCGCCCCACCATCCAGGGTATCGTTACCCGCCCCGCCCACCAGGATGTCGTTACCCTCGCCTCCATTCAGGGTATCGTTGCCGGCACCACCGAGCAGGATATCATTGCCAGCATTGCCGTTGATGGTGTCATTGCCTGTCCCGCCAATCAGGATCTCGTCGAGGTAGCCCCCGGTGAGCGTCGAGCCACTCTGCACATCCACGAATACTTTGGCCGTATCCGTGGTGGTGCTGTTGGTGTAGTTGAACGACCCTTCATAGGTATTAGGCGTGATATTGCCAGACGTGTCATCGAATGTTACCGACCCCACGTTGTCAGTCACAGTGCCACTCACGGCCCCAGAGACCCCAGTGATCGTCTGGGTCGCAGCCAGCGGCCCGGTATCATTGGCTAGCAAAGCCCAATCCGGGATGGTCGACGGATCCTGGTTGGTGACGATGAAGTCATCGCGTACCACTGTGGGCCCGATCGCCGGGTTGACGATGAGGGACAAGGTGCTGGACGCCGTATCTCCATCGTTATCGATCACGCTGTAACCGATGACCTGACTGATCCCTCCCACAGGGATGGAAGAGGGTGGCGTGTAGGTATACAGACCGTTATCCATATCAATTTTGAAGGTGCCGCCAGCCACCGAAATTGACCATTCGTTGGTGCTTGTATCGAAGGTACCGGCAGAGGTTCCACCGCTGAAACCAGAGACATCGGTCTTCTGGTTGTAGGTGTAGGTGATCCCTCCAACCGTGATGGCATTGATCCAGCCACCATCCGCCCCCGTGCTCGCCGTTACGCCATCGATCAGTTGTCCAGACAATGGTGGGGCCACCACTGTGCTGAGCAATGTGGCCGCCAACTGGCTGAAGTCGGTCACCACTACGGCAGAGGTGTTCGCCGGGCTTGCCCCGGTCACACCGTTGTAAGCAATAGGATCGAGTGCCGACTGGGTAGCCCCTGACCCCATCCCAAGCGCGAACGAGTTGATGTTGTTCGCGGTCAGGAAGTCGGTCCAGTCCTTCTCGTTGGCAGAACTGACGCCACTGCCATCACCAAAGCTGTTTGAACCATCGGGTACAGTCGCGGGGTTGCTGACGGAACTCGCATTGGGCAAGCCATCCGACATGAAGTAGGAGACATTCTGTGCTCCGACGATCTTGTTGCTCGCCGCGAAGGCATTGATGGCATCGTTCAGCGCATCGTCATAGTTGGTCGAATCGGTTGACGAAAGGCCAAGAATGATTGCCTTGGCCGCATCGACAGTCACCCAGGTCCCTGTCGGGTTGGATGCCAGGGTGGCAAAGGTGATGATGTTGACCATCACATTGCCGTAGGCATCGTACTTGTCGAGCAGCTCCAGAGCGGATTTCTGCATAACCTGCAACCGGCTCATGCCCTGATACCCAGATGATTCATCCATACTGCCGGAGATATCGAGGATCAGCATCAGGTTGGTGTTCTGGACCTGAGTCGCCTGGCCGGCATTGGTCGCCCCATTGGCGATCGGCGCATCATCGCTGATGACCACCTGCAGGGTACCTGTACCTGCATCACCGCTGGCGTCCGTGGCAGAAACCACGAAGCTCGGGCCATTGGCCGTGTCAGCATTGCCCTGCACATTGTGGGTGAGAATGTTGTCTTTGAGCGTATAGGTGTAGTTCACCGTGAACACACCCGAGACTGGACCGCTCACCCCGGTCACGACCAGCATCCCCTGCGTATTGTTGATCAGGGTCTGGCTGCCCCCCGCCCCCAGGTTGTACACCTGACCACCTATGGTCAGCGCAGTGAGGTTCTCACCTTGCGTGTTGATGCTGAAGCTGCCGTTGAAGATCTCGGAGTTGCCACTGGCCGCATTGCCCGCTGGTTCACCGGCGCGGGCCGGCAGCCCCTCTTCATCGACGGTTGCATTACCGATAGTCAGCACGGGGATACGGGTATCCTGAGCGATATTGATCGTCAGGGTTGCCGGATCCGTGTCGTTGTCACCGTCCTTGAGCGTGTAGGTAAACACATCCGTTGCACCGACAGGCACTGATGCCGCCGTCAGGGTGTAGCTGTATGTACCATCCACCCCCATGGTCAGGTTGCCGTATTGGCCGTTGACCGTGAAGTTACCGGTCGGGTCGCTGTCAATGCTCCCCCCGAAACCAACCACCTGGCTGACGGCAGCATTATCCGCGCCCTTGACGTCAACACCCGGACCACTGCTACCCCCCGTGGTGCCTACCCCGGTAATGACATTGCCGGTGACGGCGGTGGATACCCCCTCTGTGGCACTGTCAGCATCATCGTTTGCTGTCGGGGTGTCGTCCACGATGCGCACTATCAGTTGGTCGCTGGCCGTCGTGCCGCCCACCCCGTTCACCGTGATGGTCACGCTGTCATCAAACTCGGTGCCCGTGGCACCCGCCTTGCTGTCGTTGTCGATGGTCGCGCTCAGGGTGTAGCTGTAGTTGACCGTCCCGCCACTGGCTCCCCCGCTGTAGCTCAGCAGGGTCAGTATCCCCTCCCCGGTGTTCACGCTCTGGCTGCCGTTGAAGGCAATCAGTTGCGCCAGGGTGTAGCTCGTGCCCCCTATCACCACGTTCAGGATGCCGTCCGACGCCGACACCGTGAAGCTGCCTGCCACCGTTTCGGTGGTGGCCGCCGCGTTGGAGCCGCTCGGGTTGAGGCCCGACTCGTACACCAGGTGGTCCGGACCGGTCGCTGCCGCCGTCACCACGGTGGAAGTGTCGTTCGCCCCCTTGACCGTGATGGTCAGCTTGGCGATGCTCTCATCCCCGTCCGCATCCTTCATGGTGTACCAGACGTCGTAGCTCTGGTTGAACGCCGCCGTCAGCGCCTGGGTGGCCGCACGGCTGTTGTCCAGCGCGTAGGTCCAGCTGCCGTCGCCATTTTGCACGAAGGTACCGTAGGTACTGAGCGCCGTGACCGAGGTGCTGTTGTTATGCCCGGTCGCAGTCCAGCCCACGAACGCAGCCGGGGTATCGGCACCGGAGGCATCATTGCTCAGCACGTTACCACCCAGACTGCCCGCCACGTCTTCGGTGACGCTGCCGCCGTTTTCATCATTGGCTGTCGGGGTGTCGTCCACGATGCGCACTATCAGTTGGTCGCTGGCCGTCGTGCCGCCCACCCCGTTCACCGTGATGGTCACGCTGTCATCAAACTCGGTGCCCGTGGCACCCGCCTTGCTGTCGTTGTCGATGGT